>NZ_CP075715.1:5218525-5568525 GCF_024584805.1 Streptomyces sp. FIT100 | reverse complement strand
GGGTGCTGTGGTGTGCACCGGGCGATCTGCTGGGCGCGGCCAGGAGCCTGCGCGAGCACCGGATCGCGCGGGCGATCGACCCGGAGGAGCTGGCCCGCCTGGTGGGGATGGAGGCATCCGCGTACCGGACGATGGAGGACACGGACCGCTGGCGCGGAAGCGAACGCCAGACCGCCGCGCTCGCCGAGGCCCTCGCGCTCTCCCCGCGCGAGCTGCTCACCGCCACCGGCCGCAACGAGGAGTTCGCCGAGCTGCTGCGCAGCGCCGTGACGACCCGCTGGCAGGCGTACGTCCGGCCGGTCGCGAGGGTGCTGGCGGTGCCCAGGAGGCAGGTCGAGAGCGCTTTGCGGCAGATGCACGCGGACTACCAGGCCCGCATGGTGACGACGTCCAGCTGGGGCGCGTCGGGCGGTTCGGGCGAGGCCGGCAAGGAGTACCTGGAGCGGGTGGTGGACCACTTCTGGGAGCTGGCCCCGGGCCGGTGACCGGCGGTCTCTCGGACGTCCGGCCCGGTCGTCCGGCCCGGACGACCGACTCAGCAGACCGGCTCAGCAGACCGGCTCAGCAGGCCGACCGAGCAGACCGGCTCAGAAGACCGACTCGGCCTCGTGCATCCGGTCCTCGGGCACGGTCTTCAGCCGAGTGACCGCCTCCGCCAGCGGGACCAGCATGACCTGGGTCCCGCGCAGCGCGGTCATCATGCCGAACTCGCCCCGGTGCGCGGCCTCCACCGCGTGCCAGCCGAAGCGCGTCGCGAGCACCCGGTCGTACGCGGTCGGGACGCCGCCGCGCTGGACATGGCCGAGGATGACCGGCCGGGCCTCCTTGCCGAGCCGGTGCTCTAGCTCGACGGCGAGCCGGTTGCCGATGCCCTGGAAGCGCTCGTGGCCGTACTGGTCGATCTCGCCCTTCTCGTACGGCATGGACCCCTCGGCCGGGTGCGCGCCCTCGGCGACGCAGATGACCGCGAACTTCTTGCCGCGGGCGAAGCGTTCCTCGACCATCTTCACCAGGTCGTCCACCTGGAAGGGCCGCTCGGGCAGGCAGATGCCGTGGGCGCCGCCCGCCATCCCCGACTCCAGCGCGATCCAGCCCGCGTGCCGGCCCATCACCTCGACCACCATGACGCGCTGATGGGACTCGGCGGTGGTCTTGAGGCGGTCGATGGCCTCGGTGGCGACGGTGACGGCCGTGTCGAATCCGAAGGTGCGGTCGGTGGCGGAGATGTCGTTGTCGATGGTCTTCGGTACGCCCACCACGGGCATGCCGGCGTCGGCCAGCATCCGGGCGGCGGTCAGGGTGCCCTCGCCGCCGATGGGGATGAGCGCGTCGAGGCCGTAGCGGCGGGCCAACTCCTCGCAGTTCTCGGCGGCTTCGCGCAGCCTGGCGCGCTCCAGCCGGGCGGAGCCGAGGATCGTACCGCCGCGGGCGAGGATGCCGCTCACCTCGTTGAGGTCGAGCCGGCGGTAGTGGCCGTCGAGCAGCCCCTTGAATCCGTCCTCGAAGCCGATGACTTCGTCGCCGTGGCCGGCCATGGCACGGTGCACGACCGACCGGATCACTGCGTTCAGGCCGGGGCAGTCGCCGCCTGCGGTGAGAATGCCGATGCGCATCGTGCTGTGTCTCCTGCTCGCTTGCTCTCTTCGTGGCGCCTGTGAGCGTTTTCGATTCTCACACGCCTGGTCCGGACCGCGCCCTTCGTGCCACTTCCCCGGGAGCGGGTGTACGCGGCGGGCGCTCTACCCACCCCCAGAGGTATTGTCAAGGGGGCAACGCCACCCTATCGGGGTTTTTTGGCACGGCACACGACACAGGACAGGAGAGCACGCGTGACGCGCAGCGTGTACGTGACCGGGATCGATCGCGGAGACGGTCGCCAGGTGGTCGAGCTGGGGGTCATGGAGCTCCTGACCCGCCAGGTGGACCGGGTGGGGGTGTTCCGTCCACTGGTCCACGACGGACCCGACCGTCTGTTCGATCTGTTGCGTGTCCGCTACCGGCTCTCGCAGGATCCCGCGTCCGTGTACGGCATGGACTACCACGAGGCCGCCGCGCTCCAGGCCGAGAAGGGCACCGACGAGCTGGTCTCCCGGCTCGTCGACCGCTTCCACGCGGTCGCCCGCGACTACGACGTCGTGCTCGTCCTCGGCACCGACTTCCACGCCACCCAACTCCCCGACGAGCTCGCCCTGAACGCCCGGCTGGCCAACGAGTTCGGCGCCTCGGTCATACCCGTGGTGGGCGGCAAGGGCCAGACCGCCGAGTCCGTACGGGCGGAGACCCGCAACGCCCACCGCGCCTACGAGGTGCTGGGCTGCGACATCCTCGCGATGGTCGTGAACCGGGTGGCCGCCGAGGACCGCGCCGCGCTCGCCGAGCGGCTCGCGGCCCGGCTCCCGGTGCCCTGCTACGTCGTGCCGGACGAGCCGGCGCTCGCGGCACCCACGGTCTCGCAGATCTCCCAGGCCCTGGGGGCCACCGTGCTGCTCGGGGACGACTCGGGCCTCGCCAGGGACGCGCTCGACTTCGTCTTCGGCGGTGCGATGCTGCCGAACCTGCTGAAGGCCCTGACCCCCGGCTGCATGGTCGTCACCCCCGGTGACCGCGCCGATCTGGTGGTCGGCTCGCTCGCCGCGCACTCCGCGGGCACCCCGCCCATCGCCGGCCTGCTGCTCACCCTGGACGAGCGCCCCGCCGACGCGATCCTCACCCTGGCCTCCCGGCTGGCGCCCGGCACCCCGGTACTGTCGGTGCCCGGCGGCTCCTTCCCCACCGCGGCCGAACTCTTCGCTCTGGAAGGGAAGTTGAGCGCGGGCACTCCGCGCAAGGCGGAGACCGCACTCGGCCTCTTCGAACGCCACGTCGACACGGCCGGACTGCTCGCCCGGGTCGAGGTGGCCCGCACCGGCCGGGTCACACCGATGATGTTCGAGCACGACCTGTTGGAGCAGGCACGCGCCGAGCGCCGCCGCGTCGTGCTGCCCGAGGGCGCGGAGGAGCGCGTCCTGCGCGCCGCCGACGTCCTGCTGCGGCGCGACGTCTGCGAGCTGACGCTGCTCGGCGACACCGACGTGATCCGCAAGAAGGCCGCCGACCTGGGCGTCGACCTCTCCGCCGTTCAGCTGATCGACCCGGCCACCTCCGAGCTCCGCGAGGACTTCGCGCAGCTGTACGCGGGGCTGCGCGCCCACAAGGGCGTGACGGTGGAGCTGGCGCACGACGTCGTCTCGGACGTCAACTACTTCGGCACCCTGATGGTCGAGCAGGGCCTCGCCGACGGCATGGTCTCCGGCTCCGTCCACTCCACCGCCGCGACGATCCGCCCGGCCTTCGAGATCATCAAGACGAAGCCGGGAGCGTCGATCGTCTCGTCCGTCTTCTTCATGTGCCTCGCCGACAGGGTGCTCGTGTACGGCGACTGCGCCGTCAACCCGGACCCGGACGCCGAACAGCTCGCCGACATCGCCGTGCAGGCGGCGGGCACGGCGGCCCGCTTCGGGGTCGAGCCGCGGATCGCGATGCTGTCGTACTCGACCGGCACCTCCGGCTCCGGCGCGGACGTCGACAAGGTGCGCGAGGCCACCAAGCTGGTGCGCGAGCGCCACCCCGAGCTGAGGATCGAGGGCCCGATCCAGTACGACGCCGCCGTCGAGCCGTCCGTCGCCGCGACGAAGCTGCCGGACTCCGAGGTGGCGGGCCAGGCGACCGTACTGATCTTCCCCGACCTCAACACGGGCAACAACACGTACAAGGCCGTGCAGCGCTCGGCCGGCGCGGTGGCCGTCGGACCGGTGCTCCAGGGCCTGCGCAAGCCGGTCAACGACCTCTCGCGCGGCGCGCTGGTCAGCGACATCGTCAACACGGTCGCGATCACCGCGATCCAGTCCCAGGCTCAGGAGCTCCCCGCATGACCCCCACCCCGACCGGTGCCGTCGCCGCCACGCGCGTGCTCGTCCTCAACTCCGGCTCCTCCTCGGTGAAGTACCAGCTCCTCGACATGGACGACAGCTCCCGGCTCGCCGCGGGCCTCGTCGAGCGGATCGGCGAGGAGACCTCACGGGTGGTGCACACCCCGCTGGCCGGCGGCGGCGCCGCACGGCGGGAGCGCACGGGCCCGATCGCGGACCACGGCGCCGCGCTGAAGGCGGTCGCGGAGGAGCTCGCGCAGGACGGCCTCGGCCTCGACTCCCCCGAGCTGGCGGCGATCGGCCACCGGGTGGTGCACGGCGGCCTGCGGTTCACCGCGCCCACCGTCGTCACCGACGAGGTGCTGGCCGAGATCGAACGCCTGGTGCCGGTGGCCCCGCTGCACAACCCGGCGAACATCACCGGCATCCGCACCGCCCAGGCGCTGCGCCCTGACCTGCCGCAGGTCGCGGTCTTCGACACGGCGTTCCACACGACGATGCCCGAGTACGCGGCCCGGTACGCGATCGACGTGGAGACGGCGGACGCGCACCGCATCCGCCGCTACGGCTTCCACGGCACCTCGCACGCCTACGTCTCGCGCCGGACCGCCGAGCTGCTGGGCAGGGCGCCGGAGGACGTGAACGTCATCGTGCTGCACCTGGGCAACGGCGCCTCCGCGTCCGCGGTGGCCGGCAGCCGCTGCGTGGACACGTCGATGGGGCTGACCCCGCTGGAGGGGCTGGTCATGGGCACCCGCTCCGGCGACATCGATCCGGCGGTCACCTTCCACCTCAAGCGGGTGGCGGGGATGTCCGAGGACGACGTCGACGTGCTGCTCAACAAGAAGAGCGGCCTGGTGGGGCTGTGCGGCGACAACGACATGCGGGAGATCCGGCGGCGGATCGACGAGGGCGACGAGCAGGCGCGGCTCGCCTTCGAGATCTACATCCACCGGCTGAAGAAGTACATCGGCGCCTATTACGCGGTCCTCGGCCGGGTGGACGCGGTCGTGTTCACGGCGGGCGTCGGCGAGAACGCCGCTCCGGTACGGGAAGCTGCCATCGCGGGTCTGGAGGAACTGGGTCTCGTGGTGGACGCTGAGCTCAACGCCGTACGGTCGGACGAGCCGCGCATCGTTTCTCCGGACTACGCCCGGGTGGCGGTCGCGGTGGTGCCGACGGACGAGGAGCTGGAAATCGCACAGCAGACCTTCGCCCTGGTCACCGGGGCGCCGGCGGAGGGCTGAGCGACCGGCCCACGGCTGAGCGGCCGGGCGCCCATTTGTACATTCCACCAGACGGAATATTCCGCGTAGAAACAAACCGATAGGATCCGCCTCATGCGCCGTTCCAAAATCGTCTGCACACTGGGCCCCGCCGTCGACTCCTACGAGCAGCTGAAAGCGCTCATCGAGGCCGGCATGAACGTGGCCCGTTTCAACATGAGCCACGGGACCCAGGCAGAGCACCAGGAGCGGTACGACCGCCTCCGCGGGGCGGTGGCGGACACCGGCCGCCCCGTCGGCGTGCTCGCCGACCTCCAGGGCCCGAAGATCCGTCTGGAGACCTTCGCCGAGGGACCGGTCGAGCTGGTCCGCGGCGACGAGTTCACGATCACCACCGAGGACGTCCCCGGTGACAAGTCCATTTGCGGTACGACGTACAAGGGCCTGCCCGGCGACGTCTCCAAGGGCGACCAGGTCCTGATCAACGACGGCAACGTCGAGCTGCGCGTCGTCGAGGTCGAGGGCCCGCGCGTGAAGACGATCGTCGTCGAGGGCGGCGTCATCTCCGACCACAAGGGCATCAACCTGCCCGGCACGGCGGTGAACGTCCCGGCCCTGTCCGAGAAGGACGTCGAGGACCTGCGCTTCGCGCTGCGGATGGGCTGCGACATGGTGGCGCTCTCCTTCGTCCGCGACGCCAACGACGTCAAGGACGTCCACAAGGTGATGGACGAGGAGGGCCGCCGGGTCCCCGTCATCGCCAAGGTGGAGAAGCCGCAGGCCGTCGAGAACATGGCGGACGTCGTCGCGGCGTTCGACGCGGTGATGGTGGCCCGCGGCGACCTGGCCGTCGAGTACCCGCTGGAGCGGGTCCCGA
Source organism: Streptomyces sp. FIT100 (assembly GCF_024584805.1). Taxonomy (NCBI): domain Bacteria; kingdom Bacillati; phylum Actinomycetota; class Actinomycetes; order Kitasatosporales; family Streptomycetaceae; genus Streptomyces; species Streptomyces sp. FIT100. Next base: position 5,562,514 of record NZ_CP075715.1, on the reverse strand, counting down.
TGGTGCAGAAGCGCCTCATCGAGCTGTGCCGCCGCAACGCCAAGCCGGTGATCGTGGCGACCCAGATGATGGAGTCGATGATCACCAACTCCCGCCCGACCCGCGCAGAGGCGTCCGACGTCGCCAACGCGATCCTGGACGGCGCGGACGCGGTCATGCTCTCGGCGGAGTCGAGCGTGGGCGCGTACCCGATCGAGACCGTCAAGACGATGTCCAAGATCGTCACCGCGGCCGAGGAGGAGCTCCTCTCCAAGGGCCTCCAGCCCCTGGTCCCGGGCAAGAAGCCGCGCACCCAGGGCGGCTCGGTGGCCCGCGCCGCCTGCGAGATCGCCGACTTCCTGGACGGCAAGGGCCTCGTCGCCTTCACCAAGTCCGGCGACACGGCCCGGCGGCTCTCCCGCTACCGCGCCAAGCAGCCGATCCTCGCCTTCACGACGGACGAGACCACCCGCAACCAGCTCACCCTGAGCTGGGGCGTGGAGCCCTTCATCGCACCGTTCGTGCAGACGACGGACGCGATGGTCGACTTCGTCGACGCGGAGCTGCTGAAGCTCCAGCGCTACAACGAGGGCGACACGATGATCATCACTGCGGGCTCCCCTCCGGGCGTCCCCGGCACCACCAACATGGTGCGCGTCCACCACCTGGGCGGCGGGACCAAGTCCGCCTGACGGTGAGCTGAACCGAGCGATGTGGGCCGCACCCCGGCGGGGGTGCGGCCCACACTGCGTCAGCCCCAGGGGGCGGCGCTGCGTACGGCCACAGGTCCCGCGGCGGGTTCCGTGGCGGGTTCCCCGGCCGGGCGGGCCGGCTGCGGCAAGGGGGCCGTGCCGTGCGCCCGCTGGTGGGTCGGCCACGTGTCGGGCACACGAACACCGATGACCAACGAACCGTCGCCGGGCCCCTGGCGGGTGCGGGTAGGCCGGCTGGCCTGTGCGGCCAGCCCCGCTTCACTGCACCTCTGCCTGACCGAGGTTGACGTCGCCCAGCGGGCGCGGTGCGTCCTTGAGCTGGTCAGGATCGGCATTGATCCGGGCTGTCGCCCGCCACGAGACGATCCCCCTTCACGCTCGGAAGGTCGCACAGCCAGAACATCCCTGGTACCACACCCTCGTACCACTCCTGCGGTACAGTCGTTCCGTACCACTTGCCGAGAGGAGGAGCCACATGGCCATCACGGCCAGCGAAGCCCGAGCAAAGCTGTTCCCGCTCATCCAGCAGGTCAACGACGATCACGAGCCTGTCGAGATCACCTCCAAGGGCGGCAACGCCGTCCTGATGTCCGCCGACGACTACCGCTCCTGGCAGGAGACCGTCTATCTCCTGCGCTCCCCGGCCAACGCCGCCCGCCTGATGGCCGCCATCGCCGCAGACAAAGCAGCCGACACCCCCGTGATCGAGAAGACCATGGACGAGCTTGAAGCCATGGCGGAGGGCGAGGAGTGAGGGACGTACGTTTCCGGCCTACCGGCTGGGAGGACTACCTCTACTGGCAAGCTGCCAACAAGCAGATGGCGAAGAAGATCAACCGGCTGATCGGCGAGATCCAGCGCGACCCCTTCGTCGGAATCGGCAAGCCCGAGCCGTTGAAAGGTGACCTGTCGGGCTACTGGTCCCGCCGCATCGACGACGAACACCGCCTCGTCTACCGGGCCGACGACAAGGAAGTCGTCGTCATCAAGGCCCGCTACCACTACTGATCCGCCCGCCGACCCTCCGCACCCAGCACCGCAGCGATCCTTGCGACAAGCCCGGCAGGGACCAGCCCGAGATAGACGTAGGGTTTTCCGGAGGCGGTGACCGCTGATCGCATGTGCCGGTACTGACGCTCTGGGATGCCGAGCCGACCGAGGGCCTGTGCGAGCGCGCGGGTCGCGTCCTCAGCTGCCGCACAGTTGTCACGCCATCGCTGCATCTCCACCGGCCCACCCCTTCGTCCGGTGCTGATGGTTGCGGATCTCCACATCGGCGTCGGTCACGGCGGAGTAGTCGCCCCGGTCTCTGGCCACCTGTCGTTGCGCGGCCAGAGCCGCGCACACTCCACAGCCTGGGACCGGCCGCGGAGGCATGGGCGGGAGCTCCACATGCGCAGGAGGGCTCATCCTCGTCTTCTCGGTGCTCATGGATGCGATGGTGGTGCCCCCTTGCGGACGTATCTCCATCTGAAGCAGGGACAGTTGGCCGCTCGCTCGCTACGGTGCAAGAAGTCCCAAAGGTCGTTGGGGGAAGCCTTGAACGTCGCATTACGATCCGCTATGTCGGACGCGAACCTGACGCCCCGGAAGCTTGCCGCCCGCATCGGTGCGGCGCCCAAGACGGTGGAACGGTGGCTGGCCGACGTCGAGCTCATACCCCACGCAAGGAACCGTGTCGATGCCTGCCAGGCACTGAAGGTGGACGAAGAGATGATCTGGCCGAAGGCTGTACAGGAACGCTTGAAGTCGGGCCACGACCGTGAGCTGGTGCAGGCCTACCCGTACCGGTCCGCCTGTCCGTCGACAGCGTGGGGCGAACTCATCGAGGGCGCCACCGATGAGATCTTCCTCGCCGGCTACACGAACTACTTCTTCTGGCTTGAGCAACCAGCGTTCGCCGACACTCTGCGCCGCAAGGCCGCAACTGGGTGTCGAGTCCGCTTCCTGCTGGGCAACCCCGATGGTCCGGTGACCCGTCAGCGCGAGGCCATCGAAGACGTAGCGCTGAGCGTATCCACACGTATCAAGGTCACCCTGGAGAACCTGGAGCGCCTCGGCCCGGTGGAGGGTCTCGAGACCCGTCTGAGCAGCGCGGACGATGCGATGAACCATGTGTCCCTGTCGGTCTTCCGCTTCGACCACGACGCCCTGGTCACCCCGCACCTGGCGCGGCTGGTCGGCCACGACTCGCCTCTGCTGCACCTGCGCCGCCAGGGCGAGGGAGGGATGTTCGACAGGTTCGCAGAGCACGCGGAGGAGCTCTGGGGCAGGGGGGCACCCCTCTGAGTTCACAGACATCGCGCGTGCAGTGCCCTGTCCCGCCACTACTGTTGGGTGATCGCGCTGGTTACCTGGGCTGGGCGCCGTGCAGGTGGCTCGTCGCCGCTGGTCCTTGGACCGGCTGTGTCTGTCAGTGGCTCGAGATGCGATCACGGCCTCGGTAGGCCGGACGGAGAGCGTGAGGGACTCGCGGCCGTGGGAGTGGGTCGCGCAGGCCCCGGCATCCAGCGCGGGACTCAAGGTATCTTGCCGCAGCCCCACCCCCTACCTCCCTGCGACGTCCGAACCGTATCGGGAAAGCAGTTCGCCGACGGACACAGAAAGCCACCGATGACATGATCTGATGCGACTGGTGTGATCACGGCGTCGAAGCCCTCCTGAACAACCGATCACCGGGCTGAGCCCACGTCAGTTCGGCAAGCTGATCACCGCACTACGACGCGAGGGTGCCGACCCAATCCGCAAGGGCCAGCCCTGGACCCTGGCGTGGCAGTGGGCGCCTTTGTTCGGGGCGGAGTCAGCCGCAGATCGCAGCATCGAGCGCTTCGGCCCATCGCCACCCTGGTGCGAGACGGTTGACCTGCTTGCCTGCAGCTGGGGCGGGACGTGCGATGTCTGCTGGATTCCACACTGCCCGAGGGGTCGATCCGGACGGCGCGGGTCGGCTCCACTGACCACGTCTTCGACCCGTGCAAGGAGGAGCTCGGGCCTCGGGCCTGGCTGGAGCTGATCGGATCGTCCTGGCTTGCGGCCGAGGCCCGCCGTGAAGGGGACTTCGTGCCACCGCCTCCCGGACCGGTGACGGACAGCGCGCCGCGCGCCGCCGTGCTCCGGGGGATAGGCCCGGTCACCGCGGACCTGCCCCTGGCACACGAGGAAGGAGAGCGATTCAACCCGCTGCCGCTGGCTGGTCTGGTACCGGCGTTGGAGCAGGTGGTCACCCATGCCTGCGCCGACCTTGGTTACCTGCTGTTCCTACGGGCGGTGAAGCACTACGCCCTGCCGGTCAGCGCGAACTGCCGCGCAGAGTTCGTGACGCTCGGGGAACGGTTCGGATACCCGGAGCTCTTGGTGGAGCAAGGCCTCCAGCGGGGCTGACCAAAGTAGACCGAGGCAAGCAACTGTGGGCCGCGCCCTTCGTGTGAAGGGTGCGGCCCACAGTTCTTTCCGCGGCTCCCGGAAGCTCAGCCGGTGTTGCCACCGGTGAAGTAGTTGTGCAGTCCCGGCACCGTCAGCGTCCCGCCGAACTGGCCCGCCTGCTTGATCTTCACATCAGTGAAGATGGCGAAGGGGACATCCAGCGGAGGCGGGGTCTGCGGGCTGAAGGTGACCGGGATGAGGCCGAAGAGATTGCCCTTCAGCTCCTCCGTGTACATGGTCACCGTGCCGTTGCGGATCGTGGACGTGGAGCCCGGCGAACCCTTGACATGCGCGGTGGTTCCGTTCGGCCCTTCGACCAGCTGGTGCAGGTCCTTGATGTCCACCGACGTGGCGGTGAACTTCAGCGCCTTCTTGATCTTTCCGCTGCCGGTCTTGACCTCGACGATGCCGTGGTACTTGAGCCCGTTCAGCGTGAGCCTGGTGCTCTCCAGCCGCCACGGCGCGTCCGGCAGAAGGGGGATGCCCTGCTCCAGATCGGCTGCCGCGAGCGCCTCGGGGTCGGCGGTGGGACAGGGGAACCGCGGCTTGCCGTCGGCGCCCTCGGGGATGTCCTCGTCCTTGACCGGGTCGAGGCCCTTGACCTTGTCGTCGAGCTCCTCGACCTCGGCGCCGGCCTTCTCGGCCGCGTCCTTGATGGCGTCCTTGGTCTTGTCGACCGTGCCGGAGACCAGGTCCTTCGCCGGTTCGTCCGACTCGGCCGGGGCGGACTCGGACGGCTTCGCCGTGTCGCTCGGCGCAGGGGCGGACGAGGTCGGCTCCGCGTCGGGACCGTCGAGCAGGTCCTTGAGCGCGTCGCCCACGCCCAGCGGGTCGAGCGGGTTCTTGGTCTCGGACGGCGACGGAGAGGCGGACTGCTCGTCCGGCTTGTCCGCCGGCTCGGAAGCCGACGGGGACTCACCCGGCTTCGGCTCCTCCTGCCCGTCGCCCGTGTCACCGGAAGGGCTCTCCGACGGCTTGTCGGAGGAGTCCTCCGACGCGTCGTCCGAGGGCTTCGACGACTCCGAAGCGGACGGCGACTCCTCCGGCTCGTCCGAGCGGGTCACGCACGGGCCGGGGGCGAACGGAATGTCCTTGTCGTCGGCGAGCGCGAGCTTGGGCGTGAGCCCCATGCCGACGAAGACCGCCGTGGGCATCGCGGCGATGGCCATGGCCTTGCCCGCCGGTATCTGCAGCTTGGTCAGCAGCGACTTCCTCGGGGCCGCGTGCCGCGGGCCCTTCCCCAGGCGAGGCTGGTAGTCAGCCGCGATCAGTGATTCTTCGTCACCCCGCACTGTTCCTCCCGCCTTCGGTGTGGGCAGTCGTCTTCGACAGGCGCATGGTGTCCGAGAACTGCGGACCGGGTACGAGGGGGACGTCGTCCGCAGCGCCCGGAGCGGGAGCCGGGGCAGTCGGCTCCGCATGGTCCTCGGCCGGATCGGCAGGCTTGCCCGGTGCCCAGGAGATGGAGAGCGCGCCACCGATCAGGGAGAACAGGAAGCCGATGAGGAAGCCGCCGATGTTGGAGACCGGCAGCGAGATCAGCGCCAGCAGGATCGTCGCCACGCCGGCGAACACCCGGACGATGTGGTGGAACCACATCGTCAGCCCCAGCGTGACCAGCAGTACGCCGATGATCAGTGACCCCGCGCCCGCGGTCGTGGCCATGTTCAGCGTCATGTGGCCGAGCTGGAGACTCGCATACGGGAAGTAGGCGATCGGAATGCCGCCGAGCATGGTGAACAGGCCGGCCCAGAAGGGCCGCTGACCCCGCCAGTCGCGGAAACGCCGCCTGATGACGCGGAGGTAGTGCTCGTCGTTCTGCCCCGGTGACTCGGCGCTCATGGAAAACAGCTCCCTGGAACCGGTGTTGCTGTGAAAAGTGGTGAGGGTCGGGCGGGCGGGGCCGCGCACGGCGCTCCCCGCCCGCCCGGGCGGGTGCTTAGTAGCACTCCTTGACACCCTTGTGCAGCTTCATGGAAAGACCACTCAGCTTGAAGGTGCCGGCGCTGGTCGCCCACGCCGTCTGCTTGACGCCGGTCAGCTTGGCCGACTTGGCACGCTGGGCGAATCCGTACTTGTTCGCCTGCGTACCAGGCTGGATGCCCGGCTCGTTGCCCTTGTCGCCTGCGGCGACGCCGATGTCGATGTCCTCGAACTCGGCGCTCGTCGTCTTGAGCTCCTCGACGTCCAGGTAAAGGTCCGTCGCGTCGACCGGCGTGCCCTTGTTGCCGGCCGTGAGCTCCAGGCTGACATTGCCGAAGAACGGCACGTTGGGAGTGACGACCGACTGACACATGTTGGTGATCGTCGCGTGGCTGAACGCCGACACGGCGACCGGGTGAGCGGTCGGCTTGCCGTTGAGGTCGGTACCCTGCGCGAGGCTTCCGTACTGGAAGAAGTCCTCACCGTTCAGCTCATCGGCCGTCACCTTGAAGCTCTGGCCGGAGACGCTGAACGACGCCGCAAGCGCGCCCTGTGCCAGGCCGACGCCTATCGCGGCCGTCGCGGCCACGGACGGCACCATGACGACCGCGAACCGCTTCCATCTGGTCCCACCACGTACCTGGGACATATCTGTTCCTCCTTCTCGGACGTACATCTCCGGTACGGACCGAGGAGGTCCGTCCTGGGATGGGAGAAGTGCTACGTCCTCGGGAAGGAGAGCGCCTGTGCCTCAGGCGCTAGCCGCGTCCGAATCACCGGCGATCACCCCCGAGCGACAACCACTGGCCACGCCTTCGCGCAACCGCATTCGGACAGGCCCTGCCGGTCGGGCAGGAACCCCCCTGTCCGCGGCCGGCGCCTCTGCCGCCGGCCCGCTCGGTGGGGACCCAGGACCGCGGACGCGACTGGATGCCGGGCTGGTGCGGTGATGGACCGAGCGTCGCCGATCGTGGTGCATTACGCGGCCGGGCACAAGGGGGTTCGTTACTCGCTAGTAACGGACGGATAACCACGCCGCGACAGGGCGCCGCGATGCGGCCACAGAGGGTGCCCCAGAGGGGTCCGACAGATGGGGAGATTGCCCCGAAAAAGCGGACAGAACAATTGAGTTGATTTACTGCGAGTAACAGCGGCCGCGTTTACCAAGTTTTGGTAAAACGCGGCCGCGCTTTGTCACTGTGTCGCCAAATCGGTGCCGTGGCCGGCGATCGATCAGGCGCGCCGGATCAGAACAGCACGCGCGCGAGCGCCGTGCGCGCCGCGGACACCCGCGGGTCGTCCGGGCCGATCACCTCGAACAGCTCCAGCAGCCGCAGCCGCGCGGCATCGCGGTCCTCGCCCGCCGTACGCCGCACCGTGTCGACGAGCCGGCCGAAGGCGTCCTCGACATGGCCACCGACCAGATCCAGGTCGGCCGCGGCGATCTGGGCCTGGACGTCGGCCGGCTTGTCGGCGGCGTCCTTGCGCACTTTCTGCGCATCCATGTCCTGTACGCGGGCGAGCAGTTCGGCCTGGGCGAGACCGAGCTTGGCCTCCATGTTGCCCGGGTCGTCGGAGAGCACGTTCCTGTACGCCTGCACGGCGCCGCCGAGGTCGCCCGCGTCGAGCGCCTGCACGGCCGCTTCGAGCAGCGCGTCGTGCGGCCCGGCCGGCATCTGCGGCTGTTCGGCCACGGGGGCCTCGGCCGCGTCCTGGTCGACGGTGAGGCCGGTCAGCCCGAAGCGCTCCTCGCCGACCTGGATCAGCTGGTCGAGGGTCTGCCGGATCTGCGGCTCGGGCGCGAGGCCCTGGAAGAGCGGCAGCGCCTGGCCGGCGACCACCGCGAAGACGGCCGGGATGCCCTGGATCCCGAACTGCTGCATCAGCATCTGGTTGGCTTCGACGTCGATCTTGGCGAGCACGAAGCGGCCGTTGTACTCACGGGCCAGGCGCTCCAGGGCCGGGCTCAGCTGCTTGCAGGGCTCGCACCACTCGGCCCAGAAGTCGATGACGACCGGGACCTCGGCCGAGCGCTGGAGGATGTCGCGCTCGAAGCCCGCCTCGTCGACGTCGATCACCAGACTGGAGGGGGGCACGGCACCGCCGCCGCCCTGCCGGGCGGCCTCGGCACGCGTCTGCTCCGCCTTGACCTTGGCCTCGCCGGCCGCCTTTACCGCGGCGAGGTCGACGACGCCGCTCATGGACATGTTCCTAGGCTGCATGAGTACATCCTCCCCCCTCCGCGCGCACGAATGAAAAGCACGGGTGAAAGACCCCGGCCGCCGGTGCCCTGTACCCCCGGCGGTGGTGCCGCGTACTGTGGCGCCGGGTCCCCACCTGGCGCCTGTGGTCGTCGCTCAGCTCACGCTTTCGCTACGGGTCGTAGCGTAACTGGAATACCACGGGCCCGGGAACCCCCGACTGGTGAAGTGGCTCACAGCGATGGAGCTACCGGCGGGTATGGTCGCGTTCATGTGCAGCCGCAGCCGTCCGAAACCGCCCCGTACCGGCCGCCCCCGCAGCGCCGAGGCGGACGCCGCGATCCTGGAGGCGACCAGGGCCGCTCTGGTCGAGCTGGGCTGGTCCAAGCTGACGCTGGGCGATGTGGCCGCCCGCGCCGGGGTGGCCAAGACCACGCTCTACCGGCGCTGGGCGGGCAAGAGCGAACTCGTCGTGGACGCGGTCGCCGTCCTCTTCGACGAACTGGAGCTCCCCGACCGGGGCTCGCTCGCCGCGGACATCGAGGACGTGGTGCTGCAGTTCGCCGCGCTGCTCGAGCGGCCGGAGGCCAGGACCGCGCTGATGGCCGTCGTCGCCGAGTCGACACGCGACGAGCCGCTGCGCGAGCGCATCCGGGTCTCGATCGTCGACCGTCAGAAGCGCCTCGTACTGGAGGGCCGCGCCCGGGCTCAGGACCGGGGTGAACTCCCGGCGGAGCCCGACCCGGAGGCGGCCGCCCGCACCGCCGACCTGATCTTCGACGTGATCGCGGGCGCGGTGGTGCACCGGGCCCTGGTGAGCGGCGAGCCTGTCGACGAGGACTGGGTCCGCCGCTTCACCGCGGTGCTGCTGGGCGGACTGAAAGCGGCGGCGACGCAGGCGCACAAGCCTGCGGACGGGCCCGCGCGGAACGCTTAGGCCCCGGCCGGCCGTCCCAGCCATCCCGGCTGCCCCGGCTCACCCGGCTCACCCGGCTCACCCGGCTGCCCAACATTCCTGACTGCCCCGGCGCTCCCGCCCGCCCCCGCTCAGGACGGAACTGGCCAACGGTTCGGCCGAGTTCGGCCCGCCGGGTGATCCGGTCGAGCGCGGCCTCGCCACGGCGGCGGACCGAGGCAGGCCCTCGCCACGGCGCCGGGCCCGGACAGGACAGAACAGGCCCCGGCTCGCTGCCGGGGCCCGCACAGGCGCGAAACCGGGGCGGCAGCACCTCCGTGAGCCACCGCGCCCCGGTCACCGATCGCGTCAGAAGCCGGGCGGCTCCGTGTACGTCCCCCACTCGTCACGCAGCACACCGCAGATCTCGCCCAGCGTCGCCTCGGCGCGGACCGCCTCCAGCATCGGCTCGATCATGTTGGAGCCGTCGCGGGCCGCGGCCAGCATCTTGTCCAGCGAGGCCCGTACGAGCGCGTCGTCGCGCCGTTCCTTGCGCTCGCCCAGGATGCGGACCTGCTCCCACTCCACCTCGTGGCTGACGCGGAGGATCTCCAGGTCGCCGGTGACCGAGCCGTGGTGGACGTTGACGCCGACGACCCGCTTGTCGCCCTTCTCCAGGGACTGCTGGTAGCGGAAGGCGGACTCGGCGATCTCGCCGGTGAACCAGCCGTCCTCGATGCCGCGCAGGATGCCGGAGGTGATCGGCCCGATCGGGTGCTGCCCGTCCGGGTGGGCGCGCAGCCCGCGCTCCTTGATCTGCTCGAAGATCTTCTCGGCGTCGGCCTCGATGCGGTCGGTGAGCTGCTCGACGTACCAGGCGCCGCCCAGCGGGTCGGCCACGTTGGCGACGCCGGTCTCCTCCATCAGCACCTGCTGGGTGCGCAGGGCGATCTCGGCGGCCTGCTCGGAGGGCAGGGCGAGGGTCTCGTCCAGTGCGTTGGTGTGCAGGGAGTTGGTGCCACCGAGGACGGCCGCGAGGGCTTCGACGGCCGTGCGGACGACGTTGTTGTACGGCTGCTGGGCGGTGAGCGAGACGCCGGCGGTCTGGGTGTGGAACCGCAGCCACTGCGCCTTGTCGGTCCTCGCCCCGTACACGTCCCGCATCCAGCGGGCCCAGATGCGGCGGGCCGCACGGAACTTGGCGATCTCCTCGAAGAAGTCGAGGTGCGCGTCGAAGAAGAAGGACAGTCCGGGCGCGAAGACGTCGACGTCCAGGCCGCGGCTGAGGCCGAGCTCGACGTACCCGAAGCCGTCGGCCAGCGTGTACGCCAGCTCCTGCGCGGCCGTCGCGCCCGCCTCGCGGATGTGGTAGCCGGAGACGGAGAGGGGCTTGTAGGCGGGGATGGAGCGGGCGCAGTGCTCCATCAGGTCGCCGATGAGGCGCAGATGGGGCTCGGGCTGGAAGAGCCACTCCTTCTGCGCGATGTACTCCTTGAAGATGTCGGTCTGGAGCGTGCCGTTGAGGACGGCGGGGTCGATGCCCTGCCGCTCGGCGGCGACGAGGTACATGCAGAAGACCGGGACGGCGGGGCCGCTGATCGTCATCGAGGTGGTGACGTCGCCGAGCGGGATGTCCTTGAAGAGGACGTCCATGTCGGCGGCGGAGTCGATGGCGACACCGCAGTGGCCGACCTCGCCGAGCGAGCGCGGGTCGTCGGAGTCGCGGCCCATGAGCGTCGGCATGTCGAAGGCGACGCTGAGCCCGCCGCCGCCGGCGGCCAGGATCATCTTGTACCGCTCGTTGGTCTGCTCGGCGTTGCCGAAGCCGGCGAACTGGCGGATGGTCCAGGTGCGGCCGCGGTAGCCGGTGGCGTACAGACCGCGGGTGTAGGGGAACTCGCCGGGCCAGCCGATCCGCTCGAAGCCCTCGTAGGTGTCACCGGGCCGGGGCCCGTAGACCGGCTCGACCGGATCACCGGAGAGCGTGGTGAAGTCGGCGTTCCGCTTCTTTGCGGAGTCGTACCGGGCCTGCCAGCGGCGGCGGCCCTCCTCGATGGCGTCAGCGTCCATGCTTCGAATTTACTAGGACGTCCTAGTAAATGTCGATGGGAGACCGCCGCACGTGTCCGTACGGCGGTGGGGTTACGCCTTGGCGACGGCCGGCTCGACCCCGCTGACCAGGGGCTCGACCGTGCGTGTGACCTTGCGCTCGACGAAGAAGGCGGCGAAGGGGATCGTGCCCGAGAGGAGCACCCACAGCAGCTTGCCGAACGACCACTTGGCCTTGGAGCCCAGGTCGAAGGCGAAGATCAGGTAGATGATGTAGAGGAGCCCGTGGGCCTGCGAGACGGCGAAGGTGACGTCCTCGCCGGTGTCGAAGCCGTACTTGAACACCATGCAGGTGCACAGCACGAGCAGCATGACGGCGGTGACGTAGGCCATCACCCGGTAGCGGGTCAGGACGCTCTTCTTCATGCGGACGAGCGTAACGACCCGCTTCGGCCGATCTTGCAGCGGGTTGCCCCTCGGGTCACCGCTCGTCGAAGTCGTGCGCGGCGACCCGCAGCGGACGCAGCAGCGCGAAGATCTCCGCACACTCCTCGGCGTCGTACGCACCGAGCCCGAAGTCCATCCCCATCAGGTCGCGGGTGGCCGCTTCGACGACCTCGCGGCCCTTCTCCGTGATGGAGGCGAGCGTGCCGCGCCCGTCGTTGGGGTTGGGGCGCTTGGCGACGAGACCGGACCTCACCAGCCGGTCCACCGTGTTCGTCACGGACGTCGGGTGCACCATGAGCCGCTCGCCGATCTTCGACATCGGCAGCTCGCCGGCCTTCGAGAAGGTGAGCAGCACCAGCGCCTCGTACCGCGCGAACGTCAGCCCGTACGGCTTCACGACGGCGTCGACCTCGGCGAGCAGGATCTGATGCGCACGCATGATCGAGGTGATCGCGGCCATCGAGGGCACGGCGCCCCAGCGCTGCTGCCAGAGCTCGTCGGCTCGGGCGATGGGGTCGAACGGAAGGCTGAGCGGCTTCGGCACGGCACCGACCTTACCCACTGGTCACATGCTGGTCAGCCCCGTCTCGGAGTTCGGTCACCGGGGCTGCTCGCGGGCCGTGGCACCGCGAGCAGCCCCGGCGGGGCCGAGCGGCCCCGGGGGGCCGTCACGCCGAGAGGTGGCGCTCCACCGTCTCCACCTTGCTGGTCAGGCCGTCGGTGACGCCGGGCCTGAGGTCGGCCTTGAGGACCAGCGAGACGCGCGGGGCGCGGGCCTCGACGGCTGCGACGGCGCGTTTGACGACGTCCATGACCTCGTCCCAGTTGTCGCCCTCGATCGAGGTGAACATCGCGTCCGTGCGGTTCGGGAGCCCGGACTCGCGGACGACGCGCACCGCGTCGGCGACGTACTCGCCGACGTCCTCGCCGACGCCGAGCGGGGTGACGGAGAAGGCGACGATCACGCGTTCACCTTGCCCTCGCGGCGGGCGCGGGCGGCGATGACGGCGTCCGCGGCGGCGCGCTTGAGCTTGCGCTCGGCGAAGAAGCCGCCGAAGGGCAGCACGGAGAGGATGAAGTAGACGGCGGCCGTCTTGACGTCCCACTTCGTACGGTTCCAGGCGTCGAGCCAGAAGATCACGTACAGGATGAACAGCACACCGTGGATGGCGCCCATCACGGGAACCGCGTTGAACTCCGTCGTGCGCTTGAGCACCGAGCAGACGAGCAGCAGCAGGAACGACACGGCCTCGGGCGCGGAGACGAGCCGGAGGCGGTGGAGGGCGGAAGCGGTCTTGATGTCCACGGGGCGGCACCTTCGGAGGAGGGGGGCGAAACATCCATGCGCTTGTGAACGCACGCACAAGCGCGTCCATTGTGGCACCGCGCTTTTCCAGCTCTTTACCCGGGTGGGCTCGGGGTCGCGTCAGGGTCGGGATCGTTCCGGGGGCCCTGTCCGAAATCGTCCCCCGCCCAGTACCTTCACCCCGTGGCAATGTTCCGACTTCAAGGCAGCAAGGTGCTCGCCGTCGACATGACCGGGGACGCCGTCAAGGCGAAGAACGGCTCCATGGTCGCGTACGACGGCCAGATGGCCTTCAAGAAACTCTCCGGCGGGGGTGAGGGCATCCGCGGCATGGTGACGCGCCGCCTCACCGGTGAGCAGATGACGATGATGGAGGTGAAGGGCCAGGGCACCTGCTATTTCGCCGACCGCGCGTCCGAGATCAACCTCGTCTCGCTGCACGGCGACAAGCTGTACGTCGAGTCGAGCAATCTGCTCTGCACGGACGGCGGGCTGCGCACCGGCACCAGCTTCACCGGCCTGCGCGGCGGCGCGACCGGCAACGGCCTGTTCACGACGACCGTCGAGGGCACCGGCCAGGCCGCGATCATGTCCGACGGCCCGGCGGTCGTGCTGCGCGTGACGCCGCAGTACCCCCTCTCCGTCGACCCCGGCGCGTACATCGCCCACCAGGGCAACGTCCAGCAGCACTTCCAGTCCGGGGTCACCTTCCGGACGTTCATGGGCGAGGGCGGCGGCGAGGCGTTCCAGCTCCGCTTCGAGGGCGACGGGCTCGTGTACGTCCAGCCGAGCGAGCGCAACACGATCGCAGGGGACGTGTGACATGCCCTTCCGTGAGATCAACTCGAAGATGGTCGAGGCGACGGTCGTCCCCGGCCAGAAGATGTACAGCCAGCGCGGCGCGATGCTCGCGTACAAGGGCGAGGTGTCCTTCACCCCGAACATGGCGGGCGGCCAGGGCGGCCTGATGTCGATGATCGGCCGGCGGGTGGCCGACGAGGCGACCCCGCTGATGACGGTCGAGGGCAGCGGCACGGTGATGTTCGGCCACGGCGGCCATCACATCCAGGTCATCGGCCTCACCGGCGACACCCTGTACGTCGAGGCCGACCGGCTGCTCGCCTTCGACGGCACGCTGCAGCAGGGCACGATGTTCATGGGCTCCCAGGGCGGGGTCATGGGCATGGTGCGCGGCCAGGTCACCGGTCAGGGGCTGTTCACCACGACCCTGAAGGGGCACGGCGCGGTCGCGGTCATGGCGCACGGCGGAGTGATCGAACTGCCGATCACTCCGGGCCGGCCGGTGCACGTCGACCCTCAGGCGTACGTCGCGCACCACGGCGACGTGCGGAACAAGCTCTCCACGGCGCTGGGTTGGCGCGACATGGTGGGGCGCGGCTCGGGCGAGGCGTTCCAGCTGGAGCTGAGCGGCAGTGGTGCGGTGTACGTCCAGGCGTCGGAGGAGAAGCTGTGAGCACGCCGGTGATCTTTGACCCGATGACGCTGCCGAGCGACGACAACGTCAACGCCTACACCTTCTGCGTGGAGCTCAAGGGCTCCCAGTGGTTCCTGCAGAAGGGCAAGATGATCGCCTACTACGGGCGCGTCGACTTCAACGGGATCGGCCACGGCCGCTTCGACGGCCTGATGCGTACGAGCTTCCACTCGCCGCTGCACGCGAGCGACTGGGTGGTGGCCGAGGGCAGCGGCAAGATGCTGCTCGCGGACCGGGCGTTCGACGTGAACTCCTTCGACCTGGAGGACGGCAATCTGACGATCCGGTCCGGGAACCTGCTCGCGTACCAGCCGACCCTGGCGCTCAAGCAGTCGATCGTGCCGGGATTTCTGACCCTGATCGGCACGGGCAAGTTCGTGGCGGCGTCGAACGGCCCGGTCGTCTTCATGGAGCCCCCGATCCGGGTGGACCCGCAGGCGCTGGTGGGCTGGGCGGACTGCCCTTCGCCGTGCCACCACTACGACCACGGCTATATGAGCGGGGTCATGGGCGGGCTGCGGCAGCTGGCGGGGATCGGCGGGGCGTCGGGCGAGGAGCACCAGTTCGAGTTCGTGGGCGCGGGGACGGTGCTGCTCCAGTCGACGGAGACTCTCCTGCCCGAGCAGGCGACGGGTGCGGTGCCGTACGGGGACGGGGTGCCCGGCGCCGGCCACGCCGGCCATGCGGCTCCGGGTCAGCACGGGTCCTCTCCGCGCCTTCCCGGCCAGCTTGGGGACCTCCAGCGTCGCTTCGGGCTGTGAGCGGTAGTCTGCGGAGTGTGACGTCGAACGTCTGCGCCCTTGGGTGGGGGATCCGGGCGCCGGGCGTCACACTCCCAGGCTTCGTCCGGATTTCAACTTTTTAGGGTAGCATCCATATATGGAGACCGAGACTGCCACGCGCTGGCTGAGCGACACGGAGCAGTGCGCCTGGCGCACCTATCTGGATGTCAACAGGCTGTTGACGTACCAGATGGAGAAGGACCTGCAACCGTTCGGCCTGACCATGAACGACTACGAGATCCTCGTCAATCTCTCGGAGTCCGCGGACCGGCGCATGCGCATGAGTGATCTGGCGGCGGCCACGCTCCAGTCCAAGAGCCGGCTCTCCCACCAGATCACGCGCATGGAGAACGCGGGCCTGGTCCGCCGCGAGCACTGCGAGTCGGACCGGCGGGGGCTGTACGCCGTGCTCACGGACCACGGCACGGAGACGATGCAGAAGGTGGCACCGCACCACGTCGAGTCCGTGCGCCAGCACTTCATCGACATGCTGACCCCGGAGGCACTCGCGGACCTGCGGGCGTCCCTGACCCCGGTCGCGGACCACCTGCGCGGGCGGCGCGGCAAGCTCTGACGGCGCGTGCCCCGTGCCTCGGGGAGCCCCGGGGGTCCGCTTGAGGACGGACACCCCGGTCACCCCGGTCGCCCGGTCACCCCGAGGCACGGGGCGCGTCCTGCTACTCCGATTCGGCGGACGCCACCGTCAGGCCCGCCACCAGTTCGTCCGCCGCCGCGTACGGGTCCAGCTCCCCCGCGACGATGCGCCCCGCCAGCGCGTCCAGCCGCCGGTCGCCGTGCAGATCGCCGATCCGCTCGCGCAGCCGGGTGACCGCGATCGTCTCCACCTCGTGCGCCGCACGGCGCGTCCGGCGCTCGGCCAGGACCCCGTGCTCCTCCATCCACGCGCGGTGCTTCTCCAGCGCCTCGACGACCTCGTCGATCCCCTCGCTCCGCGCCGCGACGGTCTTCACGATCGGCGGCCGCCAGTCCCCCGGCGCGCGGGACTCACCGAGGCCCAGCATGTGGTTGAGCTCGCGGGCGGTCGCGTCCGCCCCGTCGCGGTCGGCCTTGTTGACGACGTAGACGTCGCCGATCTCCAGGATCCCCGCCTTGGCCGCCTGGATGCCGTCCCCCATACCGGGCGCGAGCAGCACCACCGACGTGTCCGCCTGCGACGCGATCTCGACCTCCGACTGGCCGACGCCGACCGTCTCCACGAGCACCACGTCGCAGCCCGCCGCGTCCAGGACCCGGATCGCCTGCGGCGCGGCCCAGGCGAGGCCGCCCAGATGGCCGCGGGTGGCCATCGAGCGGATGTAGACACCGGGGTCGGACGCGTGCTCCGACATCCGGACGCGGTCGCCGAGCAGCGCCCCGCCCGAGAAGGGTGAGGAGGGGTCGACGGCGAGCACGCCGACCCGCTTCCCGGCCCGCCGGTACGCCGTCACCAGCGCGGAGGTGGACGTCGACTTGCCGACCCCCGGCGAGCCGGTCAGGCCCACCACGTACGCCCCGCCGGTCAGCGGCGCCAGCTCCGCCATGACCTCGCGGAGCTGCGGGGACGCCCCCTCGACGAGTGAGATCAGCCGGGCCACGGCGCGCGGCCGGCCCTCCCTCGCCTGGGCGACCAGCTGGGGGACGTCCACCATCACGCTGCTCCTTACCTCTTGCCTCTTGCCCCGACCTTCGCCGAACGGCCTACTTGGCGGCCGGTACGCGCACGACCAGCGCGTCGCCCTGCCCGCCGCCGCCGCACAGCGCGGCCGCGCCGACCCCGCCGCCGCGCCGCTTCAGTTCCAGCGCCAGGTGCAGGACGATACGCGCGCCGGACATGCCGATCGGGTGCCCCAGGGCAATCGCGCCACCGTTGACGTTCACCTTTTCCGGGGATACCCCGAGGTCCTTCATTGACTGCACGGAGACCGCGGCGAACGCCTCGTTGATCTCGATGAGGTCGAGGTCGGCGACCTCCAGGCCCTCCTTCTTGAGGGCGTGGGCGATCGCGTTGGACGGCTGGGACTGGAGCGAGTTGTCCGGGCCCGCGACATTGCCGTGCGCGCCGATCTCGGCGATCCACTCCAGGCCGAGCTCCTGCGCCTTCGCCTTGCTCATCACGACGACCGCGGCCGCGCCGTCGGAGATCTGCGAGGAGGTGCCGGCCGTGATCGTGCCGTCCTTGGCGAACGCCGGGCGCAGCTTGCCGAGGGACTCGACCGTCGTCTCGGCGCGGATGCCCTCGTCCTTGCTGAAGACGACCGGCTCGCCCTTGCGCTGCGGGATCTCGACGGGCGTGATCTCGGCCTCGAAGACACCGTTCTTCTGTGCGGCCGCCGCGCGCTGGTGGGACAGCGCGGCGATCTCGTCCTGCGCCGGCCGTGCGATGCCGAGCCGGGTGTTGTGCTTCTCGGTCGACTCGCCCATGGCGATGCCCTCGAAGGAGTCGGTGAGGCCGTCGTGGGCCATCGCGTCGAGCATCTCGATCGCGCCGTACTTGAAGCCCTCGCGGGACTTCGGCAGCAGGTGCGGGGCGTTGGTCATGGACTCCTGGCCGCCGGCGACGACCACGTCGAACTCACCCGCACGGATCAGCTGGTCGGCCAGCGCGATCGCGTCGAGACCGGAGAGGCACACCTTGTTGATGGTGAGCGCGGGGACGCTCATGGGGATGCCGGCCTTGACCGCGGCCTGGCGGGCGGGGATCTGCCCCGCGCCGGCCTGGAGCACCTGGCCCATGATCACGTACTGCACCTGGTCGCCGCCGATCCCGGCCCGGTCCAGCGCGGCCTTGATCGCGAAGCCGCCCAGATCGGCGCCCGAGAACGACTTCAGGGAGCCGAGCAACCGCCCCATGGGCGTACGGGCACCGGCGACGATCACGGAGGTGGTGCTGTTCGTTCCAGACATGAGAGGGGATCCCCTTCCAGCGCGGCGGCTGAGGAGTGAACGAGGGTTTACTTGAACTGTACTGAGCGGTACGCGTTCGGGTCACCGGGCAGCCGGTGTGACGGCGCGCACGTTGCGTAACCATCGACCGAGCGCTGCACTGGAGCCATGCTGACGCGAATCGACCACATCGGGATCGCCTGCTTCGACCTCGACACGACCGTCGAGTTCTACCGGGCCACGTACGGCTTCGAGGTGTTCCACACCGAGGTCAACGAGGAGCAGGGCGTCCGCGAGGCCATGCTCAGGATCAACGGGACCTCGGACGGCGGCGCCTCCTACCTCCAGCTCCTGGAGCCCACCCGGGAGGACTCCGCGGTCGGCAAGTGGCTGGCGAAGAACGGTGAGGGCGTGCACCACATCGCCTTCGGCACGGCCGATGTCGACGGGGACGCGCAGGCCGTCCGCGACAAGGGCGTGCGGGTGCTGTACGACGAGCCGCGCATCGGCTCGATGGGTTCCCGGATCACGTTCCTGCACCCCAAGGACTGCCACGGGGTGCTCACCGAACTCGTGACGTCCGCGGACCGGTCCTCCGCGGAGCACTGACCTCCGGATTCCCGGCCCGGTAGAGTGGGCGGCTCCGGGCCGGGGCCGGAACGGGGCCGCGCCACGTCCCCGTCTGTGATCTGACACCATTCCCCGGGGGGCCGTTCGACGTCGGACGGTGCTCGACTGTTGAGAGTTGCGACCAGGGGACGGATGGGACCGCGCAGTGCGGGGCTACGAACGCCAGGAGAGCCACCGAGCTGACGACGACCACCTCTCGCGGTTCGAAGCCGAGATGGACCGGCTGAAGACCGAGCGGGAGAAGGCCGTCCAGCACGCCGAGGACCTCGGATACCAGGTCGAGGTGTTGCGCGCCAAGCTCCACGAGGCGCGCCGCGCCCTGGCGTCCCGTCCCGCGTACGACAACGCGGACATCGGCTACCAGGCCGAACAGCTGCTTCGCAACGCCCAGATCCAGGCGGACCAGCTGCGCTCCGACGCCGAGCGCGAGCTGCGCGAGGCCCGTGCGCAGACGCAGCGCATCCTCCAGGAGCACGCCGAGCACCAGGCCCGCCTCCAGGCCGAGCTGCACACCGAGGCCAACCAGCGCCGCCAGCGCCTCGACCAGGAGCTGGCCGAGCGGCGCCAGACCGTCGAGGCGCACGTCAACGAGAACGTGGCGTGGGCCGAGCAGCTCCGGGCCCGTACGGAGTCCCAGGCGCGCCGGCTGCTCGACGAGTCCCGCGCCGAGGCCGAGCAGGCCCTGACCGCCGCCCGCTCCGAGGCCGTCCGCGTCGCCGAGGAGACCCGGCAGCGGCTCGGCTCCGAGGCCGAGGCCGCCCGCTCCGAGGCCGAAGCGATCCTGCTGCGTGCCCGCAGGGACGCCGAGCGGCTGCTGAACGCCGCGTCCTCGCAGGCGCAGGAGGCCACGAGCCACGCCGAGCAGCTGCGTTCGGCGACCACCGCCGAGTCCGACCAGGCCCGCCAGCAGGCGGCCGAGCTCAGCCGCACCGCCGAACAGCGCCTCCAGGAGGCGGAGGAGAAGCTCCGCACGGCCCGTACCGAGGCCGAGAAGGTCGTCACGGAGGCCAAGGAGGCCGCGGGCAAGGCGCTCGCGAGCGCCGAGGCGGCGAACGAGCAGCGCACCCGTACCGCCAAGTCGGAGGTCGCCCGTCTCGTCACCGAGGCCACCCAGGAGGCCGAGGGGCTCAGGGCCGAGGCGGAGCAGGCGCTCGCGGACGCCCGCGCCGAGGGCGAGAAGCTGGTCGCGGAGGCCGCTGACAAGGCCCGCACGGTCGCCGCCGAGGACTCCGCGGCACAGCTCGCGAAGGCCGCCCGTACCGCGGAGGAGGTCCTCAACAAGGCCTCCGATGAGGCCAAGGCGACCACGCGAAAGGCCACCGAGGAGGCCGAGCGGATCCGCCGCGAGGCCGAGACCGAGGCGGACCGGCTCCGTGCCGAGGCCCACGACACGGCCGAGGAGCTCAAGGGCGCCGCCAAGGACGACACCAAGGAGTACCGGGCCAAGACGGTCGAGCTCCAGGAAGAGGCGCGCAGGCTGCGCGGCGAGGCCGAGCAGCTGCGCGCGGAAGCGGTCGCCGAGGGCGAGCGGATCCGCAGCGAGGCGCGCCGCGAGGCCGTCCAGCAGATCGAGGAGGCGGCCAGCTCCGCCGAAGAGCTGCTGACCAAGGCGAAGGTCGACGCCGACGAGGTGCGTTCCGGCGCCACCGCCGAGAGCGAGCGGGTCCGTACGGAGGCGATCGAGCGCGCCACGACCCTGCGCCGCCAGGCCGAGGAGACGCTGGAGCGCACCCGCGCCGAGGCGGACCGGCTGCGCGCCGAGGCCGAGGAGCAGGCGGACGAGGCGAAGGCCGCCGCCGAGCGGGCCTCGGCCGAGATGCGCGAGGAGGCGGCGCGCGCCGCCGTCGCCCGCCGCCGGGAGGCCGACGAGGAGCTCACCCGGCTGCACACCGAGGCGCAGACCCGCAGCGAGGCGGCCGAGCAGGCGCTGTCCGACGCCCGCACGGAGGCCGAGCGGCTGCGCCGGGAGACCGCCGAGGAGACCGAGCGGCTGCGGTCCGAGTCGGCCGAGCGGATCCGGGCGCTCCAGGCGCAGGCCGAGCAGGAGGCCGAGCGGCTGCGCGACGAGGCCGCGGCGGACGCCTCGTCGTCGCGCGCCGAGGGCGAGGCCGTCGCCGTACGCCTGCGCAGTGAGGCCGCCGCCGAGGCGGAGCGGCTGAAGACGGAGGCCCAGGAGACCGCGGACCGGGTCCGCGGGGAGGCCACGGCCGCCGCCGAGCGGGTCGGCCAGGAGGCCACCGAGGCGCTGGCCGCCGCGCAGGAGGAGGCCAACCGGCGCCGCCGCGAGGCCGAGGAGATCCTCGCCGGCGCCCGCACGGAGGCGGACCAGGAGCGCGAGCGGGCCCGCGAGCAGAGCGAGGAGCTGCTGGCCTCCGCCCGCAAGCGGGTCGAGGAGGCGCAGACCGAGGCGCAGCGCCTGGTCGAGGAGGCGGACCGGCGGGCCACCGAGATGGTGTCGGCCGCCGAGCAGACCGCCCAGCAGGTACGGGACTCCGTCTCCGGCCTCCAGGAGCAGGCCGAGCAGGAGATCGCCGGGCTGCGCAACGCCGCGGAGCACGCGGCGGAGCGGACGAGGACCGAGGCGCAGGAGGAGGCGGACCGGGTCCGTGCCGACGCGTACGCGGAGCGGGAGCGGGCCACCGAGGACGCCAACCGGATCCGGGCGCGCGCCGACGAGGAGTCCGAGGCCGCCACGTCGCTCGCCGAGCGGACCATGAACGAGGCGATCGCGGATTCGGAGCGGCTGCGCGCGGATGCCGCGGAGTACGCGCAGCGGATGCGCACGGAAGCGTCGGACGTGGTCGCGACCGCCGAGCAGGACGCGTCCCGCACCCGGGCCGAGGCCCGCGACGACGCCAACCGCATCCGCTCCGAGGCCGCGGCACAAGCCGACCGGCTCACCACCGAGGCGGCGGAGCTGCTCTCCGAGTCGGAGCAGGACGCGGCGCGGCTGCGGACCGAGGCCGAGCAGGTCAAGGCCGACGGCGAAGTCCAGGCCGAGGGGCTGCGGGCGGCCGCCCGCGCCGATGGCGAGCAGGTGCTGGACGAGGCCCGCAAGGCGGCCGACAGGCGCCGTGCCGACGCGGCCGACCAGGCGGACCAGCTCATCGGCGAGGCCGCGGCGGAGGCCGAGCGGCTGCGCGCCGAGGCGGCCGAGACCGTGGGCTCCGCCCAGCAGGCCGCGGAGCGCATCAGGTCCGAGGCCGAGCGGCTGCGCACGGACGCCGAGAGCGCGGCCGAGCAGCTGCGCTCCGAGGCGCGCGACGAGGCGGACCGCCTGCTCGACACGGCCCGTCAGGACGCCGCCAAGCGGCGCGCGGACGCGGCCGGGCAGGCCGACCAGCTGATGGCCAAGGCCCAGGAGGAGGCGCTGCGCGCCACCACCGAGGCCGAGGAGCAGGCCGACACGATGGTGGGTGCCGCGCGCAAGGAGGCCGAGCGGCTGGTCGCCGAGGCGACCGTCGAGGGCAACGCGCAGGTGGAGAAGGCCCGTACGGACGCGAACGAGCTGCTGGTCGGTGCGCGCAGCGACGCGACCGCCGTCAGGGAGCGCGCGGAGGAGCTGCGCGCCCGGACCGAGGCCGGGATCGAGGAGCTGCACGAGCGGGCCCGGCGGGAGTCCGCCGAGCAGATGAAGGCCGCCGGGGAGCGCTGCGACCAGCTGGTCAAGGCCGCGACCGAGCAGCGCGAGGAGGCCGAGGCCAAGGCCAAGGAGCTGCTCTCGGAGGCCAATTCGGAGGCCGGCAAGGTCCGTATCGCGGCGGTGAAGAAGGCCGAGGCGCTCCTCAAGGAGGCCGGTCAGAAGAAGGCCGAGCTGGTCCGGGAGGCCGAGGCGGTCAAGGCGGAGGCGGACCGCGAGGCCGACCGCATGATCACGGACGGCAAGCGGGAGCTGGAGGTCCTGGTGCGCAGGCGCGAGGACATCCAGGCCGAGATCTCCCGGGTCCAGGACGTCCTGGAGGCGCTGGAGTCGTTCGAGGCGCCGGGCGGCGGCAAGCCCGCGTCCAACAGCGGCTCCGCCGGGGGCGCCGCGGTCAAGGCGGGTGCGGCAGCAGGTGTTACACGTTCGAGTGGCAAGTCATCCGAGAGCTAGCCACTCAAAAGGCTGGACATTCTCCATATCAAACGGGCATCAGCTCGATGACACGCCGCCTCGGCGCCTAGGATTCCCCCTAACACCTCACCGGTCTCATTCGACAGGAACCCCATGAGCGACACTTCCTCCCCCTTCGGCTTCGAGCTCGTGCGGCGTGGGTACGACCGCGGTCAGGTGGATGACCGCATTACCAAACTCGTCGCCGATCGTGACAGTGCTCTCGCACGGATCACCTCTCTGGAAAAGCGCATCGAGGAGCTCCACCTCGAGACGCAGAATGCCCAGGCCCAGGTCAACGACGCCGAGCCGTCGTACGCGGGACTCGGTGCGCGTGTCGAGAAGATCCTCCGCCTCGCGGAGGAGGAGGCGAAGGACCTGCGCGAGGAGGCCCGTCGCGCCGCCGAACAGCACCGTGAGCTCGCCGAGTCGGCCGCCCAGCAGGTGCGCAACGACGCGGAGGCGTTCGCGGCCGAGCGCAAGCAGAAGGCCGAGGACGACGGCGTCCGGATCGTCGAGAAGGCCCAGGGCGAGGCGAACACGCTGCGCTCCGACGCGCAGAAGGACGCGCAGTCCAAGCGCGAGGAGGCGGACGCCCTCTTCGAGGAGACCCGCGCCAAGGCCGCCCAGGCCGCGGCCGACTTCGAGACGAACCTGGCGAAGCGTCGCGAGCAGTCCGAGCGCGACCTCGCGTCCCGCCAGGCCAAGGCCGAGAAGCGGCTCGCGGAGATCGAGCACCGCGCCGAGCAGCTCCGCCTGGAGGCGGAGAAGCTCCGCACGGACGCGGAGCGCCGCGCCCGCCAGACGGTGGAGACCGCGCAGCGCCAGGCCGAGGACATCGTCGCGGACGCGAACGCGAAGGCGGACCGGATCCGTTCGGAATCCGAGCGCGAGCTGGCGGCGCTGACGAACCGCCGCGACTCGATCAACGCGCAGCTGACGAACGTCCGCGAGATGCTGGCGACGCTGACGGGCGCGGCCGTGGCCGCGGCGGGCACGCCGGCCGACGACGAGCCGATCTCGCGGGGCGTCCCGGCCCAGCAGACGCGCTGATCCGCTCGTAGGAACGGGCCCCCGCCCGCGTCCGGCGCCGCACCTCGGCACCGGGCGCGGGCGTTTGCCGTCTCGGCGTCCCGAGACATCCGCACTCGCCCGCGCACCCGGCCCGGGGCCACCGCACCCGAACGGGGCCACCGTGGCGGCACAGGGGTGTCAGCCCCCGGTTACCCAAACCGGTGGCGGAGGCCACCCCCCACCCGTAGCGTGAACGCATGATCGAGCTCGAGGGCCTCACCAAGCGCTTCGGCGCCAAGGTCGCGGTCGACCATCTCTCGTTCCAGGTCCGCCCGGGCATGGTGACCGGCTTCCTCGGGCCGAACGGCGCGGGCAAGTCGACGACCATGCGCATGATGCTGGACCTGGACAACCCCACCAGCGGCTCCGTCCGTATCGACGGCAAGCACTACCGGGAGCTCCAGGACCCGCTCACGTACATCGGCGCGCTGCTGGACGCGAAGGCGATGCACGGCGGCCGGAGCGCGTACAACAATCTGCTCTGCCTCGCGCAGGCGAACCGGATCCCGGCGAAGCGGGTCTCCGAAGTGCTCGACCTCGTCGGGCTCACCCCCGTGGCCAGGAAGAAGTCCAAGGGCTTCTCCCTCGGTATGGGGCAGCGGCTGGGAATCGCCTCCGCCCTGCTCGGCGACCCGCGCGTGCTGCTCTTCGACGAGCCGGTCAACGGTCTCGACCCCGAGGGAATTCACTGGATCCGCAATCTGATGAAACTCCTCGCGTCCGAGGGGCGGACGATCTTCGTCTCCTCCCATCTGATGAGCGAAATGGCCCTCACCGCCGAACACTTGATCGTGATCGGCCAGGGCAAGCTCCTCGCGGACACATCGATGGCCGATTTCATCCACCAGAACTCCCGCAGTTATGTGCGGCTCCGCTCCCCGCAGCAGGAACGGCTGCGCGATGTGCTCCACGAGCAGGGCCTGGCCGCGATCGAGTCGGGCAACGGCACGCTGGAGATCGACGGCGCCACCACCGAGCAGATCGGCGAGCTGGCGGCGCAGCACCGGATCGTGCTGCATGAGCTGAGCGCCCAGCGCGCCTCCCTGGAGGAGGCGTTCATGCAGATGACGGCGGGCGCGGTCGAGTACCACGCGCACAGCACCGAAACCGGAACGACCGCCCCGAAGTGGGCCCCGCGCAACGAGGGAGCCTGACGATGGCCTCGGTACCCGCCGTTCTCCAGTCCGAGTGGACCAAGATCCGTACGGTCGCGTCCACCACCTGGACGCTGGTCAGCGCGTTCGCCGTGACTGTCGCCCTGAGCGCGGCGCTCTGCGCGGTGATGGCCGCGACCTTCGACGATCTGCCGGAGCTCGAACGGGCCACCTTCGATCCTACGCTCATCAGCTTCTCCGGAATGGTCCTGGGGCAGCTGGCGATGGTGGTGTTCGGCGTCCTGGTGGTCGGCACGGAATACAGCTCCGGAATGATCCGCACGTCCCTCGCGGCCGTCCCGCAGCGCGCCACCTTCCTCTTCAGCAAGATCGCCGTCGCGGGGGTGCTCGCGCTGGCGGTCGGGATGGTGACGAGCTTCCTCACGTTCTTCCTCGGCCAGGCGCTGCTCGGCGAGCACCGTACGACGATCGGCGAGGAGAACGTCCTGCGCGCGGTGGTCGGCGGCGGGCTCTACATGGGCCTGATCGCGATCTTCTCGATGGGCGTCGCGGCGATGCTGCGCAGCTCGATGCTGTCGCTCGGCATCCTGATGCCGTTCTTCTTCCTGGTCTCGCAGATCCTCGCGGCGGTGCCGGGCGCGCGGGACGTCGCCCGGTACTTCCCGGACCAGGCCGGCTCCAAGATCATGCAGGTGGTGCCGGACGCGATGAACAGCCAGCCGACGCCGTACGGCCCCTGGGGCGGCCTCGGCATCATGGTGCTGTGGGTGGTGGCAGCGCTGCTCGGCGGGTTCGCGGTCATCAAGAAGCGGGACGCGTGACGGATCTCCGCGCCTTGGCCGGAACCGTCAAGGGCTGGATATCCTCCTAACTCTTACGGGGGCGTGCGGGCCCGGTGCGGTCGGTGCCCCGACGACCTGACCTGTCGATGGGGCTGGAGAATGATCGAGGCAGTCGGCCTGACCAAGCGCTACGGCGCCAAAACGGCCGTGTACAACCTTTCTTTCCAGGTGCGGCCGGGCGCCGTGACCGGATTTCTCGGACCCAACGGCTCCGGCAAGTCGACGACCATGCGGATGATCCTCGGTCTCGACCGGCCGACATCCGGCCATGTCACCATCGGCGGCCACCCCTTCCGGCAGCTGCCGAACGCGCCCCGCCATGTCGGTGCGCTGCTCGACGCCAAGGCCGTGCACGGCGGGCGGAGCGCGCGCAACCACCTGCTGTCGCTCGCGCAGCTCTCGGGCATCCCGGCCCGCCGGGTCGACGAGGTGCTCGGTGTGGTCGGCCTCCAGGATGTGGCCAAGCGCCGTTCCAGCGGCTTCTCGCTGGGCATGGGGCAGCGGCTCGGCATCGCCGCGGCGCTGCTGGGCGACCCCCAGGTGCTGCTCTTCGACGAGCCCGTCAACGGTCTCGACCCCGAGGGCATCCTCTGGGTGCGCAATCTGATGAAGTCGCTGGCGGCCGAGGGCCGCACGGTCTTCGTCTCCTCCCATCTGATGAGCGAGATGGCGCTCACCGCCGACCATCTGATCGTGATCGGCCGCGGTCAGCTGCTCGCGGACATGAGTGTCAGGGACTTCATCGCGGCCAACTCGGCCGGGTTCGCCCGGGTGCGTACGCCGGAGACCGAGCCGCAGCAGCGGGAGAAGCTGACGGCCGTCCTCACCGAGGCCGGCGGGCAGGTCATGCCGGAGCAGGACGGGGCGCTGCGGGTCACCGGTCTCGCGCTGCCCGCCATCAGCGACCTGGCGCACGGGGCCGACGTACGGCTCTGGGAGCTGTCGCCGCACCAGGCATCGCTGGAGGAGGCGTACATGCGGATGACGCAGAGCGCCGTGGACTACCGCTCGACGGCCGACCAGAAGGCCGGTCTGATGCAGCAGCAGCCGAGCGGCGGCTGGCCCGGCGACCCGTCGGCGCAGCCCGTCGTGATCCCGGACGTGCCGACGCAGGGCTGGTACGCGCCGCCTCCGCCCGGACAGAACCCGTACGCGACCGAGCCCCCGGTCTCCCCGGCCGCGCCCGCCGTTCCTCCGGCTGCGGCGCCCGCCACTCCCACGCCGGCGCCGGCGCCTGCCGCACCCTCCGCACCTGCCGCCGGGCCCGCGCAGGCCACTGCGCCGCCCGCCGCCGAACCCACCGAGCACGAGGACGCCCGATGACCGCCCCCGCCCCCTACCAGCAGCCGGGCGCCGCCTACGCCTCGCCGATCCCGGTGCGCAGGGCCCACCTCGGTGACGCGCTCGCCTCGGAATGGACCAAGATCCGCTCCGTCCGCTCCACGATGTGGACGCTCGGCATCATGATCGTGCTGATGGTCGGCATCGGTTCGAGCGTCGCCCTGCTCGTGGCGAACTCGGGCGTCGACACCGAGGGCAACTCGGGCCTCACCCTCGGCTTCTTCGGTGTCCTGCTCGGCTCGATCTGCGTCATCACCCTCGGCGTGCTGACGATCGCCTCCGAGTACGGCACGGGCATGATCCGTACGACGCTCACGGCGTGCCCCGACCGGACCAGGGTGCTGACCGCCAAGGCGATCGTCTTCTTCCTGCTGGTCTTCACGATCACCACAGTGACCGCCACGCTCGTCGCCGCGTTCCAGATGGCGGTCGTGAACACCTCGTCGGCCTCCGGCTCGGAGTGGCTGCGTGCGACGGTCGGCGTCGGCCTGTTCATGGCGCTGCTCGGGCTGCTGGCTCTCGCCGTCGGGGCGATGATCCGCCACTCGGCGGGCGCGATCACCGTCATGATCGGGCTGATGCTGCTGCCGCTGGTGTCCGCCATGTTCATGTTCTCGCCGTCGCTGGCGGACCTCCAGCAGACGCTGCTGGAGTACGCGATCCCGAGCCAGCTGATCGCGCTCTACGGGGAGTCCGCGGCCGGCGGGAGCGGCCCGGCGGGCTGGGAGCCGCTACTGATCATGCTGGTCGTGGCCGCGGTCGCGCTCGGCGGCGCGTACCTCACGCTGGAGAGGCGCGACGCCTGAGGGCAGTCGCCGAAGCCGCGGGTGCGCGGCGGATGCGTCGATCAGTACCGCGGGGCGTTACGGGACCGCTGCACCCGGGAGGTGCGGCGGTCCTTCGCGTTCCAGCACGCCTTGTGCCAGTGGCGGCGGTCGTCCACGCCGCCGTGCTCGGGCCACGCCACCACGTGCGGCGTCCCGGACGGGATCTCCTGGTCGCAGCCGGGGCAGCGGTACCGCTTTCCCGCGGCGCTCGCTCCGGCGACATGGCGCACGGACCACTCCTCGTCGTGCCAGCTCTCGGTCCGCTGTGCGCCGCCGTAGCGGTCCGCCGCCTCGCCGGCACGGTCGGTCGGCTTCTCGCCGCCTCGGGGGCGGTTGCGGCGCGGGGACACGTGACACCTCACGGGGCAGACCGGACAGTTCCCTTCCAGCCTACGGGCCGCGATGAGGGGTAGACGTCCCGCACGGTAGGCGACTGCGGTACCCGCATGGGCCAGTTACCGGAAAATCGCAACAACTTCACGTGCGCCCGTGCCTTTGGCACGTGTCAGACGTTGTTGCCTGTGTGGGGGGAGTGCCGCGTCGGCCGCAAGGAGGCAATAGGCGATGCGCGTTGGAGCTTTTGTACTGGCCGCCCAGTTCCCGGGTCAGGGCCAAGGAGAGGCACTGCACCGGGCGGTGCGGTCCGCGGAGGCCGCGGAGGCCGCCGGGCTCGACTCGGTCTGGCTTGCCGAGCACCACTTCGTACCGTACGGGGTGTGCCCGTCGGCCGTGACGCTCGCGGCCCTGCTGCTCGGCCGCACCGAGCGGATCCGGGTCGGCACGGCGGTGAGCGTGCTGCCGACCGCCCATCCGGTGGCGCTGGGCGAGCAGACGGCCCTGCTGCACCTCACGTCCGGCGGACGGTTCTCGCTCGGAGTGGGCCGCGGCGGGCCATGGGTCGATCTGGAGGTCTTCGGTTCCGGTCTCGCCTCGTACGAGAAGGGCTTTCCCGAGTCGCTGGACCTGCTGCTGCGCTGGCTGCGCGACCCCCGGGTCTCCGCCGAGGGCGAGCGGTTCGCCTTCCGTGAGGTCCCCGTCGTCCCGAGGCCGGACGAGCTGCTGCTCGACGGCGGCGACGAGGGCCCCGAGGTGATCGTGGCGTGCACCTCTCCCGCGAGCGTCCGGCTCGCGGCGGAGCGCGGGCTGCCGATGCTGCTCGGGATGCACTGCGGTGACGAGGACAAGGCGGAGATGGTCGCGCTGTGGCGGCGCCACGCGCTCGCGGCCGGCCGTTCGCCGGACGAGGTCGATCGCGCCGGGCATGTGTCGGCCGGGGTGGCGCAGATCGCGGACGGGCGCCCGGAGGCCGAGGAGACGCTGCTGAAGGCGATGCCGGGGTGGCTGAAAAAAGGGCTCGACGCCCATGTGACGGTCGACGGCAGGCACCGCTCGATGCGCGATCCCGTGGCGTACACGGAACTGCTGTGCGGGCTGCATCCGGTGGGCCCGCCGCGGCTCGCCGCCGACCGGCTCGCGGCGACCTCGGAGCGTACGGGCATCACGCGCTTCGCACTGCTCGTCGAGGGCTCCGGCGACCTCGCCGCGACCGAGGAGAACGTCCGGCGGCTGGGCGCGGAGGTGCTGCCGCAGCTCCGCTGAGCGTGCGGGCCGCACTGCTCGTACGACCCGCACTCCCCGCGCCGGCCCGTCGCCCCGGCGAACGCTGCCGCCCCGGCATCCGTGGTTCAAGGGATGGTTCCGGTGGTGCGGAGCGGCAGCAGAAGACATCAGCAGTCGCGCAGTTCGGGCGACTGGTTGAGCAGCTGGGCACGTACGGAGGTGAAGCGGGCGAGCCGCTCGTCCACCGAGGAGTCCAGCGGGAACACCGCGACGCGGTGGCAGTTCTGGAATGCGAGTCGTACGCCGAAGTGCCGCTGCAGGGCGCCCCGGATGGCATCACTTGCGAGTGCGCGCAACAGCTGACCACGTGCCTTCTCGTCCGGCGGCGGCGTCTGGTTGTCGGCGAACTCGCCGCCGTCGACCTTCAGCTGAGCCACCAGAGAACTGACCATCTCCCATGCATAGGGCAGGGAGGTCCGGACGCAGTCGACGAATGCAGCTTCGTCGACCTCGCCTCGCTCGGCCTGTTCCAACAGCGCCGGTGAGACGTCGAGCGACATGGGTTCTCCTCTCGCGACCCCGGAAGCCGGGGCCTTACGGGCAGGGAAGGAGGACGCCTGCGCATGACTGAGCACGGCCGATCACGGCAACACAGAGTGCACGGCCGACGACCTCCCGCTTCCACGTTAGGCGCGCTGCCTGGTCGGCACCAGGAGAACGGGAACACAACCGGCCAATAACGATTGCGGACAAGAGGGGCGGGCCGATGGGTCTCGGCCACGGCCGACGGCGGGTGCGAACCGGAGGTGGGTCGGGTGTGAGGGGTGGGACGGACGTGAACGGACGTGAATCGCGCGGAGGCCGGTCCGTCGAGTAGCGTTGCCGACCATGCGTCTCGTCATCGCCCGCTGTTCCGTGGATTACGCGGGCCGGCTCACAGCCCACCTGCCCTCCGCGCCCCGGCTCATCCTCGTCAAGGCCGACGGCAGTGTCTCCATCCACGCGGATGACCGGGCCTACAAACCACTGAACTGGATGTCGCCGCCCTGCACGCTGAAAGAGGGCGACGACAATGTCTGGACCGTGGTGAACAAGGCGGGCGAGAAACTGATCATCACGATGGAGGAAGTCCTCCACGACTCGTCCCACGAACTGGGCGTCGACCCGGGCCTCATCAAGGACGGCGTGGAAGCGCACCTCCAGGAGCTGCTGGCGGACCGGATCGAGACACTCGGCGAGGGCTACAGCCTGATCCGCCGCGAATACCCCACGGCGATCGGCCCCGTGGACATCCTGTGCCGGGACGCCGACGGCGCGACGGTCGCGGTCGAGATCAAGCGCCGCGGTGAGATCGACGGCGTCGAACAGCTCACGCGCTACCTGGACCTGCTGAACCGCGACCCCCATCTGGCGCCGGTGCGCGGCGTGTTCGCGGCGCAGGAGATCAAGCCCCAGGCGCGCGTCCTGGCGACGGACCGCGGCATCGGCTGCGTCGTCCTGGACTACGACGCCCTGCGCGGCCTTGAGGACGACAAGCTCCGCCTGTTCTGACGGAGCCCGTGCGCGACGCGGGTATGCGGGGTGCCGGTGCGGGGCGGGGCCCTGCCCCGGCGCGCCGCACCCGGACGACAAGCTCGGGCCGACGGCCGCGCCTGGGCTTGGTGCGACGCGCTCGTCCGCTCCACGAGCCGCTCGGAGAGACACCGCCCGAGGTCGTGCCGCCGGCGTCCGAAACCACCGCTCGGGTCGCCCGTCGTACCGCCCCGGCGCCGGGCCCACCGTGCGACTGCCGCCGATCGTTCGTGACACCACCCTCCGGCCCGCGGACGCAGGACCGGCTCCGGGGCCCGGCGGGCGACCCGCGAGTCAGCCCGTCGTGCCGCCGCCCGCGCCTGGGCGAAGGCGACGCCCTCGTCAGCTCTATGAACTGCTCGGAGAGACACTGCCCGAGGTCGTGCCGCCGGCTTCGGTACCGCCAGCGTCCGAACCACCGGTCGGGTCACCCGTCGTACCGCCCGCGTCTGAACCACCGGTCGGGTTCCCCGTCGTACCGCCCGTGTCCGTACCGCCCGCGTCCGTACCGCCGGTGTCCGTGCCGCCGGTCGGGTCGCTCGTCGTGCCACCGGTGTCCGTGCCCCCGGTGTCGGTACCGCCGGTGTCGGTACCGCCGGTCGGGCCTCCGGACCCCGTTCCGCCGGTCGGGCCTCCGGTTGTCGAGCTGCCGGTCGTCCCGCCCGTGGTCGACGGGCTCCCTGTCGTGGAGCTCGACGAGCTCGACCCGATGCCGCCCGTGGTCGACGGGGCCCCTCCCGGCGTCGAGGGATCGCCCGCCGAGCCGCTCTCGCCCGGCTCGGCGGAGGCGGGCGCGGACGGGTCGTCCGGGGCGCTCTTCGTAGGCGACGGGCTGCGTGTCGGGGACTCGGAGGGCTGCTCCGCCGTGAGGCCGTCGCCGCTGTCGCCGTCGTTCTCCGTCGCCGACTGCTCGTTCGTGACCTGGTCCGCCGGCTCGTCGTTGCCCGCCGTCGCGCCCAGGGTGACCACCGTGCCGAGGACCGCGACGAGCAGCGCGCCCGCGCCGGCGGCCGCCACGTTGCGGCGGGTGCCGGTGAGGACCGTGCGGCGGAGGCGGTCCAGGAGCGCCGCGGGGGGCGGGGTGTCCTGGCGGGTGACCAAGGGCTCCGTCGGCGGCGCCACGGCCGCCGGTACGCCCGCGGGCGGGGTCGACGCGACCGGGACCGCCTCCGCCGCCACGGCGGTGCTCTCGCGGTCGGTGACGAGGGCGAGGGCGCGCCGGCCCGCGACCGTTCCGCCCTTGTCGGCGAGCGCGCCGCGCAGCGCGATGGAGGCTTCGAGCTCGGCCCGCGCCCGGTCCAGGTTGCCCGCGCACAGCGCGAGGACGCCGAGTTCGTGGTGGAAGTACGCCTCCTCGGCCACTTCGCCCGCGATACGGGCCGCTTCCTGCCCGGTCCGCAGGACCCGCTCCCAGGCCCCCCAGTGCAGCCCCGCCGCGAAGGCGGGCGCGGCGCTGCGCGCGAGCAGTACGGCCGCGCTCGGGTGCCCCGCCTCGCTGCCCGGCACCAGCGCGGTCATCGCCGCGAGCACCGCGTCCGCCTCGGCGGCGGCCCGTTCGGCGGCGACCGAGGGGTGGCCGGTCCACCAGGCGTAGTGCTGGGCGGCGGTCCGGGCACGGGCGACGGCGTCCTCGCCGTATCCCTCGGCCTCCAGCTGGGTGGCGACGCCCGAGGCGAGCCGGTAGCGCGAGCCGACGGGCGTGAGCAGCCCGCAGCTCGTCAGCTCGCCGAGCGCGGCGTCCGCGTGGGTGTCGCCGACGAGCGCCGGCAGATGGGCCTGGTGCGGCATCTCTCCGCCGAGGGCGACGGCGAACCGCAGGGCCTCGCGGGCCGATTCGCTGAGCCGGGAGGCGAGCAGTGCGGCGGGCGCCGCGCCCTCCCCCAGGGTCGGCAGCGGCGCGTCGTGGCCGTCGGCGAAGACGTTCTCGTCGTCCTCGTCCACCGGGTCGGGGTCGGGGATGCGCAGGGCGTCACGCTGCCGCAGCAGCGCTCCCGCCTGGACGAAGCGCAGCGGCAGTCCCTCGGACTCGAACCACAGGTCGCCCGCCCAGTTCGACTCCTCGTCGGTGAGCGGCCGTTCCACGGCGCGCTCCAGGAGCTCCAGCGTGGCGCTGCGGCCGAGGCCCTGGAGGAAGACCTCTTCGAGGTGGGAGTCGGGCGAGGGCGCCACGACGTCGGGTGTGGCGGCGAGCAGGAAGGCGCATTCGGGCGTGGCACCGAGCAGTTCGTCCAGCGCGCTGCCGCCGAATTCGAGGTCGTCGACGAGGACGACGGCGCCTATGCCGCGGACCAGTTCGAGCAGTCCCGCACGGTCGGGGCGGTGCTGCGGCACGCGGTGGACGGCGGCGAGGAGCTCGTACAGCAGCTCGGTGGGGGTGCGGTGGTGGCCGGAGAGGCGTACGACGCCGTCGGGGGCGAGGCCGGCGCAGTCGGCGGCGACGATGTCGAGGAGGGTGGTCCTGCCGGAGCCGGCGGGTCCGGTGAGCCGGACGGAGCGGCCGCGCCCGAGCAGGCGCAGCAGCCGCTCGCGCTCCTCCTCGCGTTCCAGGAGGGGCAGCGGCGGGGCGGCGGGGCCGGCCGGTGCGGGCGGCTGGGCGGCGCGCCGGAGTTCCTCGCGCTGCTCGGCGGTGTGCCGGGCCGGCGGGGAGGGCCGCTCGCCCGGCGGGCAGGGCTCGATCTCGCTGCCGTCGACGGGGTTGACGGTGAGCAGGAAGTCCCCGGAGACGAGGCGGACCGTGCGGGCGGGCGCGGCCGCCTTCTGCCCGAGCTCGGGCAGCGCGTCGCGTGGCGGGCGCGATACACCGGCCGCGGTGTCGTCGCCTTCGTCGAAGCGGTCGATGTCGTGGCCGTACTCTTCCGGGCCCCGGTTGATCGGGTCCATGGTCAAAGCCCCCCAGATGGCGTCTCGTGCGGAAGCCCCTCCCGGCCTGTCTGCACGCTCCGCTGTCGCTTCTGGTCCGGTGCCTGCCGCATGGGTCCGTCAATCGGCAGGCGACCGAACCCTAGACCTTCGTCCGGCGTCCGGGAACAGCCGGGGTGCCGGGGCGCCCAGGACGTCACGGTCTCGTGAGGATTGCGTGTCCTGCCGGTTGGCCGTGATGGCCAGGATGGCCGCGATGACCCGGATCACCCCATGGGCCCGGAGCGGAAGGCCGGAGGCCGTATTGCACGTCGAGCCGGGAGCCCGGAACGCCGGGACGCCGGATCGCACGCCGAGCCGGAACGCCGGGAGACCGAAACGCGAGGACGCCGGAACGCCGGGACGCCGGGACGCCGGATCACAGGGACCCCGGAACGCCGGGAGAACCGGAACGCCAGGAGAACCGGAACACCGGATCACCGGAAGCCGATCGCCTGGTCAGACCCGCGGCAGCGACTCCGCGGCGATCCCGCCCTCGATGGCCAGGATCCGGTGCAGCCGGGTGGCCACCAGGAGGCGCTGCATCTGCGGCGGCACGCCGCGCAGCACGAGCCGCCGGCCGCAGCGGCCCGCTCTCCGGTGCGCGCCCATGATGACCCCGAGCCCGGTGGCGTCCCAGGAGTCCAGACCGGTCAGGTCGAGCACCAGGTCGCCGACTCCGTCGTCGACGGCCGAGTGCAGGACCGTACGGGCGTCCGCCGCGCTGCGGACGTCGAGGCGGCCCCCGACGACCAGCTCGGCGTGGTCGCCCCTGATGTGCATATGCGCTCCCCGAGAGTGCTTTTGTCCTTCAGGCTGTCTGCGGTGCCCTGCTGTGCGCTCCTCTTTCTTGCAACAACTGACTGCCGTTCGAGCAGAGAAGTTGCCGTCCGTAAGCGAACCGATACCGAATTCACCCTGTGGGGTGATGGTGCGCAGGCGCGTGCGGGGTGCCTTGTGGATCAGTACGTGTAGAAGCCCTGCCCGCTCTTGCGCCCGATGTCACCGGCGTCCACCATCCGGCGCATCAGCTCCGGCGGGGCGAACTTCTCGTCCTGCGACTCGGTGTAGATGTTGCCGGTCGCGTGGAGCAGGATGTCGACGCCGGTCAGGTCGGCGGTGGCGAGCGGACCCATCGCGTGGCCGAAGCCGAGCTTGCAGGCGATGTCGATGTCCTCGGCGGTCGCCACGCCCGACTCGTACAGCTTGGCGGCCTCGACGACGAGCGCCGAGATCAGGCGGGTGGTGACGAAGCCGGCGACGTCGCGGTTGACGACGATGCAGGTCTTGCCGACGGACTCGGCGAACTCACGGGCGGTGGCGAGGGTTTCGTCGCTGGTCTTGTAGCCGCGGACGAGTTCGCAGAGCTGCATCATCGGGACGGGCGAGAAGAAGTGCGCGCCGACGACGCGCTCCGGACGGTCCGTCACGGCCGCGATCTTCGTGATCGGGATGGCGGAGGTGTTGGAGGCGAGGACCGCGTCGTCGCGTACGAGCTTGTCGAGCGTCCGGAAGATCTCGTGCTTGACCTCCAGCTTCTCGAAGACGGCCTCGACGACGATGTCCGCGTCGGCCACCGCGTCGAGGTCGGTGGTCGTGGTGATGCGCGCCAACGCCGCCTCGGCGTCGGCGGCTTCGAGCCGGCCCTTGGCGACGAACCGGTCGTACGACGCCTTGATCCCGTCGGAGCCGCGCGTCAGGGCCGCGTCGGTGACGTCGCGCAGGACGACGTCCCAGCCCGCCTGGGCGGAGACCTGCGCGATTCCGGACCCCATGAGTCCGGCCCCGATGACGGCGAGCTTCCTGGCCACTGCGACACCCCTTAACGCACGTTTACCTGTCGGACCTCTGCCGGAGGTTAGCGCTCGTGACGCCCCCTGTGGCGGCGAAGAGATACGCGTCACGTGTCAGCCGACAGACATCACATCGCTACGGGCGGTCAGCTCGGACGTACCGCGTAGCCGAGCACCCGATCGCTGAGGAGGTCCTCCATCTCGTCGATGAGGGCGAGCACCTCGCGGGAGACCTCGGCGGGCCGCCGCCCGGCCGTCATCGCCTGCCCGATGACGGCCGGGCGGCGTCGTACACCCAGTTGATCTGACCGGCCATCAGGGATGGCATCACATCGTCGGGTGCGGCGCCCGTCTCCTCACGCAGGACCTGGGTGAGGAGGAGGACGATCTCGCGCCGGAGGGTCAGCACCCGGGACTGGAGCGAGGGGGAGCCGTGGATGACGCGGATGAAGGGCACGTGCCCGTCCATCAGCCCGCCTCGGGGTGAGACGGCCTCCACCTCGGCACGGAGCTCGCGCAGCACGGCCACGGCCGCCGACTCGCCGGCGTCCCGCGCACGGACCCAGCGCGAGAGCCGGTCGACGACCCCGGACTCGCGGTCGAAGAAGAGGTCCTCGGTCAACGCGGTGACGATGCCGGCGATGCTGCTGTCCGGGCTGATGCTGCCGATGACGCTGGCGCCGGGCTGGCTCGACGCGCTGTCGCACCTCATGCCGTTCCGCTACCTCGTGGACGCGGTGCGCGCCGGTTACGTCGGTGACTACGCGAGCACGGCGATGCTGCACGGCTCCCTCGTCGCCCTCGGCTTCGCGGTGCTCGGTGTGACGGCGGGCACCCGTGTCTTCCGGAAGGCGGGCGCGTGAGCGCGGCGAAGCGGTTCTAGGCTGGCCGCATGGTCAATCTGACGCGCATCTACACCCGCACCGGCGACAAGGGCACGACGGCACTCGGCGACATGAGCCGGACGCCCAAGACCGATCTGCGAATCTCGGCGTACGCGGACGCCAACGAGGCCAACGCGGTCATCGGCACGGCCATCGCGCTGGGCCGGCTGCCCGAGGAGGTCGTGAAGGTCCTCGTCCGAGTGCAGAACGACCTCTTCGACGTCGGCGCCGATCTGTCCACGCCCGTCGTGGAGAACCCGGCGCTTCTGGAAAAAATGGCCCCGCCGCTGCGCGTGGAGCAGTCGTACGTCGACAAGCTGGAGGCGGACTGCGACCGCTTCCTGGAGAGCCTGGACAAGCTCCGCTCCTTCATCCTCCCGGGCGGCACGCCCGGCGCGGCACTGCTGCACCAGGCGTGCACGGTCGTGCGCCGGGCGGAGCGCTCGACATGGGCGGCGCTCGAGGTGCACGGCGAGACGATGAACTCACTGACGGCGACGTACCTCAACCGGCTCTCCGATCTGCTCTTCATCCTCGCGAGGGTGGCGAACAAGGAGGTCGGGGACGTGCTGTGGGTCCCGGGCGGGGAGCGCTGACGACCGCGCCTCCCGTTCCGGCTCCCGCTTGGGGAAGACCGCGTAGCTGAGCGCGATCAGGCCGTGGATCCCGGCCGCCCGCCAGGAGACGTACATCCAGTCGTACAGCGAGCCGGTCCGCGACGGGTCGTCCACGTACCGGACGGCGATCTGGAGCAGTGCGGTGGCGACGAGGGCCGCCACCGCCGTTCCGAGCCACACCCGGCCCTCGTGCCGGGCGCGGGCCATGCCGTGGCGGGGCGGCTTCACCGGGGGCGGCCCGCCGCCGATGCGGTGCGCGGCGTGGCCGTCGAGCCAGGTGATCGTGCGGTGGCCGTGGCCGACGGTGTAGCCGATGTAGAGCGCGGCGAGGCCGTGCTTCCAGCTCGGTTCCGCGCCGTTCTTGAGGTCGAGGGCCGTGACGACGAGCAGCACGACCTCCAGCAGCGGCTCCAGGAGCAGGATGGCCAGCCCGGCTCTCGGCATCCTGAGCAGGTAGCGCACGGCGAGCCCGGCGGCCAGCAGTACCCAGAATCCGATCTCACAGATCACGATCAGCGTGACGATCACGTCGGCTCTCCCTTCGTACGTCTCAAAGCTCCCGGCCGCCGAGCACCGACGCGTCGTCGCCAGTGACGAGCCGTGACTGCATCCTTCGATGTAGCCGCGGTTCGGCCCGGACGGGGAGGTCGCGGCCCTCCGCCGCGTGTTTGATGGGGTGGTGACCCTCCCCCGCCCGCACCGCGACGACGTCCAGATCGCTGCCGCCGGGCTCACCGGCGGTCTGGTCCTGTGGTCGCTCGGGGTGCACACCACCGAGGGCGGCCGCCCGTTCTCCGGGCCGTGGGCGACGCTCGTGCCGCTCGTCGTCATGGCCGCGCTCGAACTGCTCAGGCGCACGCGCCCGCGGACGGCGCTCATCGTGGGCACGGCCGCGATCGTGGCGGACCAGTTCACACCCGGGAACATCGCCACGGTGATGATGTTCACGGACCTCGTGTACGCGGCCGTCGTGTACGGGACCCCGGCCGCGGCCCGCCGCATCCCCTACACGACCGGGATGGTCACCGTCGCCTCGACGATCGGCTTCCTGGTGTGGTTCCGCCAGCCCGTCGCGCTGCTGGCCGGGGTGCTCGTCGGGCTGGTGTCGTTCGGGCCCGCGGCGACCGGCGCGCTCGTACGCAACCACCGCGACGCCGCCGACGCCGCCCGGCTGCGCGCCGAACAGACCGCCCTGCTGGCCGAGATGGACCGTGCGCAGGCGGTGACCGCCGAGCGGGCCCGGATGGCGCGGGAGCTGCACGACATGGTCGCGAACCATCTGTCGGCGATCGCCATCCACTCCACGGCCGCGCTCTCCCTCGACGAGCCGGCGACCACCCGGCGGGCGCTGACCGTCATCCGTGAGAACAGCGTGGCGGGCCTGGCGGAGATGCGCCGGCTGATCGGGCTGCTGCGGGACAGCGGCGGTGACGCCGCGCCCGCCGCCGCGCCCACCCTCGCCGGC
The DNA here is from genome assembly GCF_024584805.1 of Streptomyces sp. FIT100. Taxonomy (NCBI): domain Bacteria; kingdom Bacillati; phylum Actinomycetota; class Actinomycetes; order Kitasatosporales; family Streptomycetaceae; genus Streptomyces; species Streptomyces sp. FIT100. The sequence continues at coordinate 5,523,707 of NZ_CP075715.1, read as the reverse complement.
CTCGACGCGCTGTTCGCCCGGGCCCGGGCGAACGGGGAGGCGAGCGGGCTGAGTTTCACCCTGGACGATGCGACCGGGAAGGTCACACCGCTGCCGGCGCCGGTGGAGCTCGCGGCGTACCGCATCGTCCAGGAGTCGCTGACGAACGCGCTGAAGCACGCGGACCCCGGTGAGGTCGCGGTGCGCCTCGCGGGGGTGCCCGGGCGCGCGCTGACGGTGACGGTGACCAGTGCGTACGGCACCGGGCCGGGGCCGCGGGCGCCCGGTTCCGGGGCCGGGCTCGTGGGGATGCGGGAGCGGGTGGCGCTGCTGGGCGGCGACTTCGACGCGGGCCCGGTCGAGGGCGCGCTCGAAGCTCCGGCCGGGGGCGCGTCCAAGGGGGCCGCCGGGCGGGGCGGATATGGCGGGTGCGGGCGGTACTGCCACTGAGGGACGACAAGGAGCCGTCGGCATGAGCGGTGTGAGTGGCGTGAATGGCGTGATCAGGGTCGTGGTCGCGGAGGACCAGAGCGCCGTAAGGGCGGGGCTGGTCCTGATCCTGGACAGCGCCCCGGACATCGAGGTGGCGGGCGAGGCCGCGGACGGCGAGGAAGCGGTGCGCCTGGCCCGGGAGTTGCGGCCGGACCTGGTGCTGATGGATGTGCAGATGCCACGGCTCGACGGGGTGTCGGCGACCCGGCAGGTCGTCGCCGAGGACCTTGCCGACGTCCTCGTCCTGACCACGTTCGACCTCGACGAGTACGTCTTCGGGGCTCCCCCAGAGCTGAACGCCTGGGGGTACCCCCAGCGCGCCGGGGCCGCCGGCTTCCTGCTGAAGAACACGGATGCGAAGGACCTGATCGAAGCGGTACGGACGGTGGCGCGCGGCGAGGGGCTGATCGCCCCGGCGGTGACGCGGCGGCTCATCACGGAGTTCGCCGCCGCACCCGTACGCTCCCGGGGTGCTGCCGATCTCGCGGTGCTGGACGTGCTGACACGGCGGGAGCGGGAGGCGCTGTCCTGCCTGGGGCGGGGTCTGTCGAACGCGGAGATCGCGGTGCGGCTGGAGATGGCCGAGGCCACGGTGAAGACGCATGTGAGCCGGCGGCTGGGGAAGCTGGGGTTGCGGAGCAGGGTCCAAGCGGCGGTACTGGCCCAGGAGTTGGGTATCTGAGCCGGCAACGGGCGCACCTGCGTTCTACTTTGGTCTGGACCTATTGACGATTGGTCCAGACCTTCCTACTCTCACCGCACACCCGGCACTTCGCGGTGAGCCACGCGGAGTGTTCAGCACGGACCGAATCCCTTTGTCCGTTCGCACCTCGAGGAGTACCCCTTGAGCACGAGTACCCCCCGCACCAGAGGCCGATTCAGATCCAGAGCAATAGCGGCGTTGACCGCCCTGGTCCTCCCCCTGGCCGCGATGGTCGGCCTCGCCACTCCCGCCGAGGCCGCAACCTCCGCCACCGCCACCTACACCAAGGTCCAGGACTGGGGCACCGGCTTCGAGGGCAAGTGGACGGTGAAGAACACCGGCACCACCTCGATCTCCGCCTGGACCGTCGAATGGGACTTCCCGTCCGGCACGTCCGTCACCTCTGCCTGGGACGCCGACGTCACCGGCTCCGGCACTCACTGGACCGCCAAGAACAAGAGCTGGAACGGCACCCTCGCCCCCGGCGCCTCCATCTCCTTCGGCTTCAACGGCGCGGGCCCCGGCTCCCCCTCCAACTGCAAGGTGAACGGCGGCTCCTGCGACGGCGGCACCGTCCCCGGTGACAACCCGCCGACCGCCCCCGGCACCCCGTCCGCGAGCGGCATCACCAACACCTCGGTGGTGCTGAGCTGGACCGCGGCCACCGACGACAACGGCATCAAGAACTACGACGTCTTCCGCGACGGCGCGAAGATCGCCACGGTCACCGGTCTCACGTACACCAACACCGGGCTGACCGCCGGCACGGACTACTCGTACACCGTCCAGGCCCGTGACACCGCCGACCAGACCGGCCCGGTCAGCGGCGCCCGCGCCGTCCGCACCACCGGCGGCGACCCGGGCCCCGGCCCCGGCGGCAAGGTCAAGCTGGGCTACTTCACCAACTGGGGCGTCTACCAGCGCAACTACCACGTGAAGAACCTGGTGACCTCCGGCAGCGCCGCGAAGATCACGCACATCAACTACGCCTTCGGCAACGTCCAGAACGGCCAGTGCACCATCGGTGACGCCTACGCCGACTACGACAAGGCGTACACGGCGGACCAGTCGGTCGACGGCGTCGCGGACACCTGGGACCAGCCGCTGCGCGGCAACTTCAACCAGCTGCGCAAGCTGAAGCAGCAGTTCCCGCACATCAAGATCCTGTGGTCCTTCGGTGGCTGGACCTGGTCCGGCGGCTTCCCCCAGGCCGTCCAGAACCCGACCGCCTTCGCCAACTCCTGCTACAACCTGGTCGAGGACCCGCGCTGGGCCGATGTCTTCGACGGCATCGACCTGGACTGGGAGTACCCGAACGCCTGCGGCCTGTCCTGCGACACCAGCGGCCCGGCCGCATTCAAGAACATGATGCAGGCCATGCGCACCAAGTTCGGTGCCAACAACCTGGTCACCGCCGCCATCACGGCCGACGCCAGCAGCGGCGGCAAGATCGAGAAGACCGACTACGCCGGAGCCGCGCAGTACTCCGACTGGTACAACGTGATGACGTACGACTTCTTCGGCGCCTTCGACGCGGACGGCCCCACCGCCCCGCACTCGCCGCTGACCTCGTACACCGGCATCCCGCAGGCGGGCTTCAACTCCGCCGACGCCATCGCCAAGCTCAAGGCCCAGGGCGTACCCGCCGCGAAGCTGCTGCTCGGCATCGGCTTCTACGGCCGCGGCTGGACCGGCGTGACCCAGGCGACGCCCGGCGGCTCCGCCACCGGACCGGCCCCCGGCACCTACGAGCAGGGCATCGAGGACTACAAGGTCCTCAAGACCTCCTGCCCCACCACCGGCACCATCGCCGGCACCGCCTACGCCAAGTGCGGCAGCAACTGGTGGAGCTACGACACCCCCTCCACCATCACCGGAAAGATGACCTGGGCGAAGAACCAGAGCCTGGGAGGCGCCTTCTTCTGGGAGTTCAGCGGCGACACCACCAACGGTGAGCTCGTCAGCGCCATCAACAGCGGTCTCGGATAGCGGTCCCGGACAGCGCTCGCGGGTCTGCTCAGACCCGTACGTCCGACTGCCGCACCATCCGGACGCGGTCGCCGTCCCCCACGACGGCGACCGCTGCCCGGTAGCCGTCACCCACAGCAAGATCCTCGAGCCGCACCGGAAGGTGCGGCTCGGGGCGTTCCCGCCACTCGACGAGCCCGGCGGGCGCGTCGGGCCCGGTCACGGTCAGCGTGGCCGGGTCGACCATCAGCCCGTCTCCGGTGGCCTTGAGCACGGCCTCCTTGCGGGCCCAGTAACGGATGAAGGCCGGGGGCCTCGCCGCCTCCGGCAGCCGGTCCAGCTCGGCCCGCTCGGGCGCGGAGAGCACATCGAGGGGCAGACCGGCACGTGCGGCGATCTCCTCGATGTCCACACCGACCGGACCCACCGTGGTCAGCGCGACCATCGCCCTGGTTCCCGAGTGCGACAGGGAGAGCTCCAGGGGGGTACCGGGCAGGGTCGGCTTGCCGTGCGGCGGGTCCTGCGGCCGCCGGCAGTTCTTGCACACGGGTACGAAGACGACGTCACGCGGGTCGACGCCGAGCTGTACGCCCACGGTCCGGCGGGCCAGGACATGCGCGGTGAGATAGAGCGCCCGGGCGCCGTCGTGGCGGAACTGCGCGCAGCGCTCCCGCTCGCGCTCGTCGAGCACATCGAGGAGCTCGGGCGCCCAGCGGGCCTCGGCGGACCAGACGTGGCACTCCCCCGGCCCCAGGAGGGCGATTCCGGCGGCGTCCGCGTCCCCCGCGCCGGGGTCAGGCAACGTTGACTCTCCCCCAGACTCCGTCCGGGGGCGCCCCCACCCAACGAGGCACCTCTTTTTTAGGCAACATTGACTCGCTGTCCGGGAGGCGCGGCCTCCAGCCATGCGAGAAAGCCGGTGAGAGCGTCCTCGCTCATCGCCAGCTCCAGCCGGGTCCCCCGGTGGAGACAGCCCAGGACGACGGAGTCGGAGAGCAGCGCCAGCTCCTCCTCGCCCTCGGGCAGCCGGCGGGCCAGCACCTCGATGGCGGCGCGCTCCAGCACACGGCGCGGACGGGGCGCGTACGAGAAGACGCGAAACCACTCGATCCGGTCACCGCTGTAGCGGGCGACCCCGTAGACCCAGCCCTTACCGGAGTGGTCGTCCTGCTCCGGTACGTTCCAGCGCAGGCTGCAGTCGAAGGTGCCGCCCGAACGCTGGATCAGCCTGCGGCGCAGGCCGAAGACGAAGAGCCCGATCACCACCAGTGCGACGACCAGACCGCTCACAAGCAGAGCGAGGAACATCTCCACCGACCTCCTCGCTTCGTCCCGTAGCGGTATACAACCTGCACCTGCATTGCCTCAGCCGCGACCCGGTCTGGAGAATTCCAGCCCTGGCCGCGGCTGAGAGGGTCCATCGGCGCGGTGCGCTCAGTGCACCGCGACCGCGCGCAGCCGGACCTCGGCGCGCCGCTCGGCGGCGGCGTCGTCCTCGGACTTGGCGCGCTCCAGCGCACGCTCGGCGCGCTGCTGGTCGATCTCGTCCGCCAGCTCGGCGATTTCCGCGAGCAGCGACAGCTTGTTGTCGGCGAACGAGATGAAGCCGCCGTGCACTGCGGCGACGACCGTTCCCTCGCTCGTACGGATGGTCACCGGGCCCGACTCCAGCACACCGAGCAGCGGCTGGTGACCGGGCATGACGCCGATGTCGCCGGACGTGGTGCGCGCGACGACCAGGGTGGCCTCGCCGGACCAGACCTGGCGGTCGGCGGCGACCAGCTCGACGTGCAGCTCAGCAGCCAAGGGTGGCTCCTCGGGTCACCACCCGGCGGTTCAGCCGGGTGTTGGGTCATAAGTCTAATAGGACGCCGGGCGCCGAAACGCCGGGGCCCGCCCGGCCTCACGGCCGGGGGTCCGGGGGTTGTCCCCGGGAGATGGTGCATAGGGCGCCGGACGCCGAAACGCCCGGCCCCACCCCGGCCACTCGGCCGGAAGGGTGTGCGAAGGGGGGCGGGGCGGGCCCCGCCCCCCCGTTCACGAGTCAGGGGACTCAGGAAACGCCGAGCTCCTTGGCGTTCTTCTTGAGGTCCTCAAGACCACCGCACATGAAGAACGCCTGCTCCGGGAAGTGGTCGAAGTCGCCGTCGCAGATCGCGTTGAACGCGGCGATCGACTCGTCCAGCGGAACGTCCGAACCGTCCACACCGGTGAACTGCTTCGCCGCGTGGGTGTTCTGGGACAGGAAGCGCTCGACACGACGCGCGCGGTGGACGACGAGCTTGTCCTCTTCGCCCAGCTCGTCGATACCGAGGATCGCGATGATGTCCTGGAGGTCCTTGTACTTCTGCAGGATGCCCTTGACGCGCATGGCGGCGTTGTAGTGGTCCTGCGAGATGTAGCGCGGGTCCAGGATGCGGGACGTGGAGTCCAGCGGGTCCACCGCGGGGTAGATGCCCTTCTCGGAGATCGGACGGGACAGAACCGTCGTCGCGTCGAGGTGGGCGAAGGTGGTGGCCGGGGCCGGGTCGGTCAGGTCGTCCGCGGGGACGTAGATCGCCTGCATCGAGGTGATCGAGTGACCACGCGTCGAGGTGATGCGCTCCTGCAGCAGACCCATCTCGTCGGCCAGGTTCGGCTGGTAACCCACCGCGGACGGCATACGGCCGAGCAGGGTGGACACCTCGGAGCCGGCCTGGGTGAACCGGAAGATGTTGTCGATGAAGAAGAGCACGTCCTGCTTCTGCACATCGCGGAAGTACTCCGCCATGGTCAGACCGGCCAGGGCGACGCGCAGACGGGTGCCCGGGGGCTCGTCCATCTGACCGAAGACCAGCGCGGTCTTGTCCAGAACGCCGGACTCTTCCATCTCCGCGATGAGGTCGTTGCCCTCACGGGTGCGCTCACCGACACCGGCGAACACGGAAACACCCTCGTGCAGCTTGGCCACACGCATGATCATTTCCTGGATGAGGACGGTCTTGCCCACACCCGCGCCACCGAACAGACCGATCTTTCCACCCTTGACGTACGGGGTGAGAAGGTCGACGACCTTCAGGCCGGTCTCGAACATCTCGGTCTTCGACTCGAGGTCCTCGAACTTCGGGGCCTTGCGGTGGATCGCCCAGCGCTCGGTCTCCTGGCCGTTGGCCTCCGGCTCGTTCAGCACCTCACCGAGGGTGTTGAACACCTTGCCCTTGGTGAAGTCGCCGACCGGGACGGTGATGCCCGCGCCCGTGTCGGTCACCGTGGCCTGGCGGACCAGACCGTCGGTGGGCTGCATCGAGATGGTGCGGACCAGGCCCTCACCGAGGTGCTGGGCAACCTCGAGGGTCAGGGTCCGGTTGGTACCCGGCTGGGCCGGGTCCGGCACCTCGACGTGCAGCGCGTTGTAGATCTCCGGCATCGCGTCGACGGGGAACTCCACGTCGACGACCGGGCCGATGACCCGGGCGACGCGGCCCGTGGCGGCGGCCGTCTCAACAGTGGTCGTCATTACTTGTCACTCCCCGCGGTCGCGTCGGCCAGGGCGCTGGCGCCACCGACGATCTCGCTGATTTCCTGGGTGATTTCGGCCTGGCGGGCCGCGTTGGCAAGGCGGGAATAGGTGTGGATCAGGTCACCCGCGTTGTCGGTGGCGGACTTCATCGCCCGACGGCGGGCCGCGTGCTCGGAAGCGGCGGCCTGCAGCAGGGCGTTGTAGATCCGGCTCTCGACGTACCGCGGCAGCAGGGCGTCGAGGACGTCCTCCGCCGACGGCTCGAAGTCGAACAGCGGAAGGATCTCGCCCTTCGTGCCGTCCGTCTCCTGCTGCGTCTCACCGAGGCTGAGGGGCAGCAGCCGGCCGTCGACCGGCGTCTGCGTCAGCATCGAGACGAACTCGGTGAAGACGATGTGGAGCTCGTCCACGCCGCCCTCGGCCGTCTCCTGCTCGATGGCCTCGATCAGGGGCGCCGCGATCGCCTTGGCGTCCGCGTACGACGGGTTGTCGGTGAAGCCGGTCCACGACTCCTCGACCTTGAGGTCACGGAAGCCGTAGTAGGCCACGCCCTTGCGGCCGACGATGTAGCTGTCGACGTCCTTGCCCTCGCCACGGAGCCGCTCGGTGAGCCGGGTGGCCGTCTTGATGGCGTTGGACGAGTAGCCGCCGGCCAGACCGCGGTCGCTCGTGAGGAGCAGGACCGCGGCACGGCTCGGGCTCTCGGCCTCCGTCGTCAGCGGGTGCTTGGTGCTCGATCCCGTCGCCACCGCGGTGACCGCACGGGTCAGCTCGGTCGCGTACGGCGTGGAGGCCGCCACCTTGCGCTGCGCCTTGACGATGCGCGAGGCGGAGATCATCTCCATCGCCTTGGTGATCTTCTTAGTCGCGGTGACGGACCGGATTTTGCGCTTGTAGACCCGGAGCTGGGCTCCCATGAGTCAGGTCCCTTCCGTCGTCACTTCGAGACGTTGACGGCGGCCGGAGCGTCCTCGCCCAGCAGCTTGCCGTCCGACGTCTCGAACTGCTTCTTGAAGACCTCGATCTGCTCCGCGATCTTGCCGAGCGTGTCGTCCGACATCTTGCCGCCCTCGACGATGGAGGTCATCAGGGGCTTCTGCTCACGGTGCAGGAACTCGAGCAGCTCGGCCTCGAAGCGGCGGATGTCCTCGACCGGGACGTCGTCCATCTTGCCGTTGGTGCCGGCCCAGATGGAGACGACCTGGTTCTCGGTGGAGTACGGGGCGTACTGCGCCTGCTTCAGCAGCTCGACCATGCGCTTACCGCGCTCCAGCGACGCCTTCGACGCGGCGTCCAGGTCGGAACCGAAGGCGGCGAACGCCTCCAGCTCGCGGTACTGGGCGAGGTCCACGCGCAGACGGCCGGAGACCTGCTTCATGGCCTTGTGCTGGGCGGAGCCACCGACTCGGGAGACCGAGATACCGACGTTCAGGGCCGGACGCTGACCGGCGTTGAACAGGTCGGACTCCAGGAAGCACTGGCCGTCGGTGATGGAGATGACGTTGGTCGGGATGAACGCCGAGACGTCGTTGGCCTTGGTCTCGACGATCGGGAGACCCGTCATCGAGCCCTTGCCCATGTCGTCGGAGAGCTTGGCGCAGCGCTCCAGGAGGCGGGAGTGCAGGTAGAAGACGTCACCCGGGTACGCCTCACGGCCCGGCGGGCGGCGCAGCAGCAGGGACACGGCACGGTAGGCGTCGGCCTGCTTCGACAGGTCGTCGAAGATGATCAGGACGTGCTTGCCCTCGTACATCCAGTGCTGGCCGATGGCCGAACCGGTGTACGGCGCCAGGTACTTGAAGCCGGCCGGGTCGGACGCCGGGGCGGCGACGATGGTCGTGTACTCCAGGGCGCCGGCCTCCTCCAGCGCGCCACGCACGGACGCGATGGTGGAGCCCTTCTGGCCGATGGCGACGTAGATGCAGCGGACCTGCTTGTTCACGTCGCCGGAGCGCCAGTTGTCGCGCTGGTTGATGATCGTGTCGACGGCCAGGGCGGTCTTGCCGGTCTGACGGTCACCGATGATCAGCTGACGCTGGCCACGGCCGATCGGGGTCATCGCGTCGACGGCCTTGTAGCCCGTCTCCATCGGCTCGTGCACCGACTTGCGCTGCATGACCGTGGGGGCCTGCAGCTCAAGGGCGCGGCGGCCCGAGGTCTCGATCTCGCCGAGGCCGTCGATCGGGTTGCCGAGGGGGTCGACGACGCGGCCGAGGTAGCCCTCGCCGACGGCGACGGACAGCACCTCGCCGGTGCGCTGCACCGACTGGCCCTCCTCGATGCCGCTGAACTCACCAAGGACGATGGCACCGATCTCGCGCTCCTCGAGGTTGAGGGCGAGGCCGAGGGTGCCGTCCTCGAACTTCAGCAGCTCGTTGGCCATGGCCGAGGGAAGACCCTCGACCTTCGCGATGCCGTCGCCGGCAAGGCTGACCGTACCGACCTCCTCGCGCGAGGCCGCGTCCGGCTTGTACGACTGGACGAAGTTCTCCAGCGCGTCCCGGATCTCCTCCGGCCGGATCGTGAGCTCCGCCATCTGGGTTCCCTGCTCTCCTTGTTGGGCCCGAAGTTTCACTTTGGGGGGATGGGGACTCCCCCCTGTAGGAGGTGAATCCTCTGCGGCCCAACCGGGCCGCTCTAGCAATGCTTGTTGAGTTGCTGGCCTGTCAGCCGGCGATGCGGCGGTTCGCCTCGGCGATCCGGTCCGCGATCGTGCCGTTGATGACCTCGTCGCCGATCTGCACGGTGATCCCGCCGAGGACCTCGGGGTCCACGTCCAGGTTCAGGTGCATGTCGTGGCCGTACAGCTTCGACAGCACGGCGGCGAGGCGCCGCTTCTGCTGGTCACTCAGCGGCACCGCCGTGGTGACGACGGCGACCATCCGGTTCCGGCGCGCCGCGGCGAGCTTGGACAGGGACTCGAGTCCCGCTTCCAGGCTACGACCCCGGGGCGCGGTCACCAGACGGATGACCAGACGCTCGGTGACCGCGTTGACCTTGCCGCCGAGCAGGCTGCGCAGCAGCTCGCCCTTGGCGGAGGCGGTCGCGGTCCGGTCGGTCAGCGCGGCCCGCAGCTCGGTGCTGGAGGCGACGATCCGGCCGAACCGGAACAGCTCGTCCTCGACGTCGTCGAGCGCACCGGCCTGCTGGGCCGCGGTGAGGTCGGCGGTGGCCGCCAGCTCCTCGATCGCGTCCACCAGGTCGCGCGACTGCGACCAGCGGGAACGGACCATGCCGGAGACCAGGTCGACGGTCTCGCCGCCCACCTGACCGCTCAGCAGTCGCGCGGCCAGCTCGGCCTTGGCCTCGCCGGCCTGCGCCGGGTCGGTCAGGACCCGACGCAGCGACACCTCGCGGTCGAGCAGCGCGGTAACGGCGGCCAGCTCCTCGGCGAGCTTCGTCGCGTCGACCGAGGTGTTGTCGGTCAGCGCGTCGAGACGCTCGCGTGCGGCAGCCAGTGCCTCGCGGCTCGCTCCGTGCAGCGCCTTCATCGGGCTGCCTCGGCCTTCTCCTCGAGCTCGTCGAGGAAGCGGTCGATGGTGCGGCTCTGGCGGGCGTGGTCCTCGAGGGACTCGCCGACCAGCTTGCCGGCCAGGTCGGTGGCGAGCTTGCCCACGTCCTGGCGCAGCGCGGACGCCGCGGACTTGCGGTCGGTCTCGATCTGGGCGTGACCGGCGGCGACGATCTCCTCGCGCTGCCGCTGGCCTTCCGCGCGCATCTCAGCGATGATCGCGGCGCCCTGCTCGGTGGCCTCCTGGCGCAGACGCGCGGCCTCGTGACGGGCCTCGGCGAGCTGAGCCTTGTACTGCTCGAGCACGCTCTCGGCCTCGACCTTGGCTGATTCGGCCTTCTCGATGCCGCCCTCGATGGCCTCGCGGCGCTCTTCCAGAACCTTGTTGATGTTCGGGAGGAGCTTCTTGGCGAGGAAGCCGAAGACGATGGCGAAGGCGATCAGGCCGATGACGAGCTCGGGGAGCGGCGGAATGAGGGGGCTCTGAATTTCCTCAGCCGCGAGAACCGTGAGGTTCACATCATTGCCTTTCGTCCTAGTGGGCTGATCGGACTGCGCAGATCAGACGCCGTAGACGAACGGCATGACCAGACCGATGAGCGCGAGCGCCTCACAGAAGGCGAAGCCCAGGATCTGGTTGGCGCGGATGATGCCGGCCGCCTCGGGCTGACGGGCGAGAGCCTGGGTGCCGTTACCGAAGATGATGCCGACGCCGACGCCCGGGCCGATGGCCGCGAGACCGTAACCGATGGAGCCGAGGGAGCCAGAGACAGCGGCAAGGGTCTGGGACATGCCAGTTCTTCCTTCTCTTTCACGGACCGGTGGGGGTTGGCCACCGGACGGGTTGGGGGCTTGGGTGGGCGATCAGTGGTGCTCGGCGAGCGCGCCCTGGATGAAGCTGCAGGCCAGGAGGACGAACACATACGCCTGGACTGCCTGGATGAAGAGCTCGAAGAGGGTCATCACGAGCACCATCACGAACGAGACGCCCGCGTAGGCGATGCCGATGCCGTTCAGCAGGTACCAGCTGGCGATGGTGAACAGCAGCAGCAGGGTGTGACCGGCGAACATGTTCGCGAAGAGTCGGACCGCGTGGGTGAACGGGCGGACCAGGACGTTCGAGAAGAACTCGATGACCATGACCATCGGCAGAACCGGGCCGAGGGACTTGTCGTAGCCCGTGAGGTTCTTGAAGCCGCCGACGAAGCCGTGACGCTTGAAGGTCACCGACATCCAGATGACGTAGACGATCGCGGCGAGCGCAGCCGGGTACGCGATGATCGCGGTCACCGGGAACTGGGCCACCGGGATGATCGACCAGAGGTTCAGCATCCAGACGAAGAAGAACAGCGACACCATGAAGGGGACGTACTTCTCGCCCTCCTTCTTGCCCAGGGTCTCGTAGACGATACCGCGGCGGACGAAGTCGTAGCCGGCTTCGGCGACCATCTGGAGCTTGCCGGGGACGACCTTCGGCTTGCGGAAGGCGGCCCAGAAGAAAGCGACGATGATGACGGTGCCCAGGAGGGCGAGCAGCATCGTCTTGTTGAAATAGCCGAAGGTGCTGTCTGCGTCACCGAAGATCGGCTCGAAGAGGAACGAATGCAGGCCCGGAGCCGGAAAGCCGCATCCATCGAAGATGTGACAGTCGGTCTCGAAGGCGAGCACCTGCGTCGGGTCAGCACTCACCGCGGGCTCCTTCAGCGTGGCGCATAGGTACGGCAACCTCGTTGTGTCGGCGCGGCACGCAGCCGCGGGTCGGCACTGGACTGGTGGTCTTACGGATAAGGGGGCGGCGGTTCGGCGTCGAGCCTCGCGCTGGGACAGGCGTCAGCTCGGATGCCCGCGCCCGCAGTGCCGCAGTTGGCACCGGACGATAGCAGGATCCCGAACGGGCATTTATCCCGGCCCTACCCGTCATGCCGTCGACCCCGTCTTCTCGGACTTTTCGGTGTTCGAGGAGGCGGGGTCGACGTAGAAGATCTTCGCCTTGGTGTGGGCGCGAGCCTGTGCTGCCACCCACACGATGACCGAGGCGAGGAGGGTGAAGGCGAACGCCTTCGGGTCGAACAGCGTCGTGTTCTTGAACGCGGCCACGAAGATGAAGAGCAGCAGCAGCTGGGCGGTGTAGAGCATGAGCCCCATCGCCTGGAACAGCTGCGGCATGGACTTCGCGGTGCGCTGGAGCACCACCATGCCGATCCCCATGAAGAGGACGACCACCAGGGTGCCGACGGCGGCGCCGATCGCCCCCTTGCCGCCGGCGACGACACCGCTGATGACCGTGGCGATGGCGCCGGCGGCAGCAGTGGGTACGGCGGCGAGAAGGAGGATCCGGGCGTCGTTGGACGTCGGCATGGCGGCAGCTCCGCTTACTGGTGGGGGCAGTGGTGTCGTCATGGACGAGCGTAGATCCGGTCCGAGGTGGGTCTCGGGGCCGAGGAGACCGTCGCTCTACGGTCTTTCGGCTCTGTCTCCGGCTCTCGTGAACCGTATCACAAACTATTTGAATAGGTCTTTACCCTGGAGTGTGCCAACTCTCACACATGAGAGTGACCCCGCCCGTGTGTGCAGCGCGCCATGTCCTAGTTGTCTGGTAATGGCGGCACATACCGGCATACGTCAACTCGGCGTTCCGGCCTTCCGCCGGTCCGTGAAGCGCGAACGGGCGCCGATCGCGGTTGCCCCGTTGATTCCGGCGGGTACCGGAACGCGCTCCTCCGGAGCTTCCTCGGCCGCGTCCGCGTCGGCCATGCCCTCGCACGGCGGCGCGGCCGGCAGCGCCTGCGGACGGCGGCGGCGGTAGCGGGGCGGGACGAAGGCTTCCGCCCAGCGCGGGGCGCGGGGGGTGAAGCGGGGCAGCAGGAGCAGGACCAGGCCGACCGCGCTGAGTACCACGATCGCGAAGACGATCCACATGGACGCGCTGTGAACGGAGTAGAGCACGACGCCGAAGGCGAACAGCGCCGACCAGAAGTACATGATCAGCACGGCCCGGCTGTGCGAGTGGCCGATCTCCAGGAGCCGGTGGTGGAGGTGGCCGCGGTCGGCCGCGAAGGGCGACTTGCCGCTCCAGGTGCGGCGGACGATCGCCAGCAGCAGGTCGGCGACCGGGATCGCGATGATCGTCAGCGGCAGCAGCAGCGGGATGAAGACCGGCAGCGCCGCGTGCGTGGCCTCGCGCGTACCGCCCTCGAAGAGCTTCAGCGCGTCCGGGTCGACCTGGCCGGTCACCGAGATCGCGGACGCGGCCAGCACCAGTCCGATGAGCATCGAGCCGGAGTCGCCCATGAAGATCCGCGCCGGGTGCATGTTGTGCGGCAGGAAGCCCAGGCACATGCCCATCAGGATCGCGGCGAAGAGGGTTGCGGGGGCCGCGGCTTCGATCCCGTAGCTGAACCAGATCCGGTACGCGTACAGGAAGAACGCCGCGGTGGCGATGCAGACCATGCCGGCGGCGAGGCCGTCGAGTCCGTCCACGAAGTTCACCGCGTTGATGGTGATGACCACCAGGGCGACGGTCAGGAGCGTGCCCTGCCACTGGGTGAGCGCGACCGTCCCGATGCCCGGGATCGGCAGCCACAGGATCGTCAGACCCTGCACCACCATCACACCCGCGGCGATCATCTGTGCGCCCAGCTTGATCAGGGCGTCGATCTCGAACTTGTCGTCCAGGACGCCGATCAGCCAGATCAGGGCGGCACCGGAGAGCAGCGCGCGCGGCTCGTTGGAGAGCTCGAAGACGCTGTTCAGGTTCGACAGGTGGTCCGCGACGAGCAGCCCCGCGCACAGACCGAAGAACATGGCGATGCCACCGAGCCGCGGAGTCGGTTCTCGGTGTACGTCGCGGGCACGGATCTCCGGCATCGCCCCGGTCGCAATGGCGAACTTCCGCACCGGACCGGTCAGCAGATAGGTCACCGCGGCCGTGACACAGAGCGTCAGCAGGTAATCACGCACGGGCTGCCCCACAGGAATCGCTGGCCATCTCAGCCCCACACCCTAGCTTTGTTGGCCATGTGCTCAGAGACATACGGAGGGGTCTGCTCGGTTCCATGCGCCGGCGCCTACCCCTGATCCGCACCCCATACAGGTACTAATACGGCGGAAAGCGTCCGGCCAGTTCCCGTACTTCTTCACGTACGCGTCGGATCTCCTCGCCCTCCGCCCGCAGCGCGGCACTGAAGAGGACCGCGATCCGGGCCATCTCGCCCTGGCCCATCCCCTGGGTGGTGAGGGCCGCGGTGCCGAGCCGGATGCCGCGGCCGTCCCCGTACGGCAGCGCGCAGGTGTCCAGGACCATTCCGGCGGCGCTCAGCCGGCCGCGGGCCGTGCGCCCGTCCACGCCCAGCGGAGCGGGGTCCGCGGTGATGAGATGGGTGTCGGTGCCGCCGGTGGTGATCGCGAAGCCCTCCGCGGCCAGTGCGTCGGCGAGGACCTTGGCGTTGGCGACGACCAGGTGGGTGTAGGAGGCGTAGGCCGGCGTCGACGCCTCGCCGAAGGCGACGGCCTTGGCGGCGATGGTGTGCATCTGGGCGCCGCCCTGGGTGAAGGGGAAGACCGCCCGGTCGATGCGCTCGGCCAGATGGCTGCCGCACAGGAGCATGCCGCCGCGCGGGCCGCGGAGCACCTTGTGGGTGGTGGCGCAGACGACGTCGGCGTACGGGACGGGGCTCGGCGCCACTCCCCCGGCGACCAGGCCGATCGGATGGGCGGCGTCGGCGATGAGATACGCGCCCACTTCGTCGGCGATCTCGCGGAACGCGGCGTAGTCGGGGTGGCGTGGGTATGAGATCGAGCCGCAGACGATGGCTTTCGGTCGATTTTCGCGGGCGAGTCGGCGGATCTGGTCGTAGTCGAGGAGTCCGGTCTCGGCGTCGACGCCGTACGGGACGAACGAGAACCAGCGGCCGGAGAAGTTCGCCGGGGAGCCGTGGGTGAGATGCCCGCCGAAGGCAAGGCCCATCGCGAGCACGGTGTCGCCCGGCCGCAGCAGCGCCGCGTAGGCCGCGAGGACGGCGGAGGAGCCCGAGTGCGGCTGCACATTGGCGTGCTCGGCGCCGAAGAGCGCGGTGGCCCGGTCGACGGCGATCCGCTCGGCGGCGTCCACGAGCTCGCAGCCGCCGTGGTGGCGGGCGCCGGGGTAGCCCTCGGCGTACTTGTTGGCGAGCGGGGAGCCGAGGGCGGCGAGGACGGCGGGCGAGGTGAAGTTCTCGGCGGCGATGAGCTGGAGGCTGTCGGACTGCCTGGCGGTCTCGCCCAGGATCACCTCGGCGAGCTCGGGGTCCTGCCGGCGCAGAGCGTCGAAGTCCGCGGCCGCCGCGGCCGCGATCGAAGTCGAGGCCGAGGTCGAGGTCGAAGTTGCGGAGATGGCAGAAGGTGCGGTGGTGGCTGCGCTGCTGACCGGCATGGTGGGCTCCGGGCCTCGCGTGGTTCTGGGGCCCCTCCAATGTAGGCCGGGGGTGCGGCCCCTGCCCGGCACGCGGCGCCCCTTCTGCGGGGGCTGTGCGGCTCAGGAGCGGGCGGGTACGCCCGTCAGGGCGGTGACCACCGGGTCCAGCGCCTGGTGGATCTCCTCGCCGATCGAGCGGAAGAAGGTGATCGGGGCCCCGTACGGGTCGTACACCTCGTCCGCCTCCGCGCTCGGCGCGAGCAGCCATCCGCGCAGCGCCGCCGCGGCCCGTACCAGCGCGCGGGCGCGCTCGACGACACCGTCGTCGAGCGGGTCCGGCAGCGTCGCCGGGTCTATCGCGCGCACCAGGCGGGTGAACTCCTTCAGCGTGAAGGTGCGCAGGCCCGCCGAGTGGCCCATCGAGATGACCTGGGCCCGGTGGTCGCGGGTCGCCGTCAGGACCAGGTCCGCGCAGATGACGTGCTCGTCGAGCAGCTCGCGCCCGACGAAGCCGCTCGGGTCCGCACCGAAGTCGGTGAGGACCGTCTCGGCGTTGGGCTCCATGGGGGCACCCTCGTGGCCCCAGGTGCCCGCACTCTCCACGATCAGCCCGCCGGCGATCGAGTCGCCCAGACGGTGGCTCAGGGCATGCCGCGTCAGCCGCTCGGTGATCGGCGAGCGGCAGACGTTGCCGGTGCTGACGTGGAGGATGCGGAAGGCGTTGTGCTCCGTACCGCCTATGCCACGCCCCTCAGGGGCTGTCAATTGGCCACCTCGAGGTCGGGTACGACCTTCCGGAGCTCTTCCGGGGAGAGCGCCCCCTCCCGCAGCAGGACGGGCGTCTTGCCCGTCACGTCGACGATCGACGACGGCACGATGCCGGGCGTCGGGCCGCCGTCGAGGTACACGGAGACGGAGTCGCCGAGCATCTCCTGCGCGGCGTCGCAGTCCTCGGGTGCGGGGTGCCCGGTGAGGTTCGCCGACGAGACGGCCATCGGGCCGACGTCCGTCAGCAGCTCGATCGCGACGGGGTGCAGGGGCATCCGGATCGCGACGGTGCCGCGGGTGTCGCCGAGGTCCCACTGGAGCGACGGCTGGTGCCGCGCGACCAGGGTGAGCGCGCCCGGCCAGAAGGCGTCGACGAGCTCCCACGCCTGCTCGGAGAAGTCGGTCACCAGGCCGTGCAGGGTGTTCGGGGAGCCGATGAGCACGGGGGTGGGCATGTTGCGGCCGCGGCCCTTCGCCGCCAGCAGGTCGGTGACGGCCTCCGAGCTGAACGCGTCGGCACCGATGCCGTACACGGTGTCGGTGGGCAGCACGACGAGCTCGCCGCGGCGGACGGCCGACGCCGCTTCGCGCAGGCCGGTGGTGCGTTCCGTCGCGTCGTTGCAGTCGTATCGCCGAGCCATCAGCGGGCCTCCTCTTTTTTGGTCACTCGTTCGCCTCCGGAGCGCCGAAGCCACTGTCGACGGTCGATCGTGCTCGACTCCTCGTTCCTCGGAGTCTGTGCGCGTTCTCCCTTTCGACGGCGTCGCGCCCCTTCGGCTCACTCGCTCCGGCCGGGGCGCCGTACATCGGAAGGTGCGGAGGCGTCATGGCATTGCCTTACGGGCGGTCGCGAACCGCGGCCGCTTGTTCAGGTCGGGGTGGTCGGCGGCGTCAGCCCAGCCGGCCTCCTCGTTGAAGATCCACGGGACCTGCCCGCCCTGGGTGTCGGCGTGCTCGACGACGACGAGGCCGCCGGGGCGCAGCAGACGGTGGGCGGTGCGCTCGATGCCGCGGATGGTGTCGAGCCCGTCCTCGCCGGAGAAGAGGGCCATCTGCGGGTCGTGGTCACGGGCCTCGGGGGCGACGTACTCCCACTCGGTGAGCGGGATGTACGGCGGGTTGGAGATGACCAGGTCGACCTGGCCGTCCAGCTCGGGGAGTGCGGCGAGAGCGTCTCCGTGGTGGACGCTGACCCTGGACCCCTCGGCGTTCTTGCGCGTCCAGCCGATGGCGTCGTCGGAGAGCTCCACGGCGTGCACGCGCGAGCGCGGGACCTCCTGCGCGATGGCCAGGGCGATGGCCCCGGAGCCGGAGCACAGATCGACGACGAGCGGCTCGACGACGTCCATGGCCCGCACCGCGTCTATGGCCCAGCCGACGACCGACTCGGTCTCGGGGCGGGGCACGAAGACGCCGGGGCCGACCTGGAGCTCCAGATAGCGGAAGAAGGCGCGCCCGGTGATGTGCTGGAGCGGTTCGCGGGCCTCGCGGCGGGCGATCGCCTCCCAGTAGCGGGCGTCGAAGTCCGCGTCCTTGACCAGATGCAGTTCGCCGCGCTTGACGCCGTGGACGAAGGCGGCGAGCTCCTCCGCGTCGAAGCGGGGTGAGGGCACGCCGGCGTCGGCCAGCCGCTGGGTGGCCTGGGCCACCTCGGCAAGCAGCAAGGAGCGGGGGTACGGGGGTCGTCCCCCGGGGAGCGACTGCACGCTGGTCCTCCGGGCTGGGCAGGGCGGTTCGTGGTACGCGGCCGGGCGGCCTACGCGGCGGCGAGCTTCGCGGCGGAGTCGGCGTCGACGCAGGCCTGGATCACCGCGTCCAGCTCCCCGTCGAGCACCTGGTCCAAGTTGTACGCCTTGAAGCCGACGCGGTGGTCCGAGATGCGGTTTTCCGGGAAGTTGTACGTACGGATCTTCTCGGAGCGGTCGACCGTGCGGACCTGGCTGCGGCGGGCGTCCGCGGCCTCCTGCTCGGCGGCCTCCTGGGCCGCGGCGAGCAGCCTGGAGCGCAGGATACGCATCGCCTGCTCCTTGTTCTGGAGCTGGCTCTTCTCGTTCTGGCAGGAGGCGACGACTCCGGTGGGCAGGTGCGTGATGCGCACCGCGGAGTCGGTCGTGTTGACGGACTGGCCGCCCGGTCCCGAGGAGCGGTAGACGTCGATGCGCAGATCGTTGGCGTGGATCTCGACGTCGACCTCCTCGGCCTCCGGGGTCACGAGGACACCGGCGGCGGAGGTGTGGATCCGGCCCTGGGACTCGGTCGACGGCACCCGCTGCACACGGTGCACCCCGCCCTCGTACTTCAGCCGCGCCCAGACGCCCTGCCCGGGCTCCGTGGCGCCGTTGCCGCCCTTGGTCTTCACCGCGACCTGGACGTCCTTGTAGCCGCCGAGCTCGGACTCGGTGGAGTCGATGATCTCGGTCTTCCAGCCGACGCGCTCGGCGTAGCGCAGGTACATCCGCAGCAGGTCACCGGCGAACAGGGCGGACTCGTCCCCGCCCGCACCGGCCTTGATCTCCAGGATGACGTCCTTGTCGTCGCTGGGGTCGCGGGGCACGAGCAGCAGCCGGAGCTTGTCGGTGAGCTCCTCGCGCTGCTTCTCCAGCTCCTTGACCTCGGCGGCGAAGTCGGGGTCGTCGGCCGCGAACTCGCGGGCGGTCCCGATGTCGTCCCCGGTCTGCTTCCAGGAGCGGTACGTGGCGACGATCGGGGTCAGCTCGGCGTACCGCTTGTTGAGCTTGCGCGCGTTCGCCTGGTCCGCGTGGACCGCGGGGTCCGCGAGCTTCTTCTCGAGATCGGCGTGCTCGCCGATCAGTTCCTCGACCGCCTCGAACATCGGGGGCTCCTGGTTCCTGTACTTCTGTACCTACGGCAGGGACGGCGCTGTGCCTTTCCGAGGACTGCGACACCAGCGGCTGGCGCCGCGCGGCCCCCGGACCCCCAGCGACAAAAACACCGGTCCCGGCCGCCCGCGCAGGGGCAGCCGAAGACCGGCGCAGTGGCTCGCTACTTCTTGGCGGAGCCGGCAGCCTTGCCGAAGCGGGCCTCGAAGCGGGCCACACGGCCACCGGTGTCGAGGATCTTCTGCTTGCCCGTGTAGAACGGGTGGCACTCGGAGCAGACCTCGGCACGGATGGTGCCGGCCTCGATCGTGCTGCGGGTGGTGAACGACGCGCCGCAGGTGCAGCTCACCTGGGTCTCGACGTACGTGGGGTGGATGTCGCGCTTCAAGGTGTCTCCTAGTTTCGGGAGGGCACCGGGTCGCACGCGCAGGATGCACGCACGTGAACCGGGGCCGACGTACCAGTCTGCCAGGACCGGCCGTATCTCCCAAAACCGGGGTCGGGCCCCCGGTATTCCTGATACGGCCCTCCTGCCGCGACCTGCCGCGATGCCGAGCCCGCGCGGTCCGGCACGGTCCGGGCCTCACGGTCCGGCACGGTCCGGATCAGCGGACGACGCCCTCGGCCTGGCCGTCCGCGGTGTCCTCGGTCGCGGACGCGGGGACCGGCCGGTCGTTCTTGAGGGCGGTCCAGACCTGCTTGCCCTGCTTCTCCAGCGGGACGACGCGGTTGGGGTCGCGCTTGTCGTACTGCACCGGCATCGTGACCATCTGCACGTCGTCGGCGCCGAGATCCTTGAGGCCGTTCGCGAAGCCGACGAGCTCCTGGACCGAGTCGAGCTCGGAATCGGTCGTGATCGCCTTGGTGGCGGTGTCGGCGAGGTCGTACAGCTTCTTCGGGTCGGTGAACACGCCCACCTCCCTGACCTGCGCGATCAGGGCCTTGATGAATGCCTGCTGGAGCTGGATCCGGCCGAGGTCGCTGCCGTTGCCGACGGACTTGCGGGTCCGTACGAGCCCGAGGGCCTGCTCACCGCTGAGGGTGTGGGTGCCGGGCTTCAGGTCGAGGTGGCTCTTGGAGTCGTTGATCGCCTCGGTGGTGGTGACATCGACGCCGCCGAGCTCGTCGACGAGCTTCTTGAAGCCGGTGAAATCGACCTCGACGTAGTGGTCCATGCGGATGCCGGACATCTTCTCGACCGTCTTGACCGCGCAGGCGGGCCCGCCGACCTCGTAGGCCGTGTTGAACATGGCGCGGCTCTCGCCGTCGACCGTCCCGCCGTCCCCGTCCGCGCACCGGGGCCGGTCTATGAGGGTGTCGCGGGGCACGGAGACGACCGCGGCCTTCTTGTGGCCCTCGTACACGTGGATGATCATCGCGGTGTCGGAGCGAGCGCCGCCGTCGTCGTCGCCGTACTTGCCGTTGGCGCCGGAGCGGGAGTCGGAGCCGAGGACGAGGATGTCCATCGAGCCGTTGTCGACGTCGTCGGGCCGGTCCTTGCCGAGCTGGGCGTTGATGTCGACGCTCTGGATGTTCCCGTTGAGCTTGAAGTAGACGTAGCCGAGACCCGACCCGCCGACGAGCACCAGACCGGCCGCGCCCCACGCGGCGGCCGCCACGGCGCGACGCCCCGCGGTGGGAGGCTTGCGGCGCCTGCCGTTCGCGCGTATTCGACTGCCGTTGCTGGTCTGGTCGGCCATATCTCCTCAAGCCCTCGTAGGTCCTGTTGCCCCCCGGCCGTCGTTTTCAGGCACGGTTTGCCCACCCTGTCAAGTTTTGTTACGCCACTGGTGAGACGGCGGAGAGGCATGAAGGGTTGCACAGGGTCCTGAGAAGTCGCTGAGAAAAGAGCTGCGCCCACCGTGACTGACACGGTGGGCGCAGACCTTGCTTCACCTGCGGTTTCGTCCCGGTTCCCGAGCCGCCCGCACGGGCCGTTCCTGTGACCGGGATCTCCCGACGGACCCTCCGGCTCAGCCGAAGAGGCCGTACGACTTCCAGCCGGTACCGACCTTGACCCGCTGCGCGAGCGCGAACGGGGCCGATGCCGAGCCCGTCCCCTTGTACGCCCACAGGTAGCCGGACGAGTCGCGGACCATGAAGTCCGCACGGCCGTCACCGGTCAGGTCACCGGTCGTGGCGTAGGCGGTGAAATTCCAGCCGTGGCCGACCTGGACCCGAGCGGAGAACGGGGAGCCCGCGTTGCCCGTGCCCTTGTAGACCCACAGGCGCGCCTGTGCGTCCCGGGCCAGCAGGTCCGGCCATCCGTCACCGCTGTAGTCGCCCTTGCCGTACACCTGGTAGGTGCTCCAGCCGACGCCGATCTTCTTCTTGCTGTTGAAGGTGCCGTTGCCGAGACCCGTCCACAGCCAGAGCGTGCCCGCCGAGTCGTTCGCGGTGATGTCGGCGAACCCGTCGCCGGTGACGTCACCGGTGACGGCGATGTTCCGGAAGCTGCCCCAGCCCGAGCCGATGCGGTGGTCGGTGTAGGCGTCCTGGGCAGCGTCGTACCCCCACCACCACAGCTCGCCACCGTCGGTGCGGAAGACGAAGTCCTGGTAGTAGTCCCGGTTCAGATCGGCCTGGCGGACCAGGTTGATCCCGCGCCAGTCACCCAGCGACACCCGGTCGCCGAGCGAGGTGCCACGGGACATGTAGGCGAAGCCCTCGCCCGTCGACGCCCTGGTGAACAGGTCGGCCTTGTCGTCGAAGTTGACGTTGGCGTCGTCGATGCGCGGGTTGATCAGACCGGCGAAGGTGCTGGTCTTCGCGAAGACACTGCGGGCGCCGGTGGCGACGCAGTCCTGCACGCCCCATGACACGACACCCGCGATGCGCCCGTTGACGACGAGCGGACCGCCCGAGTCGCCGTTGCACGGCGAGATGGTGCCCGAGTCCTGGCCGCTGGCCGGATTGCCCGCGCACAGCATCTGGCCGGGGACGAACTCGCTGCCGTAGACGGACGTGCACGCCGAATCCGACTGGACCGGAATGGTCGCCTTCTTGAGCGTCTGCGAGATGTCGTCGCTGGTGGAGCTGGTGCGCCCCCACCCGTAGACGGTGCCGGGCGTACCGGGCGCGTACGACGCCGTGTTGGTGCTCGGCGTCGGCAGCAGGGTCTTGTTGACCGGTAGCTTGTCCGACAGCGTGTCGGTGAGCGTGAGCACGGCGACGTCGCCCTTGAGCGTGGCGTCGCTGTACCCCGGGTTCTGCCACTGGCGCCAGACACCGACCGCCGCACCCTCACCCGAGGTGAAGAGCTTCTCGGTGCCGCCGATGACCGTGCCGTGCTTCGTCCAGTCCAGGCCGGAGACGCAGTGCGCGGCCGTGAGGACCTTGGCGGGGGCGACCAGCGTGCCTCCGCAGAAGTAGCCCTCGTCATCGACCGGGTCGGTGTTGCCGTGGTCGTCGAAGTAGTACAGCTGCACCATCCACGGTGCCTCGCTGATCGACGCGTCGACACCGCCGATGACCTTCGGGTCGGCCGAGCCCGTGCGGCCGGGCGCGGTGGAGGTGTCGCCGGTGGCGCCTTCCGCAGACTTCCCGGACTTCGCGGAACCGCCGTTCTGCTGGGCGTCGTTCTGGAACACGGCCTTCACGCCGTCGACGCGGGCCTGGAGTTCGGCCTGCGAAGCGGGTGCCGGACGTTCCTGGCCGGCCTGCCGCTGCGGCAGCGGGGATTCCGCCGCCTGAGCCGGTACGGCCGTCAGCACCGCGCCGCCCAGCGCGAGCGCGGCGGCGGCCGCGGGAAGGGCCGTTCGCACCCTTCTGTGAGCTGTCACTCAGTTCTCCCATCGATGTAGGTGCGCTCGAGGGAGAGAAGAGCTCCACTGACGGATCCGACCGGTCCCGACCGGTCCCGACGGGGATCGGTTCCTGACCGATCGCGAAAGCGGAGCCCGCCGGACCGTGTCCGGGCATGACTCCGCTCAACTCAGTGGGCGTATTCAGAAAATACGTTCCCCCCCACGTGCAACTCGCTGATCGTACAACGCGAAACCGCCCCCGTCACCGGTGTGACAGGGGCGGTTCACAGTGCCTTCGCTACGGCGTCAGTCGCCGTTCGGCATCGGCGTCGTCTTCTGGATCTGGAGCAGGAACTCGGCGTTCGACTTCGTCTGCTTCATCTTGTCCAGCAGCAGCTCGATCGCCTGCTGCGAGTCGAGCGCGTGCAGCACCCGGCGCAGCTTCCAGACGATGGCGAGCTCGTCGCTGCCGAGCAGGATCTCTTCCTTGCGGGTGCCGGACGCGTCCACGTCCACCGCGGGGAAGATGCGCTTGTCGGCGAGCTTCCGGTCGAGCTTGAGCTCCATGTTGCCGGTGCCCTTGAACTCCTCGAAGATCACCTCGTCCATGCGCGAGCCGGTGTCGACCAGCGCGGTGGCCAGGATGGTCAGCGAGCCCCCGTCCTCGATGTTGCGCGCGGCGCCGAAGAACCGCTTCGGCGGGTAGAGCGCGGTCGAGTCGACACCACCGGACAGGATGCGGCCGGAGGCCGGGGCCGCCAGGTTGTACGCACGGCCCAGTCGGGTGATCGAGTCCAGCAGGACGACCACGTCGTGACCCAGCTCGACGAGGCGCTTCGCGCGCTCGATGGCCAGCTCGGCGACGGTGGTGTGGTCCTCGGCCGGGCGGTCGAAGGTCGAGGAGATGACCTCGCCCTTGACCGACCGCTGCATGTCGGTGACCTCTTCCGGACGCTCGTCGACCAGGACGACCATCAGGTGGCACTCGGGGTTGTTGTGGGTGATCGCGTTGGCGACCGCCTGCATGATCATGGTCTTGCCGGTCTTCGGCGGGGCCACGATCAGACCGCGCTGGCCCTTGCCGATCGGCGACACGAGGTCGATGATCCGCGTGGTCAGCACGCCCGGGTCGGTCTCCAGACGGAGCCGGTCCTGCGGGTAGAGCGGGGTCAGCTTGTTGAACTCCGGGCGGCCGCGGCCGGATTCGGGCGCCATGCCGTTGACGGAGTCCAGGCGGACCAGCGCGTTGAACTTCTCGCGGCGCTCGCCCTCCTTGGGCTGGCGGACCGCGCCGGTGACGTGGTCGCCCTTGCGCAGACCGTTCTTGCGGACCTGGGCCAGCGACACGTACACGTCGTTGGGACCGGGCAGGTAGCCGGAGGTCCGGATGAACGCGTAGTTGTCGAGGATGTCCAGGATGCCCGCGACGGGGATCAGGACGTCGTCGTCGGCGACCTGCGGCTCCGCGCCGAACTCGTCGCGGCCACGGCGGCCACGGCGGTCGCGGTAGCGGCCGCGACGGCCGCGACGGCCGCCCTCGTCGTCGAAGTCGTCCTGCGGGCCGCTGCCCTGGCGCTGCTGCTGGCCGCCCTGCTGCTGGCGCTGGCCGCCGCTCTGCTGGTCGTCGCCCTTGCCGCCGCGGCGGTCACGGTCGCGCTGCCGGTCACGGCGGTCGCCGCGGTCACCGCGGTCGCCCCGGTCCCCGCGGTCGCGCCTGTCGCCACGACGGCCCTCGGCGGTCTCGGTGGCGGCCTCGGCCCTGGCCTCGGGCTGCCCCTCGGTGCGGCTCTCGACGCGGACGTCGGTCTTGACGTCGCCCTTCGGCTCCGCCTGGGCGGCTGCCTGCTCGCCCTCGGGGCTGCCGGCGGGCGCGGTGGCCCGGCGCCGGCGGCGCTCGCCCGCGGGGGCGTCGTCGCTGGCCGGCTGGCCGGGAATGTCGATCTGCTGCTGGGCGACGGCCTTCTCGGCCTTCGGCTCGGCGGCCGCAGCGCTGTCATCGCCCGTCCGCGTCTTGGCCGTGGCGCGGCGCTTGGGCTTGGTCTCGGCCTCGCCCGCGTCGGCGCTCTTCGCCGGGGCGGCTCCGGAGCCTGCGGCCCGGGAGGTGCCCCCAGCGGCCTGCGCCTCCTTGATGACCTCGATCAGCTGGCTCTTGCGCATCCGCGCGGTGCCCCTGATGCCGAGGCCGGACGCGACCTGCTGCAGCTCGGCCAGGACCATGCCCTCGAGGCCGGTGCCGGAGCGGCGGCGCCGTGAGGTGGTGCCAGTGGCAGCACCTTCGGCGGGCGCGGCGGTGTCGACACTGTTGTCGGCAGTCACGCCCATCAGATCGGTGGTGTCGCTCACGAAGGGTCCTTCCCTGGAGCGGACGTCGGCCTTCTGGCTCGGCGACCGGTTGTGCTGTCCGACGGCGGTCCTTGGTTGCGAACCGTGCCGGGGCGGTGGTCCCGCCGGGATACGGCGGAAGAGATGTACGTGCAAGGTCCGGCCCGAGTTCCCCCTGCTCGGCCCTCTCCTGGTGAAGCGAGGGGTTTCGTGCCGGTTCCGGAGCGGGCTCGAAACTGCTCAGGCAGGCTGCTCAGGCAGTTGGGGAGGCTCCCGGAAGAATGGGTGGTCCCGGATGGGGACACAAAGCACCGCACCACAAGAATGTGGGCTGCGTACTTGAGGTTAACACTACCGGCTCCAACAAACATTCCCCCTCTCCATCACCGGCAATCCCGTGTCGCTACGAGCCGAGCGGCAGAACGCTCGCCCCCGTGGCGTCGAGGGTCAGCCTGTTCGCCGCCCAGCCCTCGCCTGCCAGCCGTGCGACCTTGTCGGCCGCACCGTCCTCGACCAGCGCGAGCACCGTGGGGCCCGCGCCGGAGATGACCGCGGGGACGCCGTCCGCGCGCAGTCGGTTGACCAGGGCCAGGCTCTCCGGCATCGCCGGGGCTCGGTAGTCCTGGTGGAGGCGGTCCTCGGTGGCCGGCAGCAGCAGCTCGGGGCGCCTGGTCAGCGCCTCGACGAGCAGTGCCGCGCGGCCCGCGTTGACGGCGGCGTCGACGTGCGGGACCGTGCGCGGAAGCAGTCCGCGGGCGGTCTCGGTGAGCACCGGCTTCGAGGGGACGAAAACCACCGGAACGATGGAATCGGACGGGTCCATCCTGATCGCGCGCGCCGCACCGGACTCGGTCCAGGCAAGAGTGAAGCCGCCGAGAAGACAGGCGGCGACATTGTCAGGGTGCCCCTCGATCTCGGTGGCGAGCTCCAGCAGCGCCGCGTCGTCGAGCCGGGCGTCGCCGCCTATCGTCACCGCGCGGGCGGCGACGATGCCTGCGCAGATGGCGGCGGAGGACGAGCCGAGGCCGCGCCCGTGCGGAATGCGGTTGGCGCAGACGACCTCGAGGCCGCGCGGCTGCCCGCCGAGCAGGTCGAAGGCGGTGCGCAGCGAGCGTACGAGCAGGTGACCCTCGTCGCGGGGCAGCGTGTCGGCGCCCTCACCGGCGATGTCGATGTGCAGCCCGGAGTCCGCGACCCGGACGACGACGTCGTCGTACAGCCCCAGCGAGAGGCCGAGGGCATCGAAGCCCGGCCCGAGATTGGCGCTGGTGGCGGGGACGCGCACCCGGACGGCGGCGGCGCGGAACGCGGGACCGGCCATCGCTCGACGACACTCCTTGGTTCTGATCCGTGCGGGATACGGGACGAGATGCGGGGATACGGGAAGACCCGGGGGCCGCAACGGCGGCAGCACCGCGGCGATTGCGGCGGGGCGGGTCAGTACAGCTTATCGAAGGAAGGTTCTGCGGCGACATAGGGCGCATGGAGGGCGCATGATGCGTGTCGCACTCCCGCCATGCCTCTTTGTACCGTCATGGGAGGCATCGGCCATCCGAGGCGTCGGCCGTGGGAGACGTAGCCGCCGGCGTGTACGGCGGGTGGGTACTGCGGGTGGGTACGACGGCCCGGTACGGCGTGCGCGGCGGGGCCGGGACGCGTACGAGGTCGCGTACGCGTCCGGCGCCGCGTGCCTGCGCCTGTGCTGTGCCTGTGCCTCTGCCTGTGCCGGCGCGAGCCCCTATGCCAGCCCCAGCCGCTCCGCGGCGGCGGCGGCGTCCACCGGGACCGTGACCGGCTGGGGCGCTCCGGCGACCGCCCAGTCGGGGTCCTTGAGGCCGTTGCCGGTGACCGTGCAGACGATCTTCTGGCCGCGGTCGACCCTGCCCTCTTCGGCGGCCTTCAGCAGGCCGGCCACCGAGGCGGCCGATGCCGGCTCGACGAAGACGCCCTCGCGTGTGGCCAGCAGCTTGTAGGCACGCAGGATCTGACGGTCGGTCACCTCGTCGATGAAGCCGCCCGATTCGTCCCGGGCCGCGAGCGCGAACTCCCAGGAGGCCGGGTTGCCGATCCGGATCGCGGTCGCGATCGTCGACGGGTCCTTGACGACCTCGCCGCGCACGATGGGCGCCGAGCCGGACGCCTGGAAACCCCACATGCGCGGGGTGTGCGTGGCCAGCGAGTCGGCGGCGTACTCCTTGTAACCCTTCCAGTACGCCGTGATGTTGCCGGCGTTGCCGACGGGCAGCACATGGATGTCGGGGGCGTCGCCGAGCGCGTCGACGATCTCGAACGCCGCCGTCTTCTGGCCCTCGATGCGCACGGGATTGACCGAATTGACCAGCGCCACCGGGTAGTTCTCGGAGAGGCCGCGGGCCAGCACCAGGCAGTCGTCGAAGTTCCCGTCGACCTGGAGGATCTTCGCGCCGTGCACCAGCGCCTGCCCCAGCTTGCCCATCGCGATCTTGCCCTGCGGGATCAGCACGGCGGAGACCATTCCGGCCCGGCCGCCGTACGCCGCCGCCGAGGCGGAGGTGTTGCCGGTGGAGGCGCAGATGACCGCCTGGGCGCCCTCCTCCTTCGCCTTGGTGATCGCCATGGTCATGCCGCGGTCCTTGAAGGACCCGGTCGGGTTGGCACCCTCGACCTTGAGGAACACCTCACAGCCCGTGGCCTCGGAGAGGGTCTGGGCACGGACGAGCGGCGTACCGCCCTCGCCGAGCGTGACGACCGGCGTCGTGTCGGTCACCGGAAGCCGGTCCCGGTACTCCTCGATGATTCCGCGCCACTGGTGTGTGCGAGTGCTCATGGGTGGTTACTCTCCTTCAACCCGCATGATGCTGGCGACACCACGCACGGTGTCGAGATTGCGCAGCGCCTCGACCGTCCCGGAGAGGGCGGCGTCGTGCGCGCGATGGGTGACGACGACGAGCGACGCCTCGCCGTCCCCGTCCGGCCGGCCCTGCTGCCGCACCGTGTCGATGGATACGCCGTGCTCGGCGAAGACCGTCGCGACCTGGGCGAGCACACCCGGCTTGTCGGCCACGTCGAGGCTGATGTGGTACCGCGTCACGACGTCGCCCATGGGGCTGACGGGCAGCTGCGTGTACGCGGACTCGCCCGGTCCCGTGGCCTCGGCGAGCTTGTTGCGGCAGACGGCGACGAGGTCGCCGAGCACGGCGGACGCGGTCGGCGCACCGCCGGCGCCGGGACCGTAGAACATCAGCCGCCCGGCGGCCTCGGCCTCGACGAAGACCGCGTTGTACGCCCCGCGGACGGAGGCCAGCGGGTGGCTGAGCGGGATCATCGCCGGGTGGACGCGGGCAGTGACGGACCTGCCGTCGGCGGCGCGCTCGCAGATCGCCAGCAGCTTGATGGTGCAGCCCATCTGCCTGGCGGAGGCGAAGTCGGCCGCGGTGACCTCGGTCATGCCCTCGCGGTACACGTCGTCGAGGCGGACGCGGGTGTGGAAGGCGATCCCGGCGAGGATCGCGGCCTTGGCGGCGGCGTCGAAGCCCTCGACGTCGGCGGTCGGGTCGGCCTCCGCGTACCCGAGGGCGGTGGCCTCGTCGAGCGCCTCGGAGTAGCCGGCCCCGGAGGTGTCCATCTTGTCGAGGATGAAGTTGGTGGTGCCGTTGACGATGCCCAGGACCCGGTTGACCTTGTCGCCGGCGAGCGACTCGCGCAGCGGCCTGATCAGCGGGATCGCGCCGGCGACGGCGGCCTCGTAGTAGAGGTCGCGGCCGTGTTTCTCGGCGGCGGCGTAGAGCGTCGCACCGTCCTCGGCGAGCAGGGCCTTGTTGGCGGAGACGACGGAGGCGCCGTTCTCGAACGCGGTGGTGATCAGGGTGCGGGCGGGCTCGATACCGCCGATCACCTCGACCACGACGTCGATGTCGCCGCGCGAGACGAGCCCTTTGGCGTCGGTGGTGACGAGCGAGCGGTCGATGCCCTCGCGGACCTTGGAGGGACGGCGGACGGCGACCCCGGCGAGCTCCACCGGGGCGCCGATCCGCGCGGCGAGGTCGTCGGCGTGCGTCGTCATGATGCGCGCCACCTCTGAGCCGACCACTCCACAGCCCAGCAGCGCCACCTTCAGCGGACGCGTACGCATCATCCGACCTCGTTTCGTTCTCATGCAGGGTGCGAACCAGTCTCACTCACCGGACGGCCGTTTCTGCGCTTTGTCCGGATCCTGAGACGTTTATTTCATTAGCCGACATCGAGACGCAGGAGATCTTCCTCCGTCTCGCGCCGGACGATCACCCGGGCCTCGCCGTCGCGGACCGCGACGACGGGCGGGCGGAGTGCGTGGTTGTAGTTGCTCGCCATCGAGCGGCAGTACGCGCCGGTCGCGGGCACCGCGATCAGGTCGCCGGGCGCCAGGTCGGCGGGCAGGAAGGCGTCGCGTACGACGATGTCGCCGCTCTCGCAGTGCTTGCCGACGACACGGACGAGCATCGGTTCGGCGTCGCTCGTGCGCGAGACGAGCGCGACGCTGTACTCGGCGTCGTACAGCGCGGTGCGGATGTTGTCGGACATGCCGCCGTCGACGCTGACGTACGTACGCAGCCCTTCGAGCTGCTTGATCGTGCCGACCTCGTAGAGGGTGAAGGCGGTGGGCCCGACGACCGCACGCCCGGGCTCGACGGAGATACGCGGCGTGCGCAGGCCGGCCGCCTCGCACTCCCGGGTGACGATCTCGCTGAGCGCCTTGGCGATCTCGTGCGGCTCGCGCGGGTCGTCGTCGGAGGTGTACGCGATACCGAGGCCGCCGCCGAGGTCGATCTCGGGCAGCTCGACGCCGTGCTCGTCCCGGATCGCCTTGAGCAGACCGACGACCCGGTGGGCGGCCACCTCGAAGCCGGAGGTGTCGAAGATCTGCGAGCCGATGTGCGAGTGGATACCGATGAGCTCCAGGCCGTCGAGCTGGAGGGCGCGGCGGACGGCCTCGGCCGCCTGCCCGCCGGCCAGCGCGAGCCCGAACTTCTGGTCCTCGTGCGCGGTGGCGATGAACTCGTGGGTGTGCGCCTCGACCCCGACGGTGACCCGGATCTGCACCCGCTGGCGCATGCCGAGCGACTGGGCGATGTGCGCGACGCGGACGATCTCCTGGAAGGAGTCGAGGACGATCCGCCCGACACCCGCCTCGACCGCCCGGTGGATCTCCTCCGCGCTCTTGTTGTTCCCGTGGAAGGCGATCCGCTCTGCGGGCATTCCGGCGTCGAGGGCGGTGGTGAGCTCGCCCCCGGAGCACACGTCCAGATTGAGCCCCTCCTCCTTCAGCCAGCGCACGACGGCGCGGCTGAGGAACGCCTTCCCGGCGTAGAAGACATCGGCGTCCTTGCCGAAGGCGTCGGCCCAGGCCCGGCAGCGGGCGCGGAAGTCGTCCTCGTCCAGTACGTACGCGGGGGTGCCGAACTCCTCGGCGAGCCGGGCCACGTCCAGCCCGCCGACGGTGACGGCCCCGTCCCCGTTCCGAGTGACGGTGCGCGCCCAGACCTTCGGGTCCAGGACGTTCAGATCGGCGGGCGGGGCGGCGTAGTGGCCCTCGGGCAGGACGTCTCCGTGACGGGGCCCGGCGGGATGCGCGGAACGGCTCATGCTGTCTCTCTCACCTACAGGTATTCGGGTGCGCTGATGCCGAGCAGGGACAGGCCACCGGCCAGCACCGTCCCGGCGGCTTCGGCGAGGGCGAGCCGGGAGCGGTGGGCGGCCGAGGGTTTCTCGTCGCCTACGGGCAGCACGGTGTGCTGGAAGCCGAGGAAGGCGTCGGCCGTGGTCTCCAGATGGCGGGCGACCCGGTCGGGGGCGCGCAGCCGGGCAGCGGAGGCGAGGACGGCGGGGTGGTCGCCGAGGACGTCGAGGAGGGCGGGGTGGTCGCCGAGGGCGGCGGCGTCCTCCTCGTACCCGGCGGTGATGCCGAGCCGTGTGGCGGCACGGACCAGCGCCCGGCTGCGTGCGTGGGCGTAGCGCACGAGGAAGAAGGGGTTGCTCTCCTTCTGTACGAGGAGCCCGTCGTCGAGCCGAGGCCGGTCGTGCGCGGCGGCCCGCAGAAGCGCCCAGCGGGTGGCGTCGGTCCCGAACCGGCGGTCCAGTTCGTGGGCGGTGGCGCCGGCGGGGACGGGGCTCGGCTCGTACGCGACGGTGGAGGTGGGACCGGCCGCGGGGGTCGGGGTGGGTGCGGGGCCGGCCGCCTCGTCGCCGTACGCGTCGATGCGTACGAGGGCGCCCTGCGCCTCCAGCAGCCTGCGCACGGCATCGGCGGTGACCGCGGCGCGGACCTCGGCCCGGTGGCGGAGCTCGATGACCTGGCCGCTCAGGGCGCGGCCGTGCCCGTAACCGCTGCCGCTCGTCAGGATGTTCGTGAGGGTGTCGCGCACGAGCGCGTCCCGCGAGCCACGTGCCAGCGTGATGTTCAGAAACCCGGGTCCGGTGATCTCGACCCCGGCGATCCCCGGATGCCGCGTCAGCTCCGCGGAGAGCACCTCGGCGACCTCACGCGCCGGCAGCCGCGCCTCGCGGGCGAGCCGTAGCGCGGCGTTGGTCGCGTAGTCCCCACTGCCACCGGGCCGGGGCCGCTCGACCTTGACCCGGTCCGGCACCGCCACGGCTCCCCCGAGGGCACCCTCCTCGACCGCACGGCGCACGGCGCCCAGAACGGTACAGGTGAGATCTGCGGGGGTCACGGGTCCAGCGTATGGGAGGAAGGGGGTGTGATCGCTAACCGATTCCGCCATGCGGTCAGCCCCGGGCGCTCCCCGCCCGCCCGGCACCTTGCCTGCCGTCCACGGACGGCGGCCCCTCCCCGTGATCACCGCGCTCACCGCGGTCGCAGTGCTCACCACGCTCGCCGTTGCGCTCCCGGTGCATCAGCCTCCGCACGAGCCTGACCAGCTCGGCCGGCTCGAAGGGCTTCGCGAGAAACGCGTCCGCCCCGGCGGCGATCCCGGCCTCCACCTCGTACTGCGTACACGCGCTGATGATCGCGACGGGCACCTTCCTGGTCCGCGGATCCGCCCGCAACCGCGCGGCGGTCCGCAGCCCGTCGAGCCGCGGCATCACCACATCGAGCGTGATCACATCCGGCCTCACCCGATGCACGACGTCCAGGCACTCGGCACCATCGGCCGCGGTCACGACCTCGAAGCCCTCCAGCTCGAGATTGACCCTGATCAGCTGCCGAATAACCCTGTTGTCATCGACAACGAGCACCCGGCCGGACGCGCCTGACACAACTCGAGAGTAGGTCCCGCGACGGGGCTGCGTCCGGGTTTTCCCCACTTCCAACCCCTGCGGGGGACCTGTGGGGTGAGGCCGGTGGACGCCCGGACCCGACGGGGAGGTCTGCGCGTCGGCGGGTGCGCGGCCGACGCGCGGCCCTGCGTGGGCACGCCGCGTGACACGGCATGCACCACCCGCCGGTCACACCCCGGAAATACCTGTTCACGGGCACCCCACCGAAGCTGGTAGGGTTCTACCCGTCGCCGCCGAGAGCGGCGGACGCCCCCGTAGCTCAGGGGATAGAGCAACGGCCTCCGGAGCCGTGTGCGCAGGTTCGAATCCTGCCGGGGGCACTCGCCGAAGATCAGCAGAAATCAAGCACTGACCAGGGCGGATGCCTACATGAGAGAGCGGGAGTCAGTCTCACTGACTCCCGCTCTTTCGTTGCCTCTCACTGTCCGCGCACCATCTGCGATACACGCGACACATCTCCGACTCACTCCGACGGCTGCGCCTTCACCAAGGCTGACCAAACCCTGCCGCCTTGACCAGCCGTGCCGCACCCCTGACACTTGGCGTATGACATCTGTACTACAGACCTAGGAAGGAGGAACGATGACCCCAGAAACCCGATCGAAGAAGTCCAAACCAGCTACCACACGTACGAAGCGCAGTGGTGAAGCCAGCGTCACACGCAAGGCCGCCAAGTCTGCCGTGACCGGCAAGACCACGAAGTCTGCCGTGTCTGGGCAGTACCGCTCACCGCGCTTGCCCACAGGCAGCTACTCCAGCTCTACTGAAGTGGCTCAAGTCCGGCTCAGGCCTGACGAGATGGCGGACTTGCGGCTGGTGATGCAGTCCCTCAATCTGCCCTCGGTTTCCGATGCGCTTCGAGAAGGACTCCGTTTGCTCTCACGCGAGGCAGCAGAGGTAGCAGCCTCTGAGGAGATTCGGGCCTTCTACCAGGGTGTGCCTGCTCCGACTCCGGCAGGCGTACTGCCTGCCACTGCGGAAGAGCTGGCAGCAGCGGACGAAATCGAATGGTGAACCCCGGCTCTGCATTGCGCGGTGAGGTCTGGGGATGCGTACTACCGAAGCCAATTGGCGCACATCCGGTAGTCATCCTCACGGTCAATCGCATTGCCGCACCACTGTCAGCGGTCACGGTTGCCGTGGTCACAGGGACTTCCGGCCCTGGCGCTACCCATGTCCCCATCGGCCCAGACTGCGGTGTCACCAAGTACGACGAGTCTTACGTCAACTGCACCGACCTGCACACCGTCTCCAAGTCCAGGCTTCACAGGCGTCTCGGGTTGGTGGACCCGGCCGAGATGCGGCAAGTAGAGGACCGCGTCCGCGTGATCCTAGGGCTGTCCTAGAACCCGATGGCCCGGCAGCCTCACCACTGAAAGGGTGGTCCGAAGTATCGGGACCCCCCTTTCAGGATTTCAAGCGTCGCTACGCGGCGTCGCCTTCCTCTTCCAGCACCTTTGCGATCTTTGCACTGGCTGCTTCTTCATGGCCGTCAATGCAACCGTGATATCGGCGGTGGATCACCTCTGGGGAGTTGCCGACCCGCCGGGCTACCTCAGCAATCGGAACTCCCGCGTTCAGCCACCGTGTGATGCACGCGTGCCGCAGGTCGTATGGGCGCCCGGTCAACAGCGAGTCGACGCGCCCAGGTGGGAGCGCGTACTCCCGCGCTTCCTCCCACACTCGCCAGTAGGTAGAAGAGCCGACCACTCCCCCGCGCTCGTTGCCGAACACGCGCCCTTCCTTGGCCGTGCCGAAGGCGTCAAGGTGGGTCCGCAGGATCGCCACCAGGACGGGCGGGATAGGGACCGGCCCATCGCTCTTGGCCTCCCTTGCCTTCAGCCCGCGGCGGTCGTGCCGTTCCCCGGAATCGGTCCACTGCTTCCCAGAGACGGGACGCGTCTCCCGGAGCGTCAGCGTGCCCCAACCTGCGTCCGGGAGATGGCAGTCAGACCGCCTCAACCGGACTCAGGCCCGCGTAGTACAGGACCGCGCAGAAGGCCACCAGGCGCGTTCCACGGCACCGATCCCACGATCCGACGTAGGACACTGCCACGAGCAGCTGACGGGTCTGTAGGGCGTTCACGAGGACTCGCCGGTCCATCACGTCATTGGAGCCGACGTGCCTCCGGCGGGCGCGCTGTAGCGGGATCCCCGAGAGGTCGCCCGCGATCACCGCGCGTTCAAGGGCGGAGTTCAGAGCTCGACGGCGGCGCCTGTACGTGTCGCCCGCTGCCGGGGTGCCGTCCAGCTTGTAGCCGAGGCGATAGAGCCAGTCCTCGAACACCGCAGCGTCTGCCACATCGCCCACTGGACGATCCGCCGTCGTGAGCCAGTCGTACGCGGCCTCGGTGGACCGTACTCGCGCTTCGCACGCGGGACAGCCGTTCGTCGCGGTGCATCAGGCGCTTGTCGACGCGCTGCAAGACGAGGGCGCCCAACGCGTCGTGCCGCAGGTGGTCGAGGAGTTGGCGCGCCAGATTTCCGGTGCAGCCACCGGTCCATGACACCCGCAGGGTGAGTGTCTAACTGCGTGACAACGCCGATGTGCAGCGGGCGGACTAGCGTGGACATCTACGGACGGTCTCAGCAGGTCACAGGCACATCAGCCCAAGGGCGAGGGACCACCCAAGTTGCTTCGGGACGAAGAGGTCGCGTCGCTAGGGTGCGTCTCATGACCAACGACGCCCCAGCCTGTCCCGAGTGCAGCCAGCCCATGCGGTCCGGCGGCCTCGTGCTCTCCAAGCGGGATGATGACGGCCGGCGGACCTGCCGATCGCTTTGGAAGTGCGCCGGTCGGCACGTCGGGTGGGGCTGGGCCGACCGGCCCGACGAGCCACTGGAGATCTGCCCGGTGCCGAAGCTGTTCCGCTGACATCCAACGTTGACATCAACGACCACGCACAGCGGTGACAACCGGCAGCCCAGTCCGCCGCCGATGCGCGCGGTGACACGCAGCTGCGCTGGAGCCGGATCGAACTCCTAAAGCGGTGGCTTCCTGGCAACCAGCGGCAGCGGCAGCGGCCAGCTAACGCAGGCCACTAGGGCGCTGCCGTCCTCGTTGAGGAAGAGCAGGGTGAACCGTATCCGATTGCCAGGATCGATCAGCGCTGTGCGCACAGGCCGGCCATATTCGCGGACGAGCTGCACTGCTCGTTCCAGGCCAGGAGGTTCGAATCCGCGCATGCGCATACGCTGAAGTCGGCGACTGAAGACTCCAGCATGCGCACCAGTGGGTTGTACCCGCTCTTCCACCGAGTAGGGGACGCCGCTGCGGAGGGCGGCCAGAGCTACCACGGACGCTTCGTCATCACCGACCAACAGCGATTCCAGCACATGCCGTTCCATGGCCACCCCGTTTGGATCGTGCGGTACAGCAGCCAGGTACCGCAACCCTAGTAACCGCCCCGCACGGTAGCGTCCCTCCGGACCCACCCAGTGGCCGGTATGACCTCCCGCTGACCGATCCCGCTAGAGCTACGGATCAGATGCTGTCGGCTGCGTCCAACTCAGCCTTCCGCTGGCGAATGTAACCGTCCAAGTCGCGCTTGATTGCCATGACGTCCTCGAACTGAATGCGGATCGGCCCGCAGTGGCGGGCGTCGCACGAGCGAGGAAAGGTGCCGTCGATGAGCGAGATGCCGCTCAGCACCACATCGCCGTCATTGTCGATCTCCGTACACAGGACGGGATGGAAGGAGCAGTCCTCGTACACGTCTCCCACGCGAATGTCAGCCGGGTTGCGGGGGTCTATCGCCTCGTTCATGGTGCCCAATGTGCCAGGGCAACCTCATGAGCGCCTCACGGGTTCCGCGCGCACCCGCCGGTCGTGCGACCCGTGCCAGATCGGTCGGTGAACCACGGTCAACGACGGGTCCGGAGTCCGGCCGAACATCCAGGCTTGAGCACCCATCGCCGCAGGGCACACCGTACGCGCAGCACCCTGCCCC
Organism: Streptomyces sp. FIT100; assembly: GCF_024584805.1. NCBI lineage: Bacteria > Bacillati > Actinomycetota > Actinomycetes > Kitasatosporales > Streptomycetaceae > Streptomyces > Streptomyces sp. FIT100. Next base: position 5,487,283 of record NZ_CP075715.1, on the reverse strand, counting down.
TCGTGATTCCCGAGCTCAGAGCGCTCATCCAGTTTCCGGCGACGTGGCCTCTTGATACGAGCTCTGTGGACAGTTGCACGTGAACCGCGGCCCCGTGCAACTGTCCATGACCGGGCGTCACTGTGCTCCGGCACGTTCCTTCGCTGATACTTGCCGCGGCGTCGGGCGGTCCAGGTGGAGTACCACGGTGGTGTAGAAGCGGTGCACGGCGTCGTCGACGCTGCGGATGAAGCCGGATTCGGCGTTTCCGCGGCTGCTTCCCATGCTATTGAACAGGGACAGGCGGAGGCCTGTGATGTGGGTGTCGTTGTTCTTCGGGAGCATGTCCGCGGGCTCCGGGCGGAGCCGTTCCAGCGTCCCTCGTGGCCCCCCGGTCTCTCCTTCAACCAGGGTTTCGATGTGAAGGTCTGCCGGCGCCTCGGCCAGACGGCGGATGAGGCGTTTGGCCCAGGTCAGAGGGTACCCCTGCTCAGGTGCGGGGATCTCGATGAAGGTACGGAGCTTGCCGGTACGCAGATCGGCACTGATGGCCAGAATTCCTGGTGCGCCCTCGATCCGGAGCTCTGCCTGAAGTCTGCCGTCGAGGCAGAGCTGATCAGCCAGGCGGCTGCGGCGGGCTTTCGGATCGGCCCCACGCTTGGCGCGCTGGACGGGCAGTACCTTCTGTCCGAGTTCGCCACCGAGGCTGAGGCAGATCTGGCGGATGAGCCGTTCCCAGCTCTCGACCACGTCCAGGGCGCGTGGGTCTCCCTGGCAGAGGGTTTCGTCGTCAACTCCGTTACGTACGGGGACCCAGGCCGATCCCATGTTCTGGAAGCCGTGGCAGCCGGAGTTCTCGTGCCGCAAGTAGTACAGCAGTTCCTGGAGCAGCCAGGCGTGTGCCTTATCTCCGACGCCCTCGTGCCGGATCAGCATCTGTGCCTGGTGCGTGACTTCGGCCCAGGACAGGTGCCAGAGAGCCACCTTGTGCTTGCGCCGACCGTCGATCTTGACGTCGACGAGCGGACTGCCTTCAAGCGCCACGTCGTTCGACAGTGTGATCACGGCCTCGTAGCCACGGCGTGCGGCGATGTCCACGTATGCCTGCACCTGCTCGGACTTGAGGTCGTTGCCGTTGGTCTTGGTCTCCACCAGCGCGGTCCACAGTTTGCCGGCCCGCTCGACACGGACCACTCCGTCGGGGCGTCGCGGGGTATCGCCGTGCGGCAGGGAGACCTCGGTGAACGTTTCCATACGGCCCGACGGTGCACCGAATGCCGCTGTGAGTCTCCGGCCGAACTCCGGCACCTGCGCCATCACCGAGAGCAGTACCGACGTAGCGCGCATCTCCCGGTCCCGGTCGCTCTTCAACACCGAGACCGGAAAGAGCCGGGCCTGCTTCCAGGACTCATTGTCCGCCAGAGACTTCCTGGCCACCTTGGGCACCGTGACCTTCTTCTTCGCGGTGCGAGGCCGTGCCGCCTTCTTCGGCCCCACCTCGTCGACAGATGGGCGGGGAGCCGGAACCAACCCTGGCACCACCTGCGGTTCCTGCTCGACGGCTACAGCCGGAGCCGCCGTATCAGCCTGCTCGCTACTCTCTGCGCCGTTCAGCGCTTCCTCTACGCCCGCGTCATCCTCGATGTCGACGCCGAAGTCCGAAGCCAGACCGGCCAGACCGGTGTCGTATCCCTGTCCGACAGCACGGAACTTCCACTCTTCCCCACGTCGGTACAACTCACCGAAAATGATGGCGCTCACCGTGCCAGCGTCGTCGATGGCGAACCTGAGGATGCTCTCGCCGCCCCCGTCAGCCAATGTCACCTTCAGATCTTCCAGCTCCCCGAAGCCAGCTCTCTCGTAGCGGCTCGCCGCCACGACGATCCGGGCGATGCCAGACGGGACCGCGGTCAGGTCAAAGCTGATCCGGTCCTCGTCGCCGCTCTCCGTCGGCGTCTTCCCCAGCAGTTGCACACTCCCGTCAGCGGCAACCGGGTTGTTGTAGAAGTAGAAGTCACTGTCACTGCGCACCTTGCCGTTCGCATCCAGGAGCAGGACGGACACGTCCGCATCGCCTTCACCGGTCGGACTGACCCAGCTCAAACTGACGATCAGCGAACCGGCGTTCTCACTGAGCGCCGCCAGCGCCACGTTCGAGCCCTTGACCATCTCATGCATGAAGCCCCCCAGATCTTGCAACTCGGGCACTTTGCTGCCCCACGCAGACCACCCACCCCACGTCGCCAGATGTGACGTACGACACAACGACAGACTTTAGTACCCGACGACGAGACCGTGGGAGCGTCCTGAAACAACAAGCGGCGAGAACCAAAGGTCAACACAGGAGAGGGCAGGTCGACGCTGCGTGCCGGGCTGCCCGAATGGCTGGCCGATACGGAACTGCGAGTGGACCACTTCTGCGCGGAAGAGATCTTGACCCGACCGCAGTTCGCTGCGGTGGCTGAGGAATTCGATGCGACAGGCACGGTCTGGCTGGGGACACTGATCGCGGCGACTGCGCAGTTCGTCGATGCGGTTGTGGCGAGCGGTGATGACGTGGCTATCGCGGACGTGCTGGTGCCGTTCGGCCTCGGATGAGGTGCTGCGGGTCGCGCAGAGGGGCCTGAAGCCGTGGCTGGGAAGGGCCGCGACATACGGACAGGACGGCCCGGCAGTGTGACTCTGCCTGTGCCGACGCAACGATCGTAACGATCTACGGCTGGAGTATCACCTGTCGTCTTTGGCCCCGCCCTCTTCGAAGACGAAGAGTGGCTTGGTGCCATGTGCGGGTGCTTCGGCGAGGGAGATGGCTTCGGTGAAGCGTTCGAGCGGGAACGGCTGGCCTTGGGGGATGCTCAGCACTTCATCGATGACGAGACTGCGCACCTGGGACAGGGCGCGCAGCGCATCCTCAGGTGGGGCGGTGCCGAACCAGCGGTTCAGCCAGAAGCCACTGACTGCTTTGGTCTCGTAGATGACCGAGCGTGCCTGCAGCGGGATCGTCAGCGCTGCCGGATCGGTCTGGCGGTGGGTGGAGAGCGCGCCGTAGACCACGACCTCTCCTCCCGGAGCCAATGCCTGGGACACCTGGGCACCCACGGGGCCCGCGACGCAGTCGATGGCCTTGCGCACGCCGGCCGGTCCTGCTGTTTCGGCCACACGCTGCAGCAGGTCCTCGTCCTCGGTGCAAATGACCTCGTCACCACCAAGCGCTTTGATCTCCTCAACGGCTTCGCGTCGCCGCACGACATTGATCGTGCGAATACCCAGATGCCTGGACAGCTGAATGACGAGCCGGCCGACGGTGGAGCCCGCGGCCGTCTGCAACAGCCATTCGCCTGGCTGTACGTCGAGTTCGTGAGTGACGAGGAGCAGCGCGGTCAGCGGGTTGACGGCGAGTTGGCAGGCGCTGGAGTCGCTGAGCTGGTCGGGAACCGGCAGGAGCCTTCTTTTGTCGGCCACAAGGTATTCCTGCCAAGTTCCGGACACTTGGGGCCCGGGTACCGCCGGGACTGCCGCGTCCACCACGCGTTCGCCGATCGTCAGCCCCTCGGTGTCCGGGCCCAGGGTCTCGATACGGCCCACGCATTCCATGTGCCCCCCAACAGTGGGGAACTCGGGGGAGAAGCCGTAGCGGCCACGCAGTACGTGCAGATCACTGGCGTGAATCGGAGTCGCCCTCACACGGATCAACGCCTGACCGGCTTTTGGCGTGGGAAGAGGCCGGGATTCCAGCCGCAGGACATCGGCAGGCTCGCCGACCTTTCCGGCTACGAGCGCGCGCATGGATTGAGACATGAGTGGCCTTTCACCTCTCAGCGCCCGACGAAATCGGCGGGCTATACCTTTACCGGCTCGCTCGGTACGATCATGTAAAGCGCCAGTTCTCTTTGACGCAGCGCACTACCGCACTACCGCACTACGGTGAGTGCAGATCATGAATCTCTCATTTCACGCTACGCCCGGCCCCGGAAAGATTCCCGGCGGCCGGAGAGACGAGAGTGGGAGTCGGTTGTGCCGATGGTCGGGCTGTTCTGGATCACTCCGGGCGCGGTGTACCTGGGTTCCCCGCCCGCCGACGACGGGAGCTGTGTCCGGCTGACCGGAGACGGTCTTGAAGCCGTGGCTCCCGACGGTTCGCGGACGTGGGCGTGGGAGGGGCTGCGGTCCGCGGTCGTGACGGACGTGCCTCGGCAGGGCCCGTCGGGCCGGCTGGCGGGGATCCTGGAGTCTCTGCTCTCGTCGTTGAGCGGCGGCGAGGGACCAGCGGAGATGACGCTGCGGCTGGAGACCGAGTACGGGTCGGAGGAGGTTCCGGTGTACTCGGCGGCGGCCGGAGGGCACAGCGTCGAGGAGGAGGTCCTCTCCCAGGAGCTGCTCGCTCGGTTCGTGACGGGGACCGTGAACCCGCAGGTCCTGGCGGCATGGGGTCGTGATCACGGCTCGGGGGGTACGCCGAAGGCGCGCGTGCGGGAGGACCTGCTGAGGGCCTGGGCGGAGGCTTGAGGGTGCGCCCCGCCGTGGCGGCGGGGCGCACCCGGCCGGCTCCGGAACGTATCCGGTGGGCCGACTCCGGTGCCCGGCCCGGTCCCGCCCCCGGTGAACCAGGTGTGGCCGGCGTGCCGTGTGCCGGCGTCGTGGGACTTAACTACGCGTCTCTGTACGGCAGTTGACATCCCAACCGCGTTCACATGCGCCACACTTCGTACAAGGGTGCGGGCGCAGGGCGGGAGTGATGCATGGTCGGGTGGAGACCGGCCCTGGCCGCGGTGGCGGCCGGAGGGCTGCTGGTGGTGGGGTGTACCGGCGGGGCGGGCAGTGGGCCCGGGGCGGAGGGGAAGCCGAGGGGGGCCGAGGAGAGTCCCGGCGCGTCGTCCTCGGTATCGCCTTCCGCGTCGGCCTCGCCCTCCGCGTCCGCGTCGCCCACGAGTGAGCCGTACACGCTCGCGGAGGACCGGGCGCCGAGGACGCGGGCCGAGGCGGCCGCGTTCGTGCGTGAGGTCGGGGTGCGGCCCGACTACTTCGGTACGGGGTTCCGCGCGCGCGAGCCGTTCGAGAGCGATCCGGCCGAGTGGGCCGTGCTCGGCGGGGACTGCCTGTGGCGGCGCGAGGCGCTGCCGGGCAGCGTACTGGCCAGCCTCACCCGGGGGTTCGAGCTGCCGGGGAAGGGCGGCAAGAGGCCGGTGTACGTGTCGTTGACCGTCACCGTGCATCAGGACGCCGTGGCGGCGCGGCGTGACATGGCCGGGTCGCTGGAGTCGGCGCTGCGCTGTCCCGAGCAGCGGCTGAACGCCACGCAGCGCGTGCGGGGGCTGTACTCCCGGGTCGACGCGTACGGCGACGCGCGGTCCGCGGTCGCCGAGGACGATCTGACGGAGTCCGGGGAGTGGATCGTCGACGGTGAGGGCAAGGGGCATCCCTTCGACTGGTTCAAGTTCCGGGTCGGGCCGGTCACCGTGGCCGGCACGGCGCGGGCCGGAGCGAGGAGGAGGACTCCGCGGTCACCAGCGACACGGCCAAGGGAGTGAGCTTCGTCGCCGCCGACATCCACCGCCGGGGCAAGGCGGGCGACGCAGGCGACACGGGCGACGCAGGCCAGGCGGGCGACGCAGGCGACGCGGGCAAGGCCGGCGAGCGGGTGCCGGCGACGGGCCGGCCGGGGCGGAGAAGGGGGAGGAGCAGTGAGCGAACCACTGCGGTCGTCGGATCCGTCCCGCATCGCGGGGTTCCGGCTGCTGCGCCGGCTCGGCGCGGGCGGCATGGGCGTCGTCTATCTGGCGCGTTCGCCGCACAGCGCCTGGTGCGCGCTGAAGGTGATCCGCGCCGAGTACGCCGACGACCCGGGCTTCCGCGCCCGCTTCCGCCGCGAGGCCGAGCTCGCCGCGCGTCTCACTGGCCGGTGGACCGTGCCGGTCGTCGCGGCCGACGCCGACGCCCGCGCCCCGTGACTGGCCACCGCCTATGTGCCGGGTCCTTCCCTCGCCGAGGCGGTCGCGCTGTACGGACCCTGGCCGGGGGCGCAGCTGCGCAGCCTCGGTGCCGCGCTGGCCGAGGCGTTGGGCGGGGTGCACGCGGCCGGGCTGGTCCACCGGGACGTCAAGCCGGCCAACGTGCTGCTGGCCGCGGACGGGCCGCGCCTGATCGACTTCGGGATCGCGCGGGCCGTCGGCGCGACCGCGCTCACCACAGACGGTTCCGTCGTGGGCTCCCCCGGCTACCTCTCGCCCGAGCAGGCCCGTGGGCGCTCCGTGGGTCCGCCGAGCGACGTCTTCTCGCTCGGCTGCGTACTCGCCCACGCGGCCACCGGGCGGCCCGCGTTCGGCACCGGTGGCGCGGCGGCCGTGCTGTACCGGACGGTGCACGAGGAACCGGACCTGGACGGCGTGCCGGAGGGGCTCGACCGGACCGTACGGAGGTGCCTGGCGAAGGAACCGGAGCGGCGGCCGAGCGCGGGCGAACTCGGTGAGGTCTTCGGAGAGTTCGGTGTGGCCGGGTGGCTGCCCGAGGGGCTGCCCGCCCTGGTCGCCGCCCGTGGCGCACGCGTCCTCGATCTGCCCGTGCCCGACCCCACGGTGGTGACCGGGCCCTCTCCCGTGGACGCTCCGCGGCCCTCGCCCACTCGCCGGCGCCTGCTCGTCGCGGGGGCCGTGGCCGGTGTCACCGCGGCGGCCGGGGCGGGCGCATGGTGGCAGTGGGGCCGCCCCGGGGCGTCCGCGCGCACGGCCTCCGTCCGGCGGCCCCGGCACGTGGTCGCCCTGCTCGGCAGCCCGGGCGACCCCTTCTTCCCCGCCCATGAGCGCGGCGCCCGCCTCGCCGTCGACCGGCACAACCAGGACGCCCGGCGCACCGTCGACCTCGTGCTGCGCACCGCCGACGACGGCGGCAGCGCGGCGGGCAGCGCCGGGGCGGCCGCGCGGCTGGCCGCCGATCCGGACGTGTCCGTGGTGATCGCCGCGGGCACGAACGTGACCGTGCCCGCGGCCCTGCCCCCGTGCACGAAGGCCCGGCTGGCCGTGCTGGTCACCCAGGCCGACACCGAGGAGCTCAATGCGGTCAACACCACCACCGCGCTCGTGCTGCGCTCCACGCGGACCCTCGGCCCGCACGCGGCGCTGCGCTATCTGAACCGGAGCGCCGCACCCGCCCGTACGGTGATCGTGCACGACCTGGCCACCGAGGCGGACGGTCTGCCCACGGTCCGCATCACCACCGTCCACGGCAAGCTCGACAGCGAGACGGCGGTGGAAGAGGTCGCCGCGGACGAGGATTTCGCCGCGGCCGCGCTCCGTATCGCCGCACGCCCCCGCGACGCCGTGCTCTTCGCGGGGGTGAGCCCGGCTCGCGCCGCCGCGTGCGCCCGCGCGCTGCGGGACGCGGGCCACCGGGGCGCCCGGGTCGCGGGCGAGCATGTGCTCGGCGCTGCCTTCCTCGGCGTCGGCGAGGGCTGGCGGATCGGTACGGGATACACCGACGCCGGCGCCGACTCCCGTACGAAGGAGTTCGCCGCCGCGTTCCGCGCGCGCCACGCGGGCGCGCCCGGGCCTTGGGCGGCCGAGGCGTACGACGCCGTACGGTTCGCCGCCCACGGCCTCGGCGCCGTCGGCGACGGCGGCCGGTCCACGCTGCGCTCGGAGCTCCTGCGGCGCCCCTGGCAGGGCATCACCCGCCGCGTGAGCTTCGAACCCACCTTGCAGTACTTCCAGGGCGGCGACGACAGCGGCGGTTTCCTTTTCCGCGTGAGCGCGGGAGCCGCCCGCTTCGTGGCGCGCTCCGATCACATCGGCGCGAAGACCTGATCCAGGGCACGGTGTTCGCGGCGCTCCCGGTCAGGGGGTGCGTCACCCGCACGGCCCAACGCGAAATACGTGTGCACGGCGGTGGGCCCACCGATGGCCGTGCCGGTGTGATCGCCCTCGAATGGCAGCCCGGCGGAGGTCGGCGGAGACTGGGGCGTGATTCCCTGAGCCGGACAAGAGTTCAGGAACACTGGTGGCCGCAACTTCCTCAAGGAGCTTGCATGGACGAGAATCCTGTCGAGGTATTGACGCCGGAACCGGATGAACCTGCGATTGTCAACCGCAGTTACTCCGAATCGGCGACGGGTACCGAGAGGGACTTCGCCGAGATGCTGGCCGACGTCGCGTGCCTCGAACGGGTGTCCGTCGACAGCCATTTCTTCGACGACCTCGGTGCGAACTCTCTGGTGATGGCGCAGTTCTGCGCACGGGTCAGGAAGCGCGCGGACCTGCCGTCGGTGTCGATGAAGGACATCTACCGGTACCCGACGGTCCGGAGCCTGGCGACGGCGCTCGTGGAGGCCCAGGCCGCCCAGCCTTCCCAGCCCGCGGCCGTGGAGCCTTCGCTCGCGGGGCCGCCCGAGACGGCGGCACCGGCGGGACGCCTGCGGTATGTCCTGTGCGGGATCTTTCAGTTCCTGCTCTTCTTCGGATACTGCTGCCTCGCGGGACTTGTCACCGCACGGGGCTACGAGTGGGTGTCCACGGGATCGGGACTGACCGAGATCTATCTGCGGTCGGTCCTCTTCGGCGGTGCCGGTTTCGTCGGTATCTGCGTCTTCCCGATCGTGGCCAAATGGATCCTCATCGGGCGATGGAAAGCCGGCGAGTTCCCGGTCTGGGGTCTGGCCTATCTGCGTTTCTGGACCGTCAAGACACTGGTCCATGCCAACCCGATGGTCCTCTTCGCCGGCAATCCGCTGTACGTGCTGTATCTGCGGGCGCTCGGCGCGCGGATCGGCAAGGGCGTCACGATCCTCTCCCCCACCGTTCCGGTCTGCACCGACCTGCTGACGATCGGCGCCGGTACGGTGATCCGCAAGGACGCGTTCCTCCTCGGCTACCGGGCCGACGGCGGGCGCATCCAGACCGGCCGGATCACCATCGGACGGAACGCGTTCATCGGCGAGAAGACCGTGCTCGACATCGATACGTCGATGGGCGACGGAGCGCAGCTCGGCCACACGTCCACGCTCTACTGCGGCCAGGTCGTCCCGGCCGGCCAGCGGTGGCACGGTTCCCCGGCGCAGCCCGCGGACGTCGACTACGTGCGGGTCGAGCCACTGCCGCACAGCGCGCTGCGGCGGGCCGGCTACGGCCTGGCCAGCGTGCTCCAGCTGTTCCTCCTGTACGTGCCGCTGGCCGTGGGGGGCGCGTACATCGTGCTGACCGAGGTCCCGGCGCTGGACAGGGTGCTGGCGCCCGGCACGGTGAAGTTGACCTCGTCGGTGCTCTACCTCGACGCGCTGGTCCTCTCCCTCGTCGTGTTCCTCGGCTCGATCGTCCTGGGCCTCGCCGTGCACTTCACCGTGCCGCGCCTGCTGAACCTGGTGGTCAAGCCCGACAAGGTCTATCCGCTGTACGGGCTGCACTACTCGACGCACCGGGCGATCGCGCGCATGACCAACGTGAAGTTCTTCAAATGGCTGTTCGGTGACAGCTCCTATATCGTCCACTATCTGCGCGGTCTCGGGTACGACCTGGCCCGGGTGGAGCAGACGGGCTCGAACTTCGGCACCGAAGTGCAGCACGAAAGCCCGTACTTGAGCTCCGTCGGCAGCGGGACCATGGTGGCCGACGGACTCTCGATCATGAATGCCGACTTTTCCAGCACGTCCTTCCGTGTCTCCCGCACCACGATCGGGGCGCACAACTTCCTCGGGAACAACATCGCTTATCCCGCGGGGGCCAGAACGGGCGACAACTGCCTCCTGGCGACGAAGGTGATGGTGCCGCTGGACGGCGAGGTCCGGGAGGGGGTGGGCCTGCTCGGCTCGCCCTGCTTCGAGATCCCCCGGTCGGTGGAGCGCGACGGCCGCTTCGACCATCTCAGGACCGGGGACGAGCTGCACCGCAATCTCGCCGCGAAGAACCGCTACAACCTCCGCACGATGGCCTTCTTCCTCCTCGCGCGCTGGCTGCTCGTCTTCGCGCTCACGCTGCTGGGCCTCGCCACCGTCGACATGTACGGGGTGTTCGGTCAGTTCATGATCGCCCTGTATCTGGCGGGCTCGCTCGCCTTCACCACGCTCTACTGGGTGCTGGTGGAACGCTCCATCGCGGCGTTCCGTGCGCTGCAACCGCGCCTGTGCTCCATTTACGACCCGTATTTCTGGTGGCACGAGCGCCTGTGGAAGGTGCCGGACGAGTACCTCAACATCTTCAACGGCACCCCCTTCAAGAACGTGATCTGGCGCATGCTGGGCGTTCGGATCGGCAGCCGGGTGTTCGACGACGGCTGCTATCTGACGGAGAGGACGCTCACCACCATCGGGGACGACTGCACGCTGAATGCGGGAAGCAAGATCCAGTGCCACTCGCAGGAGGACGGGACCTTCAAGTCCGACCGCAGCACGGTCGGCGCCGGCTGCACCCTCGGTGTCGGCGCCCACGTCCACTACGGCGTGACGATGGGCGAGGGGGCGGTGCTGGCCCCCGACTCGTTCCTGATGAAGGGCGAGGAAGTCCCCGCGTACGCGCGGTGGGGCGGCAACCCTGCCACGGAAGCGCGCGAGGTACCCGCCCTGCCTCAGCCTGTGACCTGAGCGCGACGAGCAGCCGGCAGGGCGAGCACGGGCGGTCCCTCACGAGGGGCCGCCCGTGCTCGTCGTGCGGGTGCGTACGGAGTGTGGCGGGCAGGATGCGGTCCGGCGCCGGCCGGCGGGATCCGTTTCCCTTTGTCGCCGCCTTTGTCGCCGCGGCTGTCGCCGCCGCATGGCCGCCGTCACACAATGGTCATAAATTCCCGGCACCGGGGGAATCCCGGCCGGTCGGACGGAATTTTTTTGAAGGAAGCGGAATAAGGGGCAGAAGACTCCGCGTTGTCGCTTCCGACGAGAAAACTCCAATGGCGACTGTTGCGTGCGGCCGGTCCGCCCGTCCAAAGCCCGGTACACGCCACTCGCGGGGTCAGTGCACCTGCATATGTACCCATACCCATGACGGCGCCGACGCCAACGCCGACCAGCGCAACAGCTACTGCCGTACCAGAACGGTCGAGTTCGAGTGGCAGCCCGGCGATGGACGGCGGAGACTATAGATCGTGACTTGGTGATCAGACCAGAGCTCACGACAGTGGCTCCGGACTGCTCGACCCGGCCATGAGCCGGAGTGCGAGTACGGAGCGCGCGAACACCGAATGGCGGTCGCAGTGACCGGCGGGTGTTCGACTTTCTCAAGGGGCCCGCATGGTGGAAAAATCTGTCGAGGTCTTGACGCCTGAGCCAGATGAATCTGCAATCACACATCGTAGCTACCGGGGCTGGACGAACGGTACCGAAAGGGACTTCGCCGAGGTTCTGGCTGATGTCGTGAGCGTCGAGCAGGTGTCGGTCGACAGCCATTTCTTCGATGACCTCGGGGCCAACTCTCTGGTAATGGCACAGTTCTGCGCCCGGGTCAGGAAGCATCCCGACCTGCCGTCGGTATCAATGAAGGACATATACAAGTACCCGACGATCCGCAGTCTGGCCACCGCCCTCGCAGAAGCCTCACCGGGCTCCGCCGGGGCCCTGGAACAGATACCGGAGCCGCCGGTGGCGCCCCGGAGCACGGCGGCGTTCGTCCTGTGCGGTGCGGCTCAACTCCTTGTCTTCCTCGGCTATTGCTTCGTCGCCGGGCTCGTCACCGGCCGCGGATACGAATGGGTCGCCGACGGCTCCGGGCCCGCCGACGTCTATGTGCGGTCGCTCGTCTTCGGCGGCCTCGGATTCATTGGCCTATGCACTTTTCCGATCGTGGCGAAATGGATACTCGTCGGCCGGTGGAAGCCGGTCGAGTTCCCCGTATGGAGCCTGGCCTATCTGCGCTTCTGGACCGTCAAGATCCTGGTCCACGCCAACCCGATGATCTTCCTCGTGGGAAATCCGCTGTACGTGCTGTATCTGCGCGCCCTGGGCGCGCACCTCGGCAAGAACGTCACGATCCTCTCCCGCGCCATACCCGTCTGCACGGACCTGCTCACGGTCGGTCCGGACACGGTGATCCGGAAAGAGGCGCACCTTCACTGCTACCGGGCGTACGCGGGGCGCATCCAGACCGGATCCGTCACCATCGGCCGCGATGCGTTCATCGGGGAGAAGACCGTCCTCGACATCAACTCCTCGATGGGCGACGGAACCCAGCTCGGCCATACGTCCGCTCTCTACAGCGGCCAGTCGGTCCCTGACGGCGAGCACTGGCACGGTTCCCCGGCACAGCCCACCGACATCGACTACGTACGGGTGGGGCGCGCGGAGTGCGGCACGCTGCGCCGCTTCGGCTTCGGCCTGGTCACCGCGGCGCAGGCGATATTCCTGTACATACCACTGACCATCGGCGGCTCCTACATGCTGCTGTCCGAGGTTCCGGCCCTGAGCCATGTCCTCGGTCCGGGACTCGCGGAATTCACGGCGCTCGGGCTCTACCTCGACGCCCTGATCCTCTCCGTCGGCCTCTTCTTCGGCGCGCTCGTACTGGGCTTCGCCGTCCTGCTGATCGTGCCGCGGCTGATGAATCTGCTGATCGAGCCGGGCAAGGTCTATCCGCTGTACGGTCTGCGCTATTCACTGCACCGCGCGATATCCCGGATGACCAATGTCAAGTTCTACACCTGGCTGTTCGGCGACAGTTCGTACGTCGTGCACTATCTGCAGTCCGTCGGGTACGACCTGTCCCGGGTCGAGCAGACCGGCTCGAACTTCGGGTCGAGGGTGGCGCACGAGACGCCTTTCCTGAGCACGGTCGGCAGCGGCACGATGGTGGCCGACGGGCTCTCCATCATCAACGCCGACTATTCGAGCACGTCCTTCCGCGTGACCCGCGCAGCGATCGGACCGCACAACTTCCTCGGGAACAACATCGCCTATCCCTCGGGCGGCAGGACGGGCGACAACTGCCTGCTCGCGACGAAGGTGATGATCCCGCTCGACGGCGAGGTGCGCGAGGGCGTCGGCCTGCTCGGGTCGCCGAGCTTCGAGATTCCCCGGACGGTGGAGCGCGACGCCCGGTTCGACCATTTCAGGAACGGCGAGGAACTGCGCCGCAGTCTCACCGCGAAGAACCGCTACAACCTCCGCACGATGGTCTTCTGGCTGCTCGTGCGCTGGCTGCACTTCTTCGGACTCACCCTGCTCGGCCTGGCGGCCGTCGACACGTACGGGGTGTACGGACAGCTGATGATCTCGCTGTCCCTGGCGGCCGCGCTCGCGTTCACCGCGCTCTACTTCAGTCTCACGGAGCGCCTCATGCTGCGGTTCGGGCGGCTGCGGCCGCAGTTGTGCTCCATTTACGATCCGTATTTCTGGTGGCACGAGCGGTTGTGGAAGGTGCCCGAGGAATACCTCGCCGTCCTCAACGGCACCCCGTTCAAGAACCTCGTATGGCGGCTTCTCGGAGTGCGGCTCGGCAAGCGGGTCTTCGACGACGGCTGCTCCATCACGGAGCGGACGCTGACCGCCCTGGGCGACGACTGCACGCTGAATCAGGAAAGCAAGATCCAGTGCCATTCGCAGGAGGACGGCACCTTCAAGTCCGCGTACAGCTCCATCGGCGCCGGCTGCACGCTCGGCGTCCAGGCACACGTCCACTACGGCGTGACGATGGGCGACGGCGCGGTGCTCGCCCCCGACTCGTTCCTGATGAAGGGCGAGGAAGTCCCCGCGTACGCACGGTGGGGCGGCAACCCGGCCACGGAGCTGTCGGACGCCCTCCGTCAACCGGCCGTAACAGAGCGGTGAGTGGAGGCGGAGAGACCGATGGACATCGATGTGGACGCCGAGCGGGACTACTGGCGCCGTGAACTGGGCGCGGGCGGCTTCACCGCCGTCCCCCGGTGGACGGTGGATCCGGTGCCGGCCACGGGGCCGGTGCCGGGCCTTGCCGAGCACGTCACGCTGGTTCCGGGCGGGACGACCGCCGGGCTGGAGCATGTGGCGGGCGAGTGCGGGGTGTCGTTCGAGGCGGTGCTGCTGGCGGCCCACGCGAAGGTGCTCGCGGCGCTGTCCGGTGAGCGGGAGGTCGTGACGGGGCATGTCACGGCGCCGGACGGTGAGCGGGTGCTGCCGTGCCGGGTGGATGTCGTTCCCGGCACGTGGCGCACTCTTCTGGCCGAGGCCCACCGGGCCCGAACCGCGCTGATCGCGCACCAGGACTTCCCGGTCGACGACCTCAGGCGGGAGCTGAAGCCGACCGGACCGCTGTTCGAGACCGTCCTCGACCTCGTCGGCACCGGTGGAGAGCCGGCCGCGGACACGGTGCTGACGGTCGCGTTCGCCCGGGACGACAGCGGCGGGCTCGTGCTGCGGCTGCTCCACCGCACCGGCGTCCTGGACGCGCAGAGCGCGGCGCGGATGGCCGGGTACCACACGCGGGCGCTGGAGCTGATGGCCGGCGGAGCGGACACCGAGCACACAGGAGCGTGCCTGCTCTCGCCCGAGGAGCTGCGCTTCCAGCTGGAAGGGCTGGCGGGGCGGCGGCGGGAGCTGCCCGCACGGCGGGCGCACGAGCTCTTCGAGGAGCGGGCGGCGGCGCACCCGGACGCCGTGGCCGCTGTGTGCGGCGGGCGGGAGTGGTCGTACGGGGAGCTGAACGGCCGGGCGAACCGACTGGCGCGGGCCTTGCAGGCGCGGGGGCTGGGCCGTGAGGGCGTCGTCGCGGTGGTGATGGAGCGGAACCTGGACTGGCTGGCGTCGGTCCTTGCGGTGTTCAAGGCGGGCGGGGTCTACCTGCCCGTCGAGCCGCACTTCCCCGCCGACCGTATCGCCACCACGCTGGCCCGGGCCGGCTGCTCGCTGGCGCTGACCGAATCGGGCAGCACCGCCACCCTCGACGAGGCCCTCGGCTCGCTGCCCGGCATCCGGCGCCTGCTCGTCGGGGCGGCGTACGACGAGGACCACGCGGACGGTGACCTCGGTGTCGAGGTCGCCCCGGAGCAGCTGGCCTACATCTACTTCACCTCCGGTTCGACGGGTGAGCCGAAGGGGGCCATGTGCGAGCACGCGGGGATGCTCAACCACCTCTTCGCCAAGATCGACGACCTGGGGATCGACGAGGGCACGGCGGTCGCGCAGGTCGCGCCGCAGTGCTTCGACATCTCGCTGTGGCAGCTGGTCTCCGCGCTGCTGGTCGGCGGACGCACGGTGCTGGTGGAGCAGGAGGTGGTCCTGGACGTCCCCCGCTTCCTGGACCGCATCGCCGACACCCGGGTCGGCGTGCTCCAGGTCGTGCCCTCCTATCTCGACGTGGTCGTCTCCGCCCTGGAGCAGCAGCCGCGAGACCTGCCGGACCTGCGCTGCGTCTCGGTCACCGGCGAGGCACTCAAGCGCGAGCTGGCCGAGCGCTGGTTCGCGGTCCGGCCGCGGGCGCGGCTGGTGAACGCCTACGGGCTCACCGAGACCTGCGACGACACCAACCACGAGGTCATGCACAAGGCGCCCGAGCGGGTGCTGCTGGGCCGGCCGGTCGCCAACGTGTCCGTGTACGTCGTCGACGAGCACCTCGATCCGGTGCCGCTCGGCGCGCCCGGCGAGATCGTCTTCTCCGGGGTATGTGTGGGACGCGGTTACGTGAACGATCCGCAGCGCACAGCGGCGGCCTTCATGCCCGACCCGCACCGCCCGGGCGCGCGCCTGTACCGCAGCGGTGACCACGGGCGCTGGCATGCGGACGGGAAGCTGGAGTTCCTGGGCCGCAGGGACAGCCAGGTGAAGATCCGCGGGTTCCGCATCGAGATCGGCGAGATCGAGAACGCCCTGCTCCGCGCCGAGGGGGTGCGCGACGGAGCGGTGGTGGTCACCGGCGGTGACAGCAAGCAGCTCGTGGCCTTCTACACCGCCCCCGCACCGCTTGCGGCCGAGGCTCTGGCGGCACGGCTGGCCGCCTCCCTGCCCGCCTACATGGTGCCCGCGGCCTTCCACTGGAAGGACAGCCTGCCGCTGACCGCCAACGGCAAGATCGACAAGAAGGCACTCACCGCGCTGGCCGCCGAACTCGGCGCCACCGGTGCAGAGGAGCGCCACGAGCCCCCGGGCACGGCGACCGAGCAGCGCCTCGCGGCCGCCTGGGCGACCGTCCTCGGCATGCCCCAGGACCAGGTGGGGCGTGGCGACCACTTCTTCGACCGCGGCGGCACCTCGCTCTCGGCGGTGAAGCTGGCGGTCGCACTGGACCGCCGGGTCACCCTCAGGGACATCACCCGCCACCCCCGCCTGGCCGATCTCGCCGCGCTCGTCGACGGCAGGACGCAGCGGCGCTCCGGGCTGCTCCAGTCGCTGTCCGAGCCGGGCGGACCGGCCGGTGCGCGGACCACCGCCCTGGTGTGCTTCCCGTACGCCGGCGGCAACGCCGTCAACTTCGAGCCGATGGCCAGGGCCCTGGCGGGCGGCGGGCCCGCCGTCCACGCCGTCGAGCTGCCCGGTCACGACGTGGCCGCCGAGCGCGAGCCCTTCGCGCCGACGGCGCAGGTGGTCGAGCAGGTCGTCGCCGAGATCGAACAGCTCGGCCTGACGAGGGTCCTGCTGTGGGGCCACTCCTCGGGCGCCGCTCCGGCCGTGGAGACGGCCAGGCGGCTGGAGGAGCGCGGCGTGGCCGTGCAGCGGGTGTTCATCGGCGCCCAGCTGCTCGGCGACGCCGCGGGACGCCGCGCCGCCATCGCCGAGCTGACCGAGCCGGCGACCGGGCCCGACGGGCCGGCGGCCGGGCGGAGCGACGCCGAGATCGCCGCGGAGCTGAGTGCGGACCGCGGCTACACCGAGCTCGGTGAGCTGGACGCCGAGCGCGCCGAGCACATCGGCGCCGCCTACCGGCACGACTGCGTCGCCGCCCACCGCTACTTCGCCGACGTGCTGGACGACCCGCCGGCGCGCCGGCTGTCCGCGCCGGTCACCGTCGTGGTGGCCGCCGACGATCCGTACACCGCGGAGTTCCGCCATCGCCACCGCGACTGGCAGCTCCTCGCCGACCGCGTCGACCTGCACGAACTCGCCGACGGCGGCCACTACTTCCTCCGTACCCGTCCGACCGAGGCGGCCAAGGCCGTACTGCGCGCCGCCGCCGCCTCATGGCCGGACGCCGAATCCGAATCCGAGTCCAAGTCCCGAACCGGGTCCCAAACCGGGTCCCGAACCGAGTCCGAGTCCGAGTCAGGCGCCGATGGGCGGGTCTCGACCTGAGTCTCTCCTCCTGAGCCGCGATCGAAAGGAAACACGAGATGTCGTCCTCATCCCCGACATCACTTCTCGATGTGGAGTCGCAACCGGGCAAACCTCCGCTGCTGCGGGTCGAGGTCCCCGGCTCCGCGACGAGTTGGGCGGCCGAGCAGCGTGAGTCGCTGCGCGCCCTGGTTGCCGAGCACGGTTCGGTCCTGGTCCGTGGCCTGGGGCTGCGGGATACGGCCGAGGTCGGTGACGTCTTCCACCGGCTGGCGCCCACGCTGATGGTGGAGCGGGAGGCTTTCGCGCCCCGGCAGATCTACGCCGAGGGTGTGTACTCGTCGGCGACATGGCCGCCGAACCAGCCGATGTGCATGCACCACGAGCTGAGTTACGCCCTTGAAGTGCCCGGTCTGATGCTGTTCGCCTGCCTGACCGCGCCGACCGCGGGCGGGGTGACGGGGGTATCGGACGCCTCGCTGGTGCTCCAGGCGCTGCCCGCGCAGCTGGTGGAGCGGTTCGAGCGGGAGGGCTGGCTGCTGACCCGTTCCTTCAACGAGGAGATCGGGGCGTCGGTGGCCGAGGCGTTCGGCACCGACGACCGGGGCGCCGTGGAGGCGTACTGCCGGGCCAACGGGATCGACTTCACCTGGCAGGACGACGGAGGTCTGCGCACCCGTCAGCGCCGCCGCGCGGTGGTCACCCATCCGGCGAGCGGACGGCGTTGCTGGTTCAACCAGGTCGCGTTCCTCAACGAGTTCACGCTCGCACCCGAGGTGCGCGAGTACCTGATCGACATGTACGGCGAGGACGGACTGCCCTTCAACACCCGCTACGGGAGCGGCGAGCCGATCGGCGACGACGTGATCCAGCTCCTCAACAAGGTCTACGAGGACCACACCCTGCGCGAGCCCTGGCAGCCGGGCGACCTCATGCTCGTCGACAACATCCGCTGCGCCCACAGCCGTGAACCGTACGAGGGCGAACGCGAGGTCCTGGTCGCGATGGCCGACCCGCAGAACCTCGGGAGCCCGGACGCGACGGAGGGGGTGGGTGGCCGATGACCGCCCCGGCTCAGCAGGCTCGGCAGCGGATCAGCGCACCGCCGTTCGCGGTGGTTCCCGGTGGCCAGGTGCAGCAGGCGCTGGCCGGGCGGGAGAAGCAGGTCGTGGAGCTGGTGGAGAGCGTCTACCGGCTGCACGGCGCCGGTGACTCGGTCAACCCGCCCTCGTACTTCCTGCGGTTCACCGACCGGCCCACCTCGCGGATCATCGCCCTGCCCGCCTCGATCGGCGGCAGCGTACACGTGGACGGGCTCAAGTGGATCTCCAGCTTCCCCGGCAACGTCAACGCGGGCATCCCGCGGGCGTCGGCGGTGCTGATCCTCAACGACCACGACACCGGCTACCCGTTCGCCTGCCTGGAATCCTCCATCATCAGCGCGACCCGCACCGCCGCCTCGGCCGCGCTGGCCGCCGACCGGCTCACCCGCCACCGGCCGGACGCGGCACGCCCGGTACGGGTGGGCTTCTTCGGCACCGGACTGATCGCCCGCTACATCCACACCTTCCTCGCCGCCACCGGCTGGTCCTTCGACGAGATCGGCATCCACGACCTGTCCATCGACAGCGCCGCGGGCTTTCGCACCTACCTGGAACAGTCCGGCACACCCGGCCGGATCGCCGTCCACGACAACGCCCAGGAACTCATCCGCACCAGCGACATGGTGGTCTTCGCCACCATCGCCGCCGAACCCCACGTCACCGAGACCGCCTGGTTCGACCACAACCCCCTGGTCCTGCACATCTCACTGCGCGACCTGGCACCCGAGATCATCATGGCCTCGGCCAACATCGTCGACGACGTCGAACACTGCATGAAGGCGAACACCTCCCCCCACCTCGCCGAACAGCTCACCGGCAACCGCACCTTCCTCACCGGCACGCTCGACGACGTCATCACCGGCCGCACCACCCTGCCCGCCGACCGGCCGGTCGTCTTCTCCCCCTTCGGCCTCGGCGTCCTCGACCTCGCCGTCGGCAAATACGTGTACGACGAGATCGCCCGCACCGGCGAACTCCACATCATCGACAACTTCTTCCACGAACTGCGCCGGTACGGATGAGCCGCCCCCGGCAGACACCGAAGGAGCCGCATGGAGGACTGGTCCAAGGAAGATCACCGGTCACGTCACCGCAGGTAGCGGGACCACACCGCGGATGAGGAGGCCATCGTGCCAGTCATATCCGTTCCCTACGCCTTCAACGAAGAGGAGCTCTACGTCGACCTCCGGTCGATCTTCGGGCATTCCCTCTTCCTGAAGTGCGAGGGCTTCAACTTCGCCGGCTCGATCAAGCTCAAGGCGGCGGCCGAGATGGTGGAAACCGCCGAGCGGGACGGAGTCCTGAAGCCGGATTCGATCCTGGTCGAGTCCTCGTCCGGAAATCTGGGCGTGGCACTGAGCATGATCGCGGCGAGCAAGGGCTACCGGTTTCTCTGTGTGACCGACTCCCGGTGCAACCTGGCGAGTCGGCTGATGATGGAGGCGCTCGGCAGCCAGGTCCACATCATCGCAGGACAGGAGGCCAACGGCGGCTTCCTCGGCGCGCGGATCGACTACGTCCGTGCGCTGTGCGCCTCCGACGAGAGATACGTCTGGCTCAGCCAGTACACCAATCCGAGCAACTGGAAGGCGCACTACCGGCGTACCGCGCCGGAGATCGCCCGGCAGTTCCCGGAGCTGGACGTGCTGTTCATCGGGGCCGGCACCACCGGAACCCTGATGGGCTGCGCGCGCTGGTTCCGGGAGTGGCACCGTCCGGTGCGGATCGTCGCCCTGGACAGTGTCGGTTCGGTGATCTTCGGCGGCCCGGCGGGCCGGCGGATGATTCCCGGCCTGGGCATGAGCATGAAGCCTCCGCTGCTCGACGACTCGTACGTGGACGAGGTGATACGCGTCGAGGAGGCCGACACCATCCGTGCCTGCCACCGTCTGGCCCGGCACGGGTTCCTGTTCGGCGGCTCCACCGGCACGGTGGTCAGCGGTGCGATGGGCTGGCTGTCCCGCCACCGCGAGCCCGGCCTCACCGCCGTGGCCATCGCCCCCGACCTCGGCGAGCGGTACCTGGACACCGTGTACCAGACCAACTGGCTGCACGGGCTCTACGGCGAGGACGTCCTGGACGACGTGCTCAAGGACGAGCTCTCCGACGTGCCGTGGGCACCGAGCCGCCCCGCGTCGGCCACCGCACCCGAACCAGGACCCGGACCGGGACCGGGACCGGGCCCCGGACGCGAACGGGCGGCCGAACCCGAACCGGCTCCCGCGCCGGTCCGCCGCCCGCCCCTGCGCGGTGGCGACCGCGGTGGCGACCGAGGAGGCCGGCGGGACCGGAACCGCAAGACCTAGAGCAGCGTACGCAGCAGCTGCGCAGCCCCTCCGTCCGCCGCCCGGTGTCAGCCGAGGCGGCGGACGGGCGTGCCCGCGAGGAACGCCCGGATGTCCTCGACGGCCTCGCCGTAGTACGTCGCGTAGTTGGCGCGTGACACATAGCCGAGGTGCGGAGTGGCCAGCAGCCGCGGCGCGCTGCGCATCGGATGGCCGGCCGGGAGCGGTTCGGTGTCGAAGACGTCGATGCCGGCGCCCGCGATCGTGCCCGCGTGCAACGCGGCGAGCAGGGCGTCCTGGTCGACGATAGCCGCCCGGGAGGTGTTGACCAGATAGGCGGTGGGCCGCATCAGGGCCAGTTCGGCGGCCCCGAGCAGGCCGCGCGTACGGTCGCCGAGCGCCAGGTGCACGGAGACGAAGTCGCTGGTCTCCAGCAGCTCCTCCTTGGAGGCGGCCAGTCCGGTGCCGACCTCGTCGGTGCGTTCCCTGGTGAGGTTCTGGCTCCAGGCGACGACGTCCATGCCGAAGGCGAGGCCGACCCGCGCGACGCGGCTGCCGATCTTCCCGAGGCCGAGCAGGCCGAGCCGCCGTCCGTGCAGATCGGCGCCGAGCGTCGACTGCCAGGGCGCGCCGCTCCGCAGGGCGGTGGCCTCGGGCACGATCCCGCGCGCGAGGCCGAGCAGCAGCGCCCAGGTCAGCTCGACGGGCGGGGTGGACGAGCTGGCGGTGCCGCACACGGTGACGCCGTGGCGTTCGGCGGCGGCGAAGTCGATGACGGAGTTGCGCATTCCGGAGGCGACGAGCAGCTTCAGCCGCGGCAGCCGGGCGAACAGGTCCGCGGAGAACGCGTTGCGTTCGCGCAGGGTGACGACGATGTCGAAATCGGCGAGTGCGGCGGTGAGTTCGTCCTCGGTGGCGAAGTGCGTGGAGAAGGTGACCACCTCGACGGCGCCGGCGACGGGGGACCAGTCGGCGACGGTGGTGGCGACGGACTGGAAGTCGTCGAGTACGGCGCAGCGCAGTGTCATGTCGGCCATCCTCGCGGTGGGTGGGCAGGGTGGTGCTGTCGGGCTCATTGTGGCCCGGGGGATGATGGCGGATACGAGCAGCGGTTCGGTGCGGAGGGTGGGAGCGGGCGTGGCCAAGGGGCAGGGGTCCGAGCGGATCCTGTACGTGACGGATCTGGCGTATCCGGCGCGCGAGCGGCGGTACTGCGACGAGGACATCCGGCTGACCGCCCGGCTGCGCGAGGAGTTCCCGCTGGCGCTGTGCCATCCGCGGGACGCCGAGGCGCTGATGGGCGCGTACGACCTGGTCGTGGTGCGCAACAGCGGTCCCGTCCTGCACTACCAGGAGGCGTACGACGCGTTCCGTGCCCGGGCCCGGGCCGAGGGGGTGCGGGTCTACAACCCGCTGACCGGCAAGGGCGACATGGCCGGCAAGGGCTATCTGCCGGAGCTGTACGCCGCCGGGTACCCGGTGATCCCGACCGTCGACCGCGCGGCCGACCTCGGGCGGCTGCCCGCGTCGGCCGAGTACGTCGTGAAGCCGCTGCTCGGCGCCGACTCCCTCGGGCTCGAATTCGTCGGCGCGGAGGCGCTGGCCGGGGTGGAGTTCGGCGGAGCGGGTGCGGGCGGGGCGGAGTGGGGCGGAGCGGGTGCGGGCGGGGTGCTCGTGCAGCCGCGCGTGCGGTTCCGGTACGAGGTCTCGTTCTACTTCGTCGACCGCGACTTCCAGTACGCGCTGTACGCACCCCGGCCCGAGCGGCGCTGGGAGCTGGAGCGCTACGAGCCCGGTCCGGGTGATCTGGAGTTCGCCCGGTCCTTCGTGGACTGGAACGGGCTCGCCTACGGGATCCAGCGGGTCGACGCGTGCCGCGACGAGGACGGGCGGCTGCTGCTGGTCGAGCTGGAGGACCTGAACCCCTACCTCTCCCTCGATCTCGTCGACGAGGAGACCCGGGAGAGGTTCTCAGGGGCGTTCGCGGACTCGATGCGATCGGCTTTGGGCTAGGGGGTGTCCGGTGCATCAGGCTGGATCAGCGAGCGGCGTCCAGCGGCTTCGGATCCAAGGCGGAGGAGAGAGAAACGCGGTGGGGGATCCCACCCGTGCCCGGAGGGCTACGGGGGAGTCGGCGATCGACAACAACGCGGGAGACGGAGCCGCAGGGCGTCGCGAGCCCAGCATGACCCACCGGACACCCCCTAAGCGGAGGCCCGTTTGCGGGGCGTGGTCTTCTTGGCCGGCGCCGCCTTCTTCGTGGTCGACTTCGCCGTTGCGGCCGTCTTCTTCGCGGCCGTCTTCTTCGTCGCCGCTGTCGTCGCCGCTGTCGACTTCTTGGTGCCCGTTTCCTTCGGCACCGCCTTCGCCGTCGTCTTCTTCGCCGCGCGTTTGCGCGGCTTGAGCTCCGTGACCTCCGCGGTCTCCGCCGCCTCCGCCGTCTCCGCGGCGCGGGCCACCTCCTCGCCCTCGGCGCCGCGGGCCTCCTTCGCCGCCTTGACGCTGCTCTCCAGCGCGGCCATCAGGTCGATGACCTTGCCGCCGGCCGCCGCGGGGGCGCGCTCCGGGGAGGGTTCGACGCCTTCGGCCTTGGCGGCGATGAGCTCTTCGACGGCGGCGCGGTAGTCGTCGTGGAGTGTGTCGAGGTCGACGCGGCCGAGGGTGTCCATGAGGGCGTCCGCCAGGTCGAGTTCGGCGTCGCGGATGGTGACGTCGGTCTCCGGGGCGACGCCCTCGGGCCGGCGGATCTCGTCGGGCCAGAGGAGCCCGTGCATGGCGATGACGTCGTCGACGACGCGCAGCATTCCGAGCCGCTCCCGCCCCCTCAGCGCGTATTTCGCCACTGCCACCTTCTTGCTCCGTTTGAGCGCCTCGCGCAGCAGCGTGTACGGCTTGGCGGCGGGCACGCCGTTCGCGGAGAGGTAGTACGCCGCGTCCATCTGGAGCGGATCGATCTCCGCGGCCGGGACGAACGCGACGATCTCGATCGTCTTCGCCGTGGGCAGCGGCAGCGAAGCGAGGTCCTCGTCGGTGATCGGGATCAGCGTGCCGTCCGCGTCCTCGTACGCCTTGCCGATCTCCGCCGCGGCGACCTCCTGGTCGTCCAGCTCGCAGACCTTGCGGTAGCGGATGCGGCCGCCGTCCGCGGCATGGATCTGCCGGAAGGAGACCGAGCGGCTCTCGGTGGCGTTCACGAGCTTGATCGGGATGCTGACCAAGCCGAAGGAGATCGCGCCGTTCCAGATGGATCGCACGTTTCATCCCTTTCATCCGACTAAGAGACGATTCATGGGATTCTCATCGTATGACGCCCATCACAGAGGTGGAGGGGCGGCGCCTGTCGCTCAGCAACCTGGAAAAGGTCCTCTACCCCGCGACCGGCACCACCAAAGGCGAAGTGCTGCACTACTACGCCCTCACCGCGGAGCCCCTCCTGGCCCAGCTCCGCGACCGCCCGCTCTCCTTCCTCCGCTATCCGGACGGCCCCGACGGCCAGCTGTTCTTCACCAAGAACCCTCCGCCGGGCACGCCCGACTGGGTGCAGGTCTCCGAGGTGCCGCGCTCCTCCCGGGAGACCGGGGAACAGGTCGTCGTGCAGGACCTGCCGTCCCTGATGTGGGCGGCGAACCTGGTCGTGGAGTTCCACACCCCGCAGTGGCGGGTGGACGCACCGGCCGTGGCCGACCGGCTGGTCCTCGACCTCGACCCCGGCGCGCCCGCCACCGTCGTCGAGTGCTGCGAGGTGGCGCTGTGGCTGCGCGAGCGGCTCGCCGCCGACGGGCTGGAGGCGTACGCGAAGACCTCCGGCTCCAAGGGGCTGCATCTGCTGGTGCCGCTGGAGCCGAGGCCCTCGCCCGAGGTGTCGGCGTACGCGAAGGGGCTCGCCGTCGAGGCCGAGGCGGAGCTCGGGGGGCTGGTCGTCCACCGGATGACCCGGGCGCTGCGCCCGGGGAAGGTCTTCGTCGACCACAGCCAGAACGCCGCGGCCAAGACCACCGCAACCCCCTACACCCTGCGCGCCAGGACCGAGCCGACCGTCTCCGCGCCCGTGACCTGGGAGGAGGTCGGGGGATGCGACTCCCCCGCCGCGCTGGTCTTCCGCCACGACGCCATCGCCGGGCGGCTGGAGCGGTACGGGGACCTGCTGGCGCCGCTCCTCGACCCCGCGCACGCGGGGAGCCTGCCGTGAGCGCGGGTGGGCCGCCTTGACCGCCCGGGCCGGGAGCGTGCTGCGGCCGCCGCTGAAGGTGGCGCTCGCCGAACCGGTGGCGGCGCTGCCGCGCGGGGCGGGGCTCGCGTACGAACCGAAGTTCGACGGCCATCGGCTCCTGGTCTTCACGCTGGACGGCACGGCCGTGCTCCAGGCCCGCTCGGGGCGGATCGTCACCGCCGCCTTCCCCGATCTGGCGGCCGCGGCGCTCGCACTGCCGGACGGCACGGTGCTCGACGGGGAGGTGGTCGTGTGGACCGGCGGTCGGATCGACTTCGCGGCGGTCCAGCGCCGGGCGGCGGCCACGGTGTCGCGGGCCGCGCTCCTCGCAAGCCGACTGCCCGCCTCGTACGCCGCCTTCGACCTGCTCGCGGAGGGCGGCCGGGACCTGCGCTCCGCGCCGTACGAGCGCCGCAGGGAACGGCTTGTGGCACTGGTCGGCCCGCTCGGGCCGCCGCTCCAGCCGGTCCCGATGACCACGGACGCCGAGCTCGCGGCCACCTGGTACGAGACGCTCACCGCCACCGGTGTCGAAGGGCTGGTGATCAAGCGGCTCGGCGGGCCGTACCGGCCGGGTGCGCGGGACTGGCGCAAGCTGCGGCACACACACGTCCGGGACGCGGCGGTGGTCGGCTTCACCGGACCCGCCGACCGGCCCGCCGCGCTGGTGCTGGTACTGCCCGACGACGACACACCGGTGGTGTCGAGCCCGCTGCCGCCCGCGCTGCGCAGCCACGCGGCGACCACCCTGGCCGGCCGCGGGACCGGGGCGGCCGATGGCGTGGCGATGGCGATCGGGGTGGGCGAGGTGCCGTACCGCGGGGTGGCCCCGGGGCTGGTCGCGGAGGTGGAGCGGGGGACGACGCGGCACTCGGTGGTGACGGTCCTGCGACTGCGCGACGACCTGATTAATCAAGTTTGACTAGCTGGAGTGCGGGCACTCCTCTCCACAGCCCAGTAGTCAAGTTTGATCAGGAGAGAGTGTGCCCGTTCCCCGACTGCCCGACACCGGCTACACCCCGACCCCCGGCGAGCTCGCGAGCATCCAGGCGTGGTTCGCGGAGTACGACGCGGCCGGCGCCCGCCGCGACATCGAGCGGATGGCCGACATGGCGGTCTTCCCGCTCAACCTGGTGAGCGACGACTCCGCGGGCAACGGGGCCTCGGCCCAGTGGGACCGCGCGCGGTTCGTCGCCACCATGACCCAGGTGATGGGCGACGGCTCCGACGCCATCGCGTTCGAGTCGACCCGCACCCCCGTCTTCCTCGGCCCGGCGATGGCCGTGGTCTTCACGGACTCGCTCATGACCATGGGCGACACCACGCAGCGGCTGCGGTACGCCGACATCCTGATCAAGCGGGACGGGGTGTGGGCGTTCCAGACGATGCTCCAGGGCGGCTGGGGCGACAACCTGGGCTGAGGGCCTCTCGCGGCTCAGGCGCGCAGCCAGGTCCTGCGGTCGCGGGCGCGCCCGTACAGCGACTCGACGTCCGCCGGCTTCAGGACACCGGCGAGCCGGGCGAGCCCCGCCACCTCGGTGTCCGCGACGATCCGCACATCCCGTGGCAGGGGCGGCACATCGAGCCGTGCCGCCCCTGCCACGGCGAGCACCGGGCGGACGGCGGCGGCCAGCGCGAGCGAGGCCCGCTGGGCCGCACCGCGGGTCCGGCGCAGCTCGGGCCGCGGCTCGGCCCGGCCGGTGCGGACCAGCACCCCCTCGACCCGGACGCGGCGGCCGCGGGCGGCGAGGGTGCGGACCGCGAGCACGCCGGCCGGGCCGATCGCCAGATGGTCGATGCGGTCGGCGCCGGGCAGCGGCACGGAGTGGAGGACCCGCCAGCCGGCGTTCTCCAGCCGGTCGAGCTCGGCGCCGACCCGCTGCTGCGCGGCGAGTTCGGTCAGCCGGGGATCCGTCCGCAGCGGCCGCCGCCCGGGCGACGCCGCCCCGTCCAGGGCGAGGTGGAGGGCCTCCCCGGGGCGGTTGGGCGCCAGATCGTCGTCGGGGTGGAGGGAGAGCCTCGCGAGCTCCTCGGCGGTCGGCACGGGCGGCGGGCCGACCGTGATGTCACCGGTCAGATAGGGGGCGAGGGCGGCGAGCACCTCCTCGCGGAGCTCGGTGAGCACGAGGCTGACCCGGTTGGTCTCGCGGTCGTACCAGGCGGCGTTCAGCCCGCTCGGGAGGCTCACGTACAGGCGCGAACGCCCGTGTCTCGCCACCGGTGTGACACGCAGTCCGCTCATGTCCGTCACCCCCGCGCTCCGGCCCGCACTCCATGGGACCAGTCGGCGGGCGGGCGGGGCAATATCCCGGACGGGGGACCCGAACACCGGTGACACATGCCGGATTTCGCGGGCGTCGTTGTCGTAGTCCTGGTGCACACTCTCAGGTGGTGCCTTGCGGGTGGGAGGGAACGGCGTGTTCACGGGGATCGACGAGGTCGACTGGGCGTCGCTGGGCCATGCGTACGGCCCCGCGGACGATGTCCCGGGGCTGCTGCGCGGGCTGGCGTCGCCCGATCCGGTGGAGCGCGAGGCCGCGCTCGACGGTATGTACGCCGCGGTGCACCACCAGGGCGACGTGTACGACTCGACGCTCGCCTGCATACCTTTCCTGCTGGAGCTCGTCGCCTCCCCGGAGGTCCAGGACCGGGGCGCCGTCGTGGAGTTGCTGACCAGCATCGGAGGCATCGAGCTGGACGGGGACGACGAACCCGGCCCGGACGAGGAGGAGTTCGAGGAAGCGGCCAACTACGCGATGGCGGCGTCCGCCGTCGCCGCCGGCGCCGATGTGTTCACCGGGCTCCTCTCGGACGACGACCCGGGGGTACGGCTGGCCGTGCCGTGCGCGCTGGCGGTGCTGCACGGGGAGCCGGCTCGGGTGCTGGCGCTGCTGCGGGGCCGGCTGGCGGCCGAGCAGGACGCGGAGGTGCGGCTCGCGCTCGTCGAGGCGGTCGGCCGGATCGCCCTGCGCCATGCCGCGCTGCGGGCGGAGGCGGCGCAGTGGCTCAGCGGCCTGCTGGCCCCGGACCACCCGGCGGGACTGCGGCTGGCCGCGCTCGCCCAGCTCGCCCGCTGCGCGCCGGACGCGCTGCCGAAGGGCATCGCGGCGACGGTGCCCGCGCTGCTCCGCGAGGCGGACGGGCCGGGAGGCCCGGGCCACGGCCGCGGGACGGACGATCTGCTGCGCACCCTCCACTCGGCGCTCGGCGACCGGGTCGACGAGCGGGTCGCGCTGCTCGTGGCGCGGCTGAGCGACGGCGACCCGGCGCAGCGCACGGACGCCGTGTGGATGTGCCACGGACTGATACGGACCTGGCGCGGGCCCTACGAGGAGCTGGTGCGGTCCGTCGGGGCGCAGCTCGGCGATCCCGAGCCGCGGCTGCGGGCGGCTGCGGCGAGTCTGCTGGAGAGCCTCTTCGGGCTGGCGCGGCCCGCGGCGGACGCCCTCGCCGCGCGCATCGACACGAGCGGTGCGGGCGCGGGACCGCGGGACGACCGTGCCCTGATCGCGCTGGCCAGGCTCGGCGACCCGCGCGCGGTGCCGGCGCTTGCGGTGGCGCTGGCCGAGCCGGAGCCGCCGCGGGGGGCGGCGTTCGCGGTGCCGTATCTGGGACAGTCGGCGGCGCCCCTCGCGCCGGTCCTGCGGCGCCGCCTCGGCGAGGTCGGCCTCGACGACCAGCTCTTCGACCGGGCGGGGCCGCTGCTGCGGGCGCTGGGCGCGCTGCGCGCCGCCGAGGCCCTGCCCGAGGTGCTGCGGGTGCTGCGGGGCGCTCCGCAGCGGGGCGGTGAGTGGGTGACCGAGTCGGCGCTGCGGGCGCTCGCGGCCTTCGGTCCTGCGGCGCTGCCGGCCGCCCCGGAGCTGTGCGCACTGCTGCGCAGTCCGTCCTCGTCGGTGGCGACGGCGGCGGCCAGGGCGCTGTGGTCGGTCGCGGGCGACGCCGATGCCGTCCTGCCGGTGCTGCGGCGGTTCCTCGCGGCGGACGGGCCGGACGAGCGCCGGTCGGCGGCCACCGCCCTCGGCTTCCTCGGCGCCCCCGCGAAGCCGGCGGTGCCGGCCCTGCGCGGGCTGCTGGCCGCCCGTGAGCGCTGGCTGCGGATGGACGCGGCGATAGCGCTGTGGCGGGTCACGGGTGAGACGGGGGACGCCCTGCCGGTGCTGCTCACGGCCTGGGAGGAGAACCGGTACGGGCGGGTGGAGGTCGCCGAGTGCCTCGCCAGGATGGGCCCGGCGGCCTCTCCCGCCGCCCCGCTGCTGCGCGCGGAGCTCTCCCGCCCGCGCCGGCACAACGTCCTGGACGGCGGTTCCGGCACGCACGACATCGAACGGGACGAGCGGCTGCTGACCCTGTGCAGACAGGCCCTGGCGGACCAGGGCTGAGCGGCCGCAGCCGGGCGGCCGGCACATGGGGGATCATGGCGGCGGAGGAACGCGATGGGGAGACTGCGATGGGGAACTGTTACCCAGCCGACGAAGGCCAGCAATAACGGACAGATACTTTCGACCCTCTCATCACGCCCATCCCGCCGCATATGGTGGAGGGAAAGCCCGAACGGCCCGAGCCCCGTCTGACGCGCGAGACGGCGTAGCCGCCAGCATCAGCAGGGAGCACCACCCGTGAATCCGTACCGCACCGCGATCGGCGCAGCGCTCATGGCGACTGCCGGCGCCCTGTTGCTGACCGGATGCCAGGACGCGGGCAGCCTGGAGCCCGCGGGGGCGACACCGACGGCCGTCGGCCCGGTGCGGCTGTGGCCCGAGCTGCCGCCGATCTCCGCGCCGCCCTTCGACTACGGCGAGAGCGACACCCAGCGCGTGCCCGGCATCGCCCTGGGCGACGGCGATGTCCACAGGCTCGACCCGGTGGCCGTCGTCCAGGCCGACATCACCGCCCACCCCGACCAGGTCGGCGGCCCGAACGGGCTCCATCCGGAGACGGTCCGGCAGTTGCGCGACTGCACCTCGAAGCCGGCGGACTGCCCGGTGATGAAGCCGTACTACCGCGATCTGACCGGCGACGGGAAGGACGAGCTGATCGTCGGCGTCACCGTGACGGAACAGCAGACCGCGATCCGCGTCTACATGCCGGAGCACGGCGGCCTCACCCGGATCATGGCCGACACCGACGCCGTGGTCCGTGTGGAGCTGGCCGGCCGTGACCTGATCATCCGGGCCGTTTCGGCGGGCATCCCCGGGTACGAGTACCGGACGGCCTGGTCCTGGGACGACCAGCAGCACGCGATGCTGCCCGCCCGCGACGAGATCATCCGGGTCAAGCCGTCGGCGCCGCCCCCGGCCGCCCCTTCGTCGGACGTCCCCACCCCGGACGTCCCCACGCCGGACACCGCCACTCCCGCGCCGACCGCCACCGGCCCGTCACCGGATGCGCCGCCGTCGCCGGGGGCCACCCGATGAGCCTGCGGCACACCGGCCCGGGCCCGGGTGATGCGTTCCGGCCCGGCCCTCAGCGCCCCCGCCCGCACCGCAGGCGCCCACGGAACCGCCGGCGCCGTCCCCGCCTCCCCGCCTGGACCGCGACGCTGACCTGGAAGGCCGCGGTCTTCATCACGGTGATGTGCTGCGCACTCGCCGCCCTGCTCGGCGCCCTCGTCCATGTCTCGGTGACCCGCCAGACCGTGGACCAGGCCCGTGAGAAGGCCCTGTCCCGGCTGGATGACGTCACGACGCGGTACGAGACGGGCGAGCCGCTCGGCCCGTGGGGCCAGCTCGACCCGCCGGGGCTGCCGGAGCAGCTGCGCGCGCTCGCGCTCGGCGGGCAGCGCGGAACGGTCGTCACCGAGTACGAGGGCGATCCGACGATGTGGGCCGCGGGCCCCGCCGACGGCCGGGCGATAGCCGTCCGCGTCGACTACGCGCTCAGCGCGCAGACGATCACCAATCTGGACCGGGCGATCCTCGGCTCATCGGTGCTGGCGATCGGTGCGACGCTGCTGGTGGGCGCGTTCTCGGTGTCCCGGGTGACGAGCCGGCTGCATCTGACCGCGCAGGTGGCCCGCCGCATCGGGGCGGGCGATCTGGACGCCCGCGTCAACGACCCCCGCACCAAGGACCCTTCGCGCCCCGAGGACGAGGTCGCCACGGTCTCCGCGGCCCTGGACACCATGGCCTCGGCCCTCCAGGAGAAGCTGCTCAACGAGCAGCGCTTCACCGCCGACGTCGCGCACGAGCTGCGCACCCCGCTCACCGGGCTCTCGGCCGCCGCGGAGCTGCTGCCGCCGGGCCGCCCCTCCGAGCTCGTGCAGGACCGGGTGCGCACCCTGCGCGCGCTGACCGAGGACCTGCTGGAGATCTCCCGGCTCGACGCGGGTGGCGAGACCGTCGATCTCGACATCCACGAGCTCGCGCCGCTCGCCGAGCGGGTGGTCCGCCCGGTCCGGGCCGCGGGCTCGGAGACGGAGCTGCGGATCGCACGGCGGGCCCGTGTCGAGACGGACAAGCGCCGGCTGGAGCGGGTGCTGAACAACCTGATCACCAACGCCCACACCCACGGGGCCCCTCCGGTCGTGGTGACCGTGGACGGGGCGGAGGTGTCGGTGCGCGACCACGGCCGCGGATATCCCGCGTATCTGCTGGAGCGCGGTCCGCAGCGGTTCCGTACGGAGTCCGGCGGCAAGGGCCACGGTCTCGGGCTGACGATCGCGGTGGGGCAGGCGGCGGTGATCGGCGCCGAGCTGACGTTCGCCGACGCACCGGACGGCGGCGCCGTCGCGCGCCTGAGGCTGCCCGAGTACGTCCA
This sequence comes from Streptomyces sp. FIT100, assembly GCF_024584805.1. NCBI lineage: Bacteria > Bacillati > Actinomycetota > Actinomycetes > Kitasatosporales > Streptomycetaceae > Streptomyces > Streptomyces sp. FIT100. The sequence continues at coordinate 5,455,807 of NZ_CP075715.1, read as the reverse complement.
TCTCGCCGACGCTCCGCCGATGCCGGACGGCACGCCTGATGTGCTGGATAAGCGGGCATAACGACCCTGCTTGCTACGTTGCGGGGCATGACCGCAACGGCAGCGGACGCTCCCCCGCCCGCACTTCGCCCGCAGGCACGGCGGGGGGTCGAGCTCTCGCTCCTCGTCTGCGCCGTCCTCATCTCCGTCTACGGCTACGCCGCCGTCGGCCTCAACCACGACGGCGCCCTTCCGCCCGACGCGGTCGCCTACGGCGCGGGCCTGGGCCTGCTCGCCCTGCTCGCGCATCTCGCCGTACGGCTGCGCGCCCCGTACGCCGATCCCCTGCTGCTCCCGATCGCGGTCCTGCTCAACGGCCTCGGCCTGGTGCTGATCTACCGGCTCGACCTGGAGACGCCCGGCGACCGGGCCGCCCCCGCCCAGCTCGTGTGGTCCACCCTCGGTGTCGCGCTCTTCATCGCGGCCGTGGTCCTGCTCCGTGACCACCGGCTGCTCCAGCGGTACGCCTATGTCTCGGTCGCCGCCGCTCTCGTCCTGATGATCGTGCCGATCTTCTTCCCCGCCGTGAACGGAGCCCGCATCTGGATCCGGATCGGCGGGTTCTCCTTCCAGCCCGGCGAGTTCGCCAAGATCCTGCTCGCGGTGTTCTTCGCCGCGTATCTCGCCGCCAACCAGGGCGCGCTCGCCTATACCGGCCGACGGATCTGGAAGTTCCAGTTCCCCACGGGGCGGGTCCTCGGCCCCATCGTCGCGATCTGGCTGCTCAGCGTCGCGGTCCTGGTCCTCGAACGGGACCTCGGCACCTCGCTGCTCTTCTTCGGCCTCTTCGTGATCATGCTGTACGTGGCGACGGGGCGGACGGGCTGGATCGCCGTCGGACTGCTGCTCGCCGCCGTCGGCGCGCTCGCCGTCGGCACCCTCGAACCGCATGTGCACGGCCGGGTCGAGGTCTGGCGCGAGCCGTTCGCCTCCATCGAGGCGGGCCAGGGGCCCGGACAGCTCGCCCAGGCGCTGTTCTCCTTCGCCGCCGGCGGGATCCAGGGCACCGGCCTCGGAGCCGGGCACTCCATCCTGATCGGCTTCGCCGCCAAGTCCGACTTCATCCTGGCCACCGCGGGCGAGGAGCTGGGACTCGCCGGACTGACCGCGCTCTTCCTGCTCTACGGGCTGCTGGTGGCCCGCGGCTACCAGGCGGGCCTCGCCCTCCGCGACACCTTCGGCCGGCTCCTGGCCGTCGGTCTCGCCGCCATCGTCGCCGTCCAGGTCTTCGTCATCGCGGGCGGGGTGACCGGGCTGATCCCGCTCACCGGCATGGCGATGCCGTTCCTCGCACAGGGCGGTTCGTCGGTCGTCACCAACTGGATCATCGTGGCGCTGCTCATCCGCCTCAGCGACTCGGCCCGGACACCGGACCCCGAGCCGCCGCCGGCGGAGCTGCCGGCACCGCCCGCCCTGGCCGCGGCACCGGCGGACGGGGACGGACGATGACCCGCTACATGCGGCGCGCCGCCGCCATCTGTCTGCTCCTGCTGGCCGCGCTGCTGGTCAACGCCGTGCGCGTGCAGGTCATCGACGCCGGCGAGCTCAACGCGAACCAGGCCAACCGGCGCCCCCTCATCGCCCGTTACGCGGCCCCGCGCGGCGACATCGTCGTCGGCGGCCGGACGGTCACCGGCTCCAAGGACACCCGGCAGCAGCTCCGCTACGAGCGTACGTACCGCAACGGCCCGCTCTACGCGCCCGTCACCGGCTACTCCTCCCAGCTCTACGGCGACACGCTGCTGGAGTACGCCGAGGACGGGGTGCTGACCGGCACGGACCCGCTGCTCGCCCCGCTCCCCCTCTGGAACGACTTCACCCGCTCGCGCAGGCCCGGCGGCACCGTTGTCACCACCGTCGAGCCCACGCTCCAGCGGATCGCGTACGACGGTCTCGCCGGGCGGCGGGGCGCCGTCGTCGCGCTCGACCCGTCGAGCGGCCGGATCCTGGCGCTGGTCAGCAGCCCGTCGTACGACCCGGGGGCGCTCTCCGGGAACAGCGCGGCGGTGACCTCGGAGTGGCAGCGGCTCAACGGGGCCGTGCACCAGCCGATGCTCAACCGGGCGATCCGGCAGACGTATCCGCCCGGCTCCACCTTCAAGATCGTGACGGCGGCGGCGGCGCTGGACGCGCGGGTCGTCACCGACCCCGACGCCCGCACCGACACGCCCGACCCGTACGTCCTGCCCACCACGCGGACGAAGCTGCCCAACCCGGTGAAGGGCTGCAGGAAGGCGTCGCTGGCCTACGCGATCCAGTGGTCCTGCAACACGGTGATGGCCAACCTCGGCGTGAAGGTGGGGCTGGAGCGGATGCTCGACGCGGTGGGCAGGTTCGGCTTCAACGACCGCGGGCTGAGGATCCCCTCCCGGGTGGCCGTCTCCAACTTCGACCGGCGCATGAGCGTGGACCAGCTGGCACTGTCGTCGATCGGCCAGTTCGACACCACGGCGACGCCGCTCCAGATGGCGATGGTCGCGGCGGCCGTCGCCAACGGCGGGGAGCTGGCCTACCCGTACCTGGTCGACCGGACCACGACCCGGGACGGCGACACGGTGCGCACGACGCCCCGCCGCACCTACCAGCGCGCGATGAACCCGGCGACGGCGCTGGAGCTGCGGCGGCTGATGGTCGAGGCGGTCGAGAAGGGCACCGGGTCGAGCGCGGCGATCAAGGGCGCGGTGGTCGGCGGCAAGACGGGCACGGCCCAGCACGGCCTCGGCAACACGGGCACGCCCTACGCCTGGTTCATCGCCTGGGCCCAGCACCCCAAGGCCGGCCGCCCCGCGGTGGCGGTCGCGGTGGTCGTCGAGGACGCGGAGGCCGACCGCGCCGAGATCAGCGGCGGCGGCGACGCGGCACCCATCGCCCGCGCGATGATGCAGACGGCGCTGCGGGGTGCGCGGTGAGTCAGCCCTCGCCCTCCGCGATCGTCCGCCGGACCTCGGCCACCCGCTCGGCCTCCTCCGCCGCGAAGCGTTCGCGGTCCAGATGGTCCGCGACTTCCTCGTCCTGGGTCATCAGCAGGTCGAGGTTGGAGTCGCCGAGGTCGAAGACGCCCATGTCGACGTAGGCCCTCTGGAGCCGCTCGCCCCACAGGCCGATGTCCTTGACGCACGGCACGATCCGGCTGAAGAGCAGCTTCCTGAAGAGGTGCAGGAACTCGGACTGCTCGGTGTACTCCTCCGCCTCCTTGCGGGGGATGCCGAAGTCCTCCAGCACCTCGATCCCGCGGATCCGGTCGCGCATCAGGTAGCAGCCCTCGATGACGAACTCCTCGCGCTCGCGCAGCTCCGCGTCCGTCAGCTGCTGGTAGTAGTCGCGCAGCGCCATCCGCCCGAAGGCGACGTGCCGGGCCTCGTCCTGCATGACGTACGCCAGGATCTGTTTGGGCAGCGGCTTCTCGGTGGTGTCCCGGATCATTCCGAAGGCGGCGAGCGCGAGGCCCTCGATGAGCACCTGCATGCCGAGGTAGGGCATGTCCCAGCGGGAGTCGCGCAGGGTGTCGCCGAGGAGGCCCTGGAGGTTGTCGTCGATCGGGTAGAGCAGGCCGATCTTCTCGTGCAGGAAGCGTCCGTAGATCTCCGCGTGCCGGGCCTCGTCCATGGTCTGGGTCGCGGAGTAGAACTTCGCGTCGAGGTCGGGCACGGACTCGACGATCCGCGCCGCGCACACCATCGCCCCCTGCTCGCCGTGCAGGAACTGGCTGAACTGCCAGGCGGTGTAGGTCCGCCGCAGCTCGCCCTTGTCCTTCTCGGTGAGCTTCGGCCAGTGGCGGGTGCCGTGCAGCACGATCGCCTCGTCCGGGGTGCCGAGCGGGTCGTACGGGTCGACCTCAAGCTCCCAGTCGATCCGCTTGGCGCCGTCCCACTGCTTGTCCTTGCCCTTCTGGTAGAGGGCGAGAAGGCGGTCGCGCCCGTGGTCGTACTCCCAGTTGAAGCGGGCCGCGCCGGAGGCCGGGACGGACCAGACACGTTCCTTGGGCGGGCTGGTGTAGCGGTCAAACGTCGACACGAGCGGCTCCCTCGCCTCGTACGGACGAACTGACGGTCTGTTGGCAGGCTCACACGTTGGTAGACGAGTAGTCAACAAGTACCGCGCAAGGGATTGACGGCCTTACTGACGGGCAGTCTCATAAGTACATGACGACTGGGACCGAACGCGATCTCACTCTCCTCCGCGATGCCCTCGGCCCGCTCCGGGACCGCGAACAGGTCGCCCAGCGCCTGCTCGAATCCTCGGCGAAGCACTCCTTCGACCCCGACGAGGAGCTCGACTGGGACGCCCCGTTCGAGGAGGGCAAGTGGTTCTGGCCGCCCGAGCTGGTCACCCTGTACGACACTCCGCTGTGGAAGCGGATGTCCGAGGAGCAGCGGATGGACCTGGCGCGCCACGAGGCGGCGTCGCTGGCCTCGCTCGGCATCTGGTTCGAGATCATCCTGATGCAGCTGCTGGTGCGGCACATCTACGACAAGTCCGTGACGAGCAGTCATGTCCGGTACGCGCTGACCGAGATCGCCGACGAGTGCCGGCACTCGATGATGTTCGCGAAGCTGATCCAGAAGGGCGGCGCCCCGGCCTACCCGGTGCCGCGCTTCTACCACAACCTGGCACGCGTCCTGAAGACGGTCTCGACGACTCCGGGCTCGTTCGCGGCGACGCTGCTCGGTGAGGAGATCCTCGACTGGATGCAGCGCCTGACCTTCCCGGACGAGCGGGTCCAGACCCTGGTGCGGGGCGTGACGCGGATCCATGTGGTGGAGGAGGCCCGGCATGTGCGGTACGCCCGCGAGGAGCTGCGCCGCCAGATGGTCACCGCACCGCGGTGGGAGCAGGAGTTCACGCGGCTCAGCTGCGGCGAGGCGGCGCGGGTCTTCTCCGTCTGCTTCGTCAGCCCGAAGGTGTACGAGAGCGTCGGCCTCGACCGGCGGGAGGCGGTCGCCCAGGTGAAGGCGAGCGGCCACCGCCGCGAGGTGATGCAGACGGGCGCCAAGCGGCTCACCGACTTCCTGGACGACATCGGCGTGCTGCGGGGCGCGGGGCGCAGGCTGTGGAAGAGCTCGGGCCTGCTGGCCTGACGGCCGGGGGCGCCCGAGTCCGCGGCCGCCGTGGGCCCCGCCGCTGCGGGCCCCGCTGCGGGCCCCTCGGTGCCGGCCGCCTCCGCCGCTTCCCGAGGCCGCGGCGCGACCGCGACGGTTACGCTGCCCGTATGACCCCGACTGCTCCCGCGGCGAACCGCGCGTACCGGCGCCTCAGCGTCGAGGAGCGGCGCAGCCAGCTGCTCCGCGCCGCCCTCACGCTGTTCGCCCACCGCGCGCCCGAGGACGTGTCGCTCGACGACGTCGCCGAGGCCGCCGGGGTCTCCCGGCCGCTGGTCTACCGCTACTTCCCGGGCGGGAAGCAGCAGTTGTACGAGGCGGCCCTGCGCAGCTCCGCCGACGCGATCGTGCTGTGCTTCGCGGAGCCGACCACCGGGCCGCCCACCGAACGCCTCGGCCGGGTGCTGGACCGCTACCTCGTCTTCGTCGACGAGCACGACGCCGGGTTCAGCGCACTGCTGCGCGGCGGGAGCGTCGCCGAGACGTCCCGCACCACCGCGATCGTCGACGAGGTGCGGCGCGCCGCCGCCGAGCAGATCCTGGTCCACCTCGGGGTCACGGAGGCGGGCGCACGGCTGCGGATGATGGTGCGCACATGGATCGCCGCCGTCGAGGCGGCCTCGCTGATCTGGCTGGACGAGGAGAAGCTGCCCCCGGCCCCGGAGCTGCGGGAGTGGCTCGTCGACCACCTCATCGGGCTGCTGGTCGCGACGGCGGCATCCGACGAGGAGACCGCGGGGGTCGTGAGGAAGCTGCTCGCGCTGGAGACCGCGACGGGCCCGGTCGCGGCGCTGCTGCGGCGCGCGCTCCCCGTCGTGGGCGAAGGCGGCCACCTCCTGCACCCCTCCGATTCCCGGGAGCGGTGACGGGAACGGCCGCGCCGCTGCTCCCCGGACCCCCGCACCCCCGCACCCCGGGCCGAAGGGACGGCATCGCCCGCCTGCGCGAGACTGGGCGCGTGAGAAGCGAGAACACCCCCTTCGTCGGCGGCCCCCTGGACGGGCGGGTCCTGCCCGTTCTCGTCGGCCCCACCGGCAACCCTCCGCTCTGGTACGAGGTTCCGGTGCCGGACGACGCCGGCGGCCCGCCCACCGTGCACGCGTACCGCCGCGTCCCCTCGGGCCACACCAAACGGCTCGGGCTGCCGCGCGGCTGGAAGTACGAGTACGCGCCCCAGGGGCGCGAGCGCCGGAGGCTCAACTGGCCCTGGTCGAAGCCGAAGCGGGCCGAATAGGATCAAGGCGACCGTACGAGGGGGGACTCGCCGATGGAGCCACTGCCGCTGCCGCTGCCCGAGCCGCTGCGGGACGGGGACCCGCGCCGCATCGGCCCGTACACGGCGCTGGCACGCTCCCGGGAGACGGCGAGCACGGTCCATTACGTCGCCCGGGGCGAGGACGCGGACGGCACTGCCGCCGTCGTCGTCTCCCTCGCCCGTGCGGAGCTCGCCGCGCTCCCCGCGTTCCGGCGCCGCTTCGAGGCGGAGGCCCGCACGGCGGAGCGGCTCGCCGGGGGCTGGGTCCTCGCCCCCGTCCGCACGGGCACGGACGACCCCGGGCCGTGGACCGCGCACGCATACGTCCCCGCCGTCACGCTCGGCGAGGCGATCGCGCTCGCGGGCCCGCTCAAGGAGCGCGCGGTACGGATACTCGGCGCGGGCCTCGCCGAGACCCTCTCCCGGGTCCACGCCACCGGCACCGTGCTGCACGGCCTCGCCCCGGAGACCGTCCTGCTGGCCGCAGACGGTCCCCGGCTCGCGGCCTTCGGCGCCCTGGGCGCGGCGGCCCGCGCCGAGGCGGTCCCGGGCGGCGGTCTGTCGGTGCGCCTCGGCTACCTCACTCCGGAGCAGCTCACCGGCGACAAGCCCGGCACGGCGTCCGACGTCTTCGTCCTCGGCCTGCTGCTGGCGTACGCGTCGACGGGCACGGACCCGTTCCCCGACGGCCCGGCCATCGCCGACGCGGAACCCGAACTGGACGGCGTCCCCGAGGGCTTGCGCGAGCTGCTGGCCTCCTGCCTGGCCAAGTCCCCCGCCGACCGCCCGACCGCTGGCACGGCGGCGGCCACTCTGGCGTTGGAGGGCGCGGCGGCCCTGGCCAAGGACGGCTGGCTCCCGGACCCGCTGCTCGCCGCCCTGTCCGCCCGTGCGGACGCGGTCGCGCGCCTCGTCCGGCCGCAGGCCGACGCCCTTCCGGAGCTCCCCGCACCCGCGCCCACGGCCGTGCCCGCCACGGCGCCCGCCGCCACAACCGCCGCCGGCCCCGCCGTGCACGGCCGCACCACCCTGGCGCTCCGCACCGACGCCGGTTCCGTCCCTGGGCCCCCGTCCGCACCACCTCGTGCCCCGGCGGCACCCGCAGGCTCCCCGGAGTTCGGGACCGGCGGCGAGCAAGGCGGATACGGCGGGCGCGGCGGGCGCGGCGGCGACAAGGTCACCGCGGCACTGGGCGTCCCGCGGAGCCGGCCCGCGGGGGAGGCGATGGCACCGTCCGCCGGCGGCGGGGACGGGGGCAAGTCGCCGCTCACCGCGTCCGTGCTGGCCGCGAGGGCCGGCGCGGAACGGCGTGTGGTGGTCGCTGCGGGTGTGGCCGGCGCCGTCGGGCTGGTGGTCGGGGGCGGCCTCGGCGTTGCGCTGAGCGGAGGGGGCGAGAAGGCCGTTCCGGCCGAGGCCCGGCCCGCCGCGAAACCGCTGCCGGGCGTGCCGCCCGTGCCGCGGTGGGCGTACCGGCACCCCGTGCAAGGCGTGCTGCGGGCGGCCGCGTGGCGCGACCGTGTCGTCGTCGTGGGCGACGCCACGCAGTGCACCGGCGTCGATCTGCGCACCGGCCGGCGGCTGTGGGCGCAGACCGCCGCCGCGGGGTCCGCGCACGGGCCCGTCGTCGCGGGCGACGCCGTGTTCGTCCTCGGCGCGACGCATTTCGTGTGGCTTTCACCGAAGGACGGCTCCGTCCGGCACCGCGTCGCCGCGCCCGCGCACGTGAGCGCCGTGGCCGCCGCCGAGGGCCCGGTCGTCTGGTTCTCCGGCACCGCGGGCTCGGGGACGTACCTCTTCGCGTACGACACCGCCGCCCGCAAGGAGCTGTGGCGCACCCAGGTCCCGGGCGGCCGCGCCCCCGGCGTCGTCCCGCGCTACCAGGGCGTCGCCGTCCGCCCCGACGGGATTCTCGTACGGCAGGACGGCGCCTCGCTGACACCGCAGCAGGTGAAGGCGAACAGGGGCCGCGCGCTGTTCTCCCTGTACGACCGGGCGGGCGGAAAGCTCCTGTGGAGCAAGTACTTCGGCACGGTCCTCCAGGACGCCGCCGTCTCCGGCGACCCGTCGGCCACGCTGTACGCGGCGGCGGCCGACGGCCTGTACGCGTACGACACCCGCAGCGGCACCCGGCTGTGGCGGGCCGGCGGCGCCTCCGGCGAGGGTGTGGTCCGGGACGGCACGGTCTATGTGCCGACCGCCGGCCATCAGCTGTTCGCGCTCGACGCCGCGACCGGCGCCACCCGCTGGGCGCAGTCGACGGAGGCCGGCAGCGACCCCGCCCCGGCCGCCGGGGAGCGCTCGCGGGTGCTGCTGTCCGCGGGCGGCCGGACCGCACTGGTCCTGGAGTCCACGCAGGTCACGGCGTTCAGCACGGCGGACGGCAGCCGGCTGTGGAAGTTCCAGGAGGCGGGCGGCCGGACAGCGGTCCCCGGCTACCGCGCGCTGGTCGCCGGAAGCACCGCCGTCGTGTGGCGCGACCGCGCCTTCTACGCGCTGCCCCTCGGCTGACGGTCCAACAGGCGCGCGGGCGCACCACCGGACCCTCCCCCACCGGGTGATCCGCTTGGGCCGATCCGGCCACCCGTGAGGCGCTCCGCCTCCCGCCGACTCAGCATCGTCGCCATGGGCCGCCGCCCCGTCCCGCGCGAACCCGGAGGTGATGACATGTCATGCCCCCTGCTGCTGAAGGCGGTCTGCACCGCCTGTACCGCCGCACTCGCCACGGCGGTCGCGGCCGCGCCGGCCACCGGGGCACCGGCCCCGGCGCCCGTTCCTGCGCCCGCTCCACGGGCGACGGGCGTCGCCGGACTGCTCACCGATCTGCGGGGGCTGTACCGGCGGGCGGAGGAGGCGAGCAAGACGTTCAAGGCGACCGGGGAGCTGCTGGCGGCGCAGGCCGCCGAGACACGGCGCCTCGGCACCGAGCTCGCCGAGGCACGCAACGCGCTCGCGCGCAGCCGCGCCGACGCCGGTGAGCTCGCCCGCCAGCAGTACCGGGGCAGCTCCGACCTCTCCCGGTACCTGGAGCTGCTGCTCGCCGAGAACCCCCGGCAGGCCCTGGACCGGGAGTACCTGATGGAGCGCATGGCCCGGCACCGGCTCGCCACGATCGCCCGTCTGGAGCGCGGCGAACTGTACGCCGACGCGCTGGCGACCCGGTCGCGCAAGGCGCTCGACGCCCAGCAGACTCTCGCCGAGCGGCACCGCGAGCAGCGTGACGCCGTCCGGACGCGGCTGCGGCAGGTGGAGGAGCTCCTGGCATCGCTCTCCCCGGCCGAGCTCGCCCAGCTCGCGCAACTGGAGGGCGCGCGCACAGGCGGGACCCAACAACTGCTCGGCGGCAGCTCTTACGCCCCGGACGCCGGGCGGCCGAAGCCGTCCGACGGCTCCGGCCCCACACAACCGGCGACGCCCGACAGCACCTCGGCCGTGTCCGGCGGACAGCTCCGTGCGAACGGCCGCACGGCGGACGTTCAGCCTCGTACGGGACGTACGGGGATGCCTCCGCCAACGCGGCGTACTCCGCCGGGCATCGCCTAAGCGGAGGCGGAGGTCACCTCGGCCAGGTACGCGGCCGTCTTCTCGGGCTCATAGAAGAAGTTCTCGAAGTCGGCCGGGTCGTCGAACCCGTTCGCGAAGCGGTCGGCCACCGGCTGGAGTCCGCCGGCCGCGCCGATGAGGTTGAGGACGTGCTCCGGCGGGACGCCGAGCATCGCGTTGGTCCACTTGGTGACGTGCTGGGCGGTGTCCCAGTAGCGGTCGAAGGCGGACTGCATCCACTCCTCGTCGAACGGCTTGTCGCCGTGCTCGACGATCGAGGCGAGATACGCCGCGGCGCACTTCGAGGCCGAGTTGGAACCCTGGCCGGTGATCGGGTCGTTGGCGACGACGACGTCGGCGACACCGAGGGCGAGGCCGCCGCCGGGCAGTCGGCCGATGGGGTTGCGCACGGTCGGGGCGTACCGGCCCGCGAGCGTGCCGTTGGCGTCCGTCAGCTCCACCTTGGTCGCGCGGGCGTACTCCCACGGCGTGAACCGCTCCATCAGCTCCAGGGTGAGGGAAAGGTGCTCGGCGGGGTCCTTCACCCCCTGGAAGACGTCGAGCGGGCCGCCGGGGATGCCCTCCCAGAAGAGGATGTCGGCGCGGCCGGAGGTGGTGAGGGTCGGCATCACGAAGAGCTCGCCGACGCCGGGCACGAGGTTGCAGCGGACCGCGTCGTAGTCGGGGTGCTCGGGGCGCGGGCCGAGCCCGTGGACGTAGGCGACGGCCAGGGCGCGCTGCGGCTCGGCGTACGGGGAGCGGGAGGCGTCACGGCCGAACATCGACACGAGCTCGCCCTTGCCGGCGGAGACCAGCACCAGGTCGTACGTGCGGGAGAAGTAGTCCAGGTCGGAGACGGCGGCACCGTGGATGACGAGCTGGCCGCCGCGCTGGGCGAAGGTCTCCATCCAGCCGGCCATCTTCACGCGCTGGTCGACGGACTGGGCGTAGCCGTCGAGCTTGCCCACCCAGTCGATGACCCTCGGGGCTGTGTTCGTTTCGACCGCGAGCGGTCCGGCGACGGAGACGCCGAGGCCCTCGATCTCCGGGGCCTGGGACTCCCAGAAGTTGATCTGGAGATCCCGCTCGTGCTGGAGCGCCGTGTCGAACATGCACTGGGTGGACATGACCCGGCCGGACCGGATCTCGTCCGCCGTGCGGTTGGACATGAGGGTGACCTCGTATCCCTGCGCCTGCAGGCCGAGGGCGAGCTGGAGTCCGGACTGACCGGCGCCGACTATGAGGATCTTCCGCATGGCGGGGCTCTTTCTACTCGGGCTACTCGGGGGTGGCGTCGAGGGCGTGCGCCACCAGCGCCAGCAGCGCCTCGACCACCGTGATCCGCTTGCGCGCGTCCATGATCACGACCGGGACGTGCGGGGGTATCGTCAGGGCTTCCCGGACGTCGTCGGCCTCGTAGGCCGGCGTCCCCTCGAAGTGGTTGACGGCGACGACGTACGGCAGTCCGCAGCTCTCGAAGTAGTCGAGCGCGGGGAAGCAGTCCTTCAGCCGGCGGGTGTCTGCCATCACGACCGCGCCGATCGCACCGCGTACCAGGTCGTCCCACATGAACCAGAAGCGCTGCTGGCCCGGGGTGCCGAAGAGGTACAGCACGAGGTCGTTGTCGAGCGTGATCCGCCCGAAGTCCATGGCGACGGTCGTGGTGAGCTTGCCGGGCGTCGCGGTGAGGTCGTCGGTGTCCTCGCTCGCCCGGGTCATCAGCGCCTCGGTCTGGAGCGGTGTGATCTCGGAGACCGCGCCGACGAAGGTCGTCTTGCCCACCCCGAAGCCGCCCGCGACCACGATCTTGGTGGCGATCGGGGCGCGGGTGCGGTCGTTCTGCCAGGGCTGTACGTTCTCGTCCTCCACGGCGGCGGGGAGGTCAGAGACGACGGAGTCCACTCAGCACCCTTTCGAGCAGCGCGCGGTCGGGACGGCCCTCGCCGTACCCGGTGCCGTACACACGTATCTTTCCTTGGTCCGCGAGGTCGCTGAGCAGCACGCGTACGACGCCCAGCGGCATCTTCAGCAGCGCCGAGATCTCGGCGACGGTACGCATCCGGCGGCAGAGCTCGACGATGGCCCGCATCTCCGGCATGACGCGGGAGGTGAGGTTTCCGTTCGTCAGTTCCTTGCGCTCGTCCCCCGCTTCGAGGGCGGCGACGAAGGTCTCGACGAGCAGGACGTGGCCGAAGCGGGTGCGGCCACCGGTGAGCGAGTACGGACGGACGCGGGCGGGGCGTTTGCTCTCGCCGCGCACGGGGAGCCGGGGGGCGGGTACGGCGGCGGACATCACTGGGCGCTCTCCAACGATTTGCGCAGCTCGCTGCGGAGTTCGGGGGTGAGGACGTGTCCGGCGCGGCCGACGAAGAGCGCCATGTGGTAGGCGACGACGCTCATGTCGCAGTCGGGTGTGGCGTGCACGCCGAGCAGTGAGCCGTCGCTGATGGACATCACGAAGACGCTGCCCTCGTCCATCGCGACCATGGTCTGCTTGACCCCGCCGCCGTCCATCAGCTTGGCCGCGCCGATGGTGAGGCTGGCGACGCCGGAGACGATGGTGGCGAGGTCGGCGCTGGAGCCGCGGGGGCCGTCCCGGCGCGGGGTGGTGGGCGCCGGGGCGGAGGCGGTGTTGTGCGCCGGGTCGGACGACAGCAGGAGGAGTCCGTCGGATGACACGACCGCGACGGAGCGGACTCCCGGTACCTCTTCGACGAGGTTTCCCAACAGCCAGTGGAGATTGCGGGCTTCACTGCTCAGCCCGAATGTGCCGGTCGCGGTCAACTACGTGCCTCCTCGACGGTGTCCCCCGATTCCTCGCTGTGTTCCTGGTCCTGGTCGTGTACCAACGGGATGTTCTGAGTGGATTCGGAGAGCTCCGCCTCGACTTCGCGGCGGCCCTCCTTGGCGCCCTGGTGGAAGCCGCCGAGGCGGCGGCGCAGCTCGTCGGCGTCGACGGACCCGGTGCGCGCCCTGGGCGCGACGGGGGCGGCGACGGTCTTGGGGGTGCGCTTGGGCAGGCCCTTGTCGGTGAGCGGATCGTCCTCGTCGGTCCCGTCCGCCCCGTCGGCGACCCGCTCGTGGGCGTCGGGCTCGGCCGGCGGGCGCGGGAGGCGGACCTGGAGGGTGAGCTCGGGCTCGGTTTCCGGCTCGGGCGCGGCGACCGGCTCATGAGCGGGCTGGGGCACCGGCTCATGAGCGGGCTCGGGCACGGCGATCGGCTCGGGTACGGCAGCCCGCTCGGGTACGGCAGCCGGCTCGGGTGCGGCGGTGACCTCGGACTCCGCCTGCGCCTCCACCTCCGCCTGGTCCTGGTCCCGCGACGCCCGCTCCGCCTCGCGGACGGACTGCTCGGCCGCCGCCACCAGCGGGTCGCGGGCAGCCGACCGGCCCGGAAGTGCGTTGGAGTTGGCCTCGGCGACCGAGCCCGGGAGGTTCAGCACAGGGGCGCCACCCGGCACGAGCGCCGACTGCGGGGGCGCGGTGGGCGGCTCGGTCGGCAGCAGCGCCTTCGGCAGGACGACGACCGCGGCGACCCCGCCCTGCTTCTGCTCGCGCAGCTGGACGCGTACTCCGTGCCGGCGGGCGAGCAGCGCGGCCACCCGCAGTCCGAGACCCTCACCACCGGCGTCGGCGTCGGCGGGCTCGGCGGCGGCGAGCCGCGCGTTGAGCTCGGCGAGCCGGTCCGGGGTCATGCCGATGCCCTCGTCCTGGACGGAGAGCATGACCTCCCCGCTCTCCAGCAGCCAGCCGGAGAGCTCGACCTGCGCGTCGGGCGGGGAGAACGACGTGGCGTTCTCCAGCAGTTCGGCCACCAGATGGCTCAGGTCGTCCGCGGCGAAGCCGGCGACCTGCGCGTGGGGCGGCAGTGACTGGATGGTGATGCGCTCGTACCGCTCGATCTCGCTGACCGCGGCCCGCATGACGTCGACCAGCGGGACGGGCCCCTGGTGCGCGTGCCCGTGCTCGGCGCCCGCGAGCACCAGCAGGTTCTCGCTGTGGCGGCGCATGACGGTGGCCATGTGGTCGAGCTTGAAGAGGGTGGCGAGCCGCTCCGGGTCCTGCTCCCGCTCCTCCAGCTTCTCGATGACGCCGAGCTGCCGCTCGACGAGCCCGAGGCTGCGCAGGGCGAGGTTGACGAAGGTGTGGCTGACGGTCTCGCGGAGCTTCTCCAGCTCCGCGGTCACCTCGGCGGTGCGGGCCTGGAGTTCGGCGCGCTGGGTGGCCAGTTCCTCACGGGCGGAGCCCAGATCGTCCCGCGAGGTGTCCAGCGCATCGGCCCGGGCGGCGAGGTCGAGCAGCTTGCCGTGGACGGTGTTGAGGGACCGTACGACCTGCGCGAACTCGTCGTTCCTGCCGGTGAAGCGGATGGGCGCCTCGGATTCGGGCGCCCCGGCGAGCCGGGCGGCGCCGATCCGCAGCACCGCGAGCGGGCGGGTGAGGCTGCGGGCCACGGCCGCGGAGATGCCGATGGCGACGAGCAGGCAGCCGCCGAGCAGCCCGATGCGCAGCTCCAGGGCGGTGACGTCGTCGTCGCGCAGCCGCTCCAGCCCCTGGGCCTGGGCGGAGGCGAGCGCGGATTCGACGCTCCGCATCTGCTCGATGCGGGCGGAGAGCGAGGACTCGACCTTCTCGCGGTTCGAGTCGAGGTCCTTCTCGGAGAGTTCGGGCTGGTCCGTGAGGCGGGTGAGATAGCCCTCGGCGGTCTTGACGTCGGGGCCGGTGACGGTGGCCGAGAGCCGGCCCCTGGCGTCGGCGGCCGCGGCCTGGTCGAAGTCGGCGAGCGCGGCGAGTTCGCGCACCCGTGCCTGCTGGGCGGCGGCGCTCAGGACGCCACGGGCGGCCTCGGTCTTCTCGTCGCCCTCGTCCTCGACGAGCAGGCCGGTGACGGGGTCGTAGGTGGGGCCGTCGCTCTCCGGGGCGGGCACGGAGAGCGCGGCGAGCAGCAGACCGCGGGTGGCCGACGCCTGCTCGACGGCGAGGCCGAGGGCGGCCGGGCCCCGGTCGGCGCCGTCGGCGCGGGCCGGGGTCTTCTCGGCGAGCTCGTCGGCGAGCGAGTGGAGCGCGCCGATGACGTCCGTGTACGCCTTGTACGCCTCCAGGGCGCTGCCCTTGCCGGTGAGCGCGGTGCGCCGCACGGTCGGCACGGCGGCGAGGTCGCGGCTCAGCTCGGCGTGGTCGTCCGGGACGTTGCCGCGGATCTCGTCGATCTGGCGGTCGACGCGGGCGCTGCGGCTGTCGGAGATCTCGCGGCGGTCCTTCTTCTCGCCGCTCTGCTCCTCGCGGCCCGCCGCGATGTAGGCCGTGACCTCGTCGCGCTCGTCGGCGAGCGAGTGGGCGAGGGTGACGGCCTGCCGGTTGAGCGCGGCGAGCGTGACGAGGCCCTGGGACTCGGTGAGGTCCCGGGAGGCCAGCAGGATCGCCGGCGCACCCGCCGCGATCACGGTGAGGGAGACGGCCGCGACGCCTGCGACGAGCCTGCGGCGGACCCGGACGGGGCGCCCGCCGGGGAGCAGCCCGGGATCGGCCGGGGCGGGCCGGGCGGGTCCGGCCCGGAAGGTGTCCGCGGGGAAGGTGTCCGCGGGCGCCGGGGCGCCTGCGGGCGAGACCCCGGAAGTCCCCGCCGGGGTCGAGGGGCTGGTGGTCTCCCGCCCCGAAGACGCCGTACCGGGCGTTCCGCCCTTGCCCCGAGGCCGCTTCTTCTGCACCGGTGCTCGCATTCTCGACTCGTCCGCCCATGAAGCAGAGGTGACGGCCGGTCACTCCACGAGAACGCTCCCCACCCCTGGTACGGCTTACGACCATTCCAGCGCTTTTGGGAGGGGGATACGCATCGGCCGCTCCGCCACCCGAACGAGTGAACATCACTCGGGAGTTGCTCAACAACTCTTCGGTGGACGCGACCGGGCCCCGTCCGGAGCGCCGGGTGGACCTTCGGAGCGGGCTTTGGCAGGATGCCCGCCCGCAGCGCGCCGGAGTCGATCATTCCGACCCAAAGCCCACGGTCTCGCCGATATTCCGGGCCTGTTGCACCGCTCAGCGGGGTTCGTGAAGGTCTCGTGAGGGCTCGGGCAGACTGGGGATCATGCGCTGCGAACTCACGTCCGCCCCCGGCGATCCCGAACGCCCCAACGAGGACTGGGCTTCCGTCGCCCTCCCTGCCGGAGGCCGGGGCGGAACCCTGGTGGTCCTGGACGGGGTCACTCCACCCGCGGGGGACGACGGATGTGTGCACGGAGTGCCGTGGTTCACCGCCCGGCTGGGCGGGGCTCTGATCGAACTGTCCGGTTCACGGCGGGATATGCCCCTGACCGAGGCCCTCGCGCTGTCCATCAGGCGCACCGCAGACGCCCACCGCGAGACCTGTGACCTTTCTCACGTGCGCACGCCCCAGGCGACGGTCGTCGTCGCACGCTGGGACGAGGAGTGGGTGGAGCATCTCGTGCTCTCCGACTCGGCGCTGCTCCTCGCCGCGCCGGACGGCGGGGTACGGGCGGTGCTGGACGACCGGCTGGACCGGATCCCCCGGGAGGTCCTCCGCTCGCTGAGCGCGACCGATGCCCTGCGCAACCAGGAGGGCGGTTTCTTCACGGCGGCCGCCGACCCCTCGGTGGCGGAGCGCGCGGTGACGGGCCGGACGCCGCGCGGGCAGGTGCGGGCGGTCGCGGCGCTCACCGACGGGGCGTCCCGCTGGACGGACCTCTTCGACGAGGGCGACTGGACGGAACTGCTCGGGCTGCTGCACAAGGAGGGGCCGCACGGCCTGGTCGAAAGGGTGCGGGCGCTGGAGCGCGCGGACGCGGAGCGGGGCGGGCTCCGGCGCTGGAAGACCCACGACGACGCGACGGCGGTGTACGCGGAGCTGTAGCCCCACGGCCGCCACAGCTCCCTCGGCTCCCCGGCCCCCTGGCTCCTCTGGCTCCCCCGGCTCCCCCGCCTGGCCACGCCTGGCCACGGCTCTACGGGTTCTCCTCGGCCCTCGTGTTCAGCTGGTGGAGCAGCCGGGCCAGTTCGGCGACCTCGGCGCGGTCCCAGTCGGCCAGCTTCTGTACGTACCGGTCGCGCCTGGCCTTGCGTACGGCCCGGAACCTGCTGGTCCCCTCGTCGGTGAGCCGGATGAGCGAGGCCCGCCCGTCGGCGGGGTCGGGCTCGCGGTCGACGAGGCCGAGCTCCTCCAGGGCGCGCAGCTGGCGGCTCATGGTCGCCTTGCCGACGCCGAAGTACACGGCGAGGTCGGTGGCGCGCTGCGCCCCGCACTCCTCCAGGCGTACGAGCAGTCCGTAGGCGGCGGGCTCCAGTTCCGGGTGGACCTCGCGGGCCATCTCCCCCGAGTTGGCGCGGGCGCGGCGCAGAAAGACGGCCAATTCGCGTTCCAGCGCGAGGAACTCCTGGAAGTCGTGGTCCACACCACTTTCGCCAGTGGGCCCGGGTTCACTCCCCGTACCGCTTACGTGCACGTCAGCACCCCTCGCGCGCTTTCCCGATGATGAAAGTTTCTTTCGGCGGCGGCCGTTGCCGCAGCTCCGTCAGTATTTCGCAGGCGTAGACCAACGGCGGGGACCGGCCCCCCTTCCGCCCGGGCAGCCACGCACCTAGCGTCATTGATGACATGTCCACACCACATCACCGCCGCTGTGGCGGCATGTCGACAGACCGTCAGGGCCTCCACCCCCCACGGCCCGCGATCCCCCAGATCGCCCGATCCCCCTGAACGCCCACCGAGGCCTTTCGGAGGCACGTCATGCTCGTGCACAGGTCCGGAACGACCCGATTCGCCGTGACCGCCGCCCTCTTCGTGGTCCTGGCCCTCCTCCTCACCCTCCTCACCGTCTTCGCCCTCCCCGGCTCGGCCGCCGCCGCGTCCGGGGACACGCCCGCACGCGGCTCGGCCCACCTGGGCATGGGCGTCGTCGCCCACGACGGCCAGGGCGGCCTTCCACGCGACGGCCGCGCCGTCCAGACCGAAGGCGTCGACGTCTCCAGCCACCAGGGGAACGTCAACTGGGCGTCGCTGTGGAGCAGCGGCGTGAAATGGGCCTACGTCAAGGCCACCGAGGGCACCTACTACGAGAATCCCTACTTCGCACAGCAGTACAACGGTTCGTACAACATCGGCATGATCCGCGGCGCGTACCACTTCGCCACTCCCGACACGACGACCGGCACCGCCCAGGCCGACTTCTTCGTGAACAACGGCGGTGGCTGGTCGCGGGACGGCAGGACGCTGCCGGGCGTGCTGGACATCGAGTGGAACCCGTACGGGGACGCGTGCTACGGGAAGACGCAGTCCGCGATCGTGACCTGGATCCGTGACTTCCTCAACCGCTACAAGGCGCGGACGGGGCGGGACGCGGTGATCTACACGGCGACGAGCTGGTGGACGCAGTGCACCGGCAACTACAGCGGCTTCGCCACGGCCAATCCGCTGTGGGTGGCGCGCTACAACACGACGGTGGGCACGCTGCCGGCGGGCTGGTCCTACTACACGATGTGGCAGTACACGTCGACGGGCCCGATCGTCGGCGACCACAACCGCTTCAACGGCGCGCTGGACCGGGTGGTGGCCCTGGCCAACGGCTGAGCCCCTGCGACCTTTCCCCACCCCGCCCCTTCCCGAACTGGGGCGGAGCCCCGGACCTCATTGCGGGGGCGCTGCCCCGAACCCCCGCCGGGGCGCTGCCCCGGACCCCGCTCCTCAAACGCCGGAGGGGCTGGGTTTCAGGGCTCCGCCCCGGACCCCTTCAAGCGCCGGAGGGGCCGGCATGTCCAGCCCCTCCGGCGCTTGAGGACACGGCCGAAGGCCGTCCCGGGTCCGGGGCTGAGCCCCAGTGGGGCCGGGGTCCGGGGTCCGGGGCGGAGCCCCAGCGGCAGGCCGGGGGGCCGAGCCCCCGTCAGGGACTACGCGGCCGCCCCCGCCAGGACCTCCGCCGGGGCCAGGGCCAGTTCCAGGACCTGGCGGACGTCGGTCACGGGGTGGACGTCCAGCTTCTCCAGGACCTCGGCGGGGACGTCGTCGAGGTCGGCCTCGTTGCGCTTGGGGATGACCACGGTCGTCGTCCCCGCCCGGTGCGCGGCCAGGAGCTTCTGCTTGAGGCCGCCGATCGGGAGGACCCGGCCGGTCAGGGAGACCTCGCCGGTCATCGCCACGTCCGTCCGCACGAGCCGGCCGGAGAGGAGCGAGGCGAGCGCCGTCGTCATGGTGATGCCGGCGCTCGGGCCGTCCTTCGGGACCGCGCCCGCCGGGAAGTGGATGTGCACGCCCCGGTCCTTGAGGTCGGCCACGGGCAGCTCCAGCTCCGCACCGTGCGAGCGGAGGAAGCTCAGGGCGATCTGCGCGGACTCCTTCATGACATCGCCGAGCTGACCGGTGAGGGTCAGCCCCGCTCCGCCCGTCTCCGGGTCGGCCAGTGACGCCTCGACGTACAGGACGTCGCCGCCCGCGCCGGTGACGGCCAGGCCGGTGGCCACGCCCGGGACCGCCGTGCGGCGCTCGGCCGGGTCCTGGGCGGACTCGGGGACGTGGTGCGGCCGGCCGATCAGCCCTCGCAGATCGGCGTCGGTGACGGTGAACGGCAGCTCGCGCTCGCCGAGTTCGTGCTGGGCCGCCACCTTCCGCAGCAGCCGGGCGATCGCGCGCTCCAGGGTCCGCACGCCCGCCTCGCGGGTGTACTCCCCCGCCAGCCTGCGCAGCGCGGACTCGTCGATGGTGACCTCGCCGCCGGCCAGACCGGCCCGCTCCAGCTGGCGCGTGAGCAGGTGGTCGCGGGCGATGACGACCTTCTCGTCCTCGGTGTAGCCGTCGAGCCTGACCAGCTCCATCCGGTCGAGCAGGGCCTCGGGGATGGCCTCCAGGACGTTGGCCGTGGCGAGGAAGACGACGTCGCTCAGGTCGAGTTCGACCTCCAGGTAGTGGTCCCGGAAGGTGTGGTTCTGCGCCGGGTCCAGGACCTCCAGCAGCGCCGCCGCCGGGTCCCCGCGGAAGTCGGAGCCGACCTTGTCGATCTCGTCGAGCAGGACCACCGGGTTCATGGACCCGGCCTCCTTGACGGCACGGACGATACGGCCGGGCAGCGCGCCGACGTAGGTGCGCCGGTGGCCGCGGATCTCCGCCTCGTCCCGTACGCCGCCGAGCGCGACGCGGACGAACTTGCGTCCCATCGCGTGCGCGACGGACTCGCCGAGCGAGGTCTTGCCCACGCCCGGCGGGCCGACGAGCGCGAGAACCGCTCCCCCGCGCCGCCCGCCGACCACGCCGAGCCCCCGGTCGGTGCGCCGCTTGCGCACCGCCAGGTATTCGGTGATCCGCTCCTTCACGTCGTCCAGGCCCGCGTGCTCGGCGTCCAGGACGGCCTTGGCGCCCTGGATGTCGTACGCGTCCTGCGTACGCTCGCTCCAGGGCATCTCCAGGACCGTGTCGAGCCAGGTGCGGATCCAGCCGCCCTCGGGGCTCTGGTCGGAGGACCGCTCCAGCTTGTCGACCTCCTTGAGGGCCGCCTCGCGGACCTTCTCGGGCAGGTCGGCGGCCTCGACCCGGGCCCGGTAGTCGTCGGACTCGTCGCCCTCGGCCTCGCCGCCCAGCTCGCGCAGCTCCTTGCGCACGGCTTCGAGCTGGCGGCGCAGCAGGAACTCGCGCTGCTGCTTGTCGACGCCCTCCTGGACGTCCTTGGCGATGGACTCGGCCACATCCTGCTCGGCGAGGTGCTCACGGAGCTGCTCGGTGGCGAGCTTCAGCCGGGCGACCGGGTCGGCGCTCTCCAGCAGTTCCACCTTCTGGGTGGTGGTGAGGAAGGGCGAGTACCCGGAGTTGTCGGCGAGGGCGGAGACGTCGTCGATCTGCTGGACGCGGTCGACGACCTGCCAGGCGCCGCGCTTCTTCAGCCAGCTGGTGGCGAGCGCCTTGTACTCCGTGACGAGTTCGGTGACGGAGCCCGGCAGGGGGTCCGGCACGGTCTCGTCGACACCGAGGCCCTCCACCCAGAGGGCGGCGCCGGGTCCGGTCGTGCCGGCGCCGATGCGCACCCGGCTGCGGCCTCGGATGAGGGCGCCGGGGTCGCCGTCGGAGAGCCGGCCGACCTGCTCGACGGTGCCGAGCACGCCGGTCGCGGCGTAGGTCCCGTCCATGCGCGGGACGAGCAGCACCCTGGGCTTGCCCGGCTGGGTGCGGGCGGCAGCCTGGGCGGCCTCCACCGCGGCCCGTACGTCGGCGTCGGACAGGTCGAGCGGCACCACCATCCCGGGCAGCACGACCTCGTCGTCGAGCGGCAGCACAGGCAGGGTGAGGGCGTCGTTGTAGGCCGAGGACTCAGCAGCCATGATCTCCCCTTCGGCAGTCAAGTTGAGCTACATGGACTCAATGCAGGAGGGGTGCCGGTTGTTCCCCGGGGCATGTTCGCTATGAGCGATCGGGGATACCGGAATCCGCGACCACTCGATGTAATGTCCTGGTGACATCAGTGGCTATTACATCGGCTGTTACATCACTGCCGGACGCGGTACGGGACTGGGTGGACGGCTGGGTCGTCTCGCGGGGCGCCGCGGACCCCCTGGCCGAGCCCTGGGGTTTCACCGTCGACGTCGGGCTGCCCCGGCACACCACCCGCCATGTGCTCACCGCCGGCGGGGAGTCCGCGGTCCGCGAGGTCGCCGCGGCCGCGCGGACGCCGGGCCGGTGGCTGAAAATCTTCGAGGAACCGGAGAGGGTCCTGCCCTGGCTGGGGCCGGACTGGACGCCCGACGAGCCCGGGTTCCTCATGACGGCGTCGCTGCACCGCGAGGCGGGCCGCCTCCCGGTGCCGGCCGGCTACCGGCTGCGCAGCTGGACCCGCGGCGGTGTCACCCGCGCCCTCGTCACCACCGATGACGGCACCTTCGCGACCCGTGGCCAGATCGCCCTGCCCGGCGGATCCGGGACCGCGGTCATCGACCAGATCGAGACAGCCGTCGAGCATCGCCGCAAGGGCCTCGGCAGCCTCGTGATGCGCACGCTCCAGGACGCCGCGGCCGCCCGGGGCGCCGGCGCCGCCGTCCTCGGCGGCACACCGGACGGGCGGGGGCTGTACGAGTCGCTCGGGTGGCGGGTGATCGCGCCGCTGGTCAGCGTCTCCTACGCCCCGAAGGCGCCATGAAGACCCGCCGCCCGCCGTAGGGCTTCTCGTAACCTGCCGTCCATGGTGCGGCCCAGCAGTGACTCAGCGCCCCGCACACTCGACCGGCGCGAGGGACCGTACGGCGAGGTCGTCCTGCGGGAGCGCGGCGGCCCGGACGGCCGGAGCGTCCACGAGATCATCGCCAACGGGTGCTTCCTGATGGACACTTCGGACGGCCGGTCGGAGCGGCTGCTGATCGACGCCGCGCGTCGCGTCCTGGCCGACCTCCCCGATCCGCCCCGCGCACCCTCCGTGCTCATCGGCGGCCTCGGCGCCGGCTTCTCGCTGGCTCACGCCGCGGCCGACCGCTCCTGGGGGCGGATCGCCGTCGCCGAGCGCGAGCGGGCGATCATCGACTGGCACGTGTCAGGCCCCTTGGCGGCGATCTCCGCCGGCGCGCTCGCCGACCCGAGGACCGTGATTCTCCACACGGACCTCGTCACGTACGTCCATAACTCTTCGGACACATACGACGCGCTCTGCCTCGACATCGACAACGGCCCCGACTGGACTGTCACGGAGGACAACGGAAGCCTCTACTCACCGGCCGGACTCGCGGCCTGCGCAAGCAGGTTGAACCCCCGCGGGGTGCTCGCCGTGTGGTCGGCCAGACCCTCCGGCGATTTCGAAGAGTCATTGCGGAATGCCGGATTCAGCGGGGTAAGAACCGAAGAGGTCCACGTTGCCCGAGGCGTACCCGACGTGGTCCATCTCGCTGTTCGCCCTGCGTAGCCGCGAGACGATCGATGCCTTTACGCTGACTGACCTGACACACCGATCTAGACCTGACACACCGAACTACACGCAGCTCGCAGTGCGCGACAGGGGCGGGGCGATGGAGCAGACACACACCAGCAGCAACGGCGCAGCGTCGTACTCGACGGCCAGTGCCCAGCGCCGGGTGCTGGTGGTCGAGGACGACACCACCATCGTCGAGGCCATCGGCGCCCGGCTGCGCGCCGAGGGCTTCCTGGTCCAGACGGCGACGGACGGCCCGGCCGCCGTCGACGCGGCCGAGGCATGGCAGCCGGATCTGATGGTCCTCGACGTGATGCTGCCCGGCTTCGACGGCCTGGAGGTCTGCCGCCGCGTCCAGGCGCAGCGGCCGGTGCCGGTGCTGATGCTGACGGCGCGCGACGACGAGACCGACATGCTGGTCGGGCTGGGCGTCGGCGCCGACGACTACATGACCAAGCCGTTCTCGATGCGGGAACTGGCGGCGCGGGTGCACGTCCTGCTGCGCCGCGTGGAGCGCGCCGCGCTGGCGGCCGTGACGCCGCGCAGCGGCATCCTGCGCCTCGGTGAGCTGGAGATCGACCACGCGCAGCGCCGGGTCCGGGTCCGGAGCGAGGACGTGCACCTCACCCCCACCGAGTTCGACCTGCTGGTCTGCCTGGCGAACACGCCGCGCGCGGTGCTCTCGCGCGAGCAGCTCCTCGCCGAGGTCTGGGACTGGGCGGACGCCTCCGGCACGCGCACGGTCGACAGCCACATCAAGGCGCTGCGCCGCAAGATCGGCGCTGAGCGGATCCGGACCGTCCACGGCGTGGGATACGCCCTGGAGACCCCGGCCCCATGAACCGGCTGAGCCGGCTCCGGTCCGAGGTGGGCACGGTCGAGATCTCGATCAAGACCAAGCTCGGCGCACTGGTCGTCATGTCGGTGCTGATCACGACCGGCCTCGCGCTGGTCGCCTTCAGGACCGGGGCCGAGCTGCGCTACGTCACCGTCTTCGCGATGATCACCACGCTGCTGATCACGCAGTTCGTCGCCCACGGCCTGACCGCGCCGCTGGACGAGATGAACACGGTCGCCAAATCGATATCCCACGGCGACTACACCCGCCGGGTGCGCGGCGCGGGCCGCCGTGACGAGCTCGGCGACCTCGCCTCCACGATCAACCGCATGGCCGACGACCTGGAGGCCGTGGACCGGCACCGCAAGGAGCTCGTCGCGAACGTCTCGCACGAGCTGCGCACCCCGATCGCGGCGCTGCGCGCGGTCCTGGAGAACGTCGTGGACGGGGTGTCCGCCGCAGACCCCGAGACGATGCGGACGGCGCTGAAGCAGACGGAGCGGCTCGGCAGGCTCGTCGAGACGCTGCTGGACCTGTCACGGCTCGACAACGGTGTGGTACCGCTCAGGGCACGGCGCTTCGAGGTGTGGCCGTATCTGTCGGGGGTGCTGAAGGAGGCCAATCTGGCCGCCGTGCAGCGCGGGCTCTCCTCCGGGTCCGGCAGTCACACCCGCAAGGACGTGCATCTGCACCTCGACGTGTCCCCACCGGAGCTGACGGCGCACGCGGACGCCGAGCGGCTGCACCAGGTCGTCGCCAATCTGATCGACAACGCGGTGAAGCACTCCCCGCCGCACGGCCGGGTCACCGTGCGGGCCCGGCGCGGTCCGCAGACGGAGTCGCTCGACCTGGAGGTCCGGGACGAGGGCCCCGGCATCCCGGAGTCGGAGTGGCACAAGGTCTTCGAACGCTTCAACCGGGGCAGCGTCCCGGCCCCGCACGGCCCCGGCAGCGACGGCGGTACGGGTCTTGGCCTGGCCATCGCGCGCTGGGCCGTGGAGCTGCACGGCGGGCGGATCGGAGTGGCCGAATCGGAGCGCGGCTGCCGGATCCAGGTCACCCTTCCGGGAGTCGCGCAGCGACGCGGTTGACGTAGGGTTCGAACCGGAGGCACACATTCTCCGTGCGTGCCGTCAGGGGGTGCGGGCCAGGGGCCCGCAGCCGCGGTCGCGCGCACCCTTCGCCAGGGGAAACCAGGGTTGTTTCCCGCCATTCCCTACGCCGAAACCGACCGTCCGGTGTGACTTAGGCGACGATGACCACGCCCGGCCTGCACCTCCCGGCCGTGGAGGCGTAGCCTTTATTTCCGCTGTCCATCACCTTGTGAAGCGGAAGAGGGCGGTTGCCGCCGTGTCGTCTCAGTCCCCCAGTAACTCGAGCACTTCGACCGACCCAGACGGGCAGGGGAAGAACCCCGCTGCCGCGTTCGGTCCCAATGAGTGGCTCGTCGACGAGATCTACCAGCAGTACCTCCAGGACCCGAATTCGGTCGACCGCGCCTGGTGGGACTTCTTCGCCGACTACAAGCCGGGCGGTGCGGCCACCGCCGGCTCCGCTGCCGCGGGGGCTGCGGTGCCCACCGCACCCGCCGCCGCGCAGGCGCCGAGCACCGCACAGGCTCCGGCGACGCCCGCGGCCCCGGCGGCTCCGGCCCCGGCACCCGCCCCGGCACCCGCCCCGGCGCAGCCCGCCGCCCCTGCGGCCCAGGCCCCGGCTCCCGCCGCTCCGGCCCCGGTTCCGGCGGCTCCCGCGGCTCCGGCGAAGCCCGCCGCGGCCGCGCCCGCCGCCCCGGCGAAGCCCGCTGCCGCCCCCAAGGCCGCCGCGCCCGCCGCGGAGGCCCCGGCGGGCCCCGAGCTCGTCCCGCTGCGCGGCCCCTCCGCCGCCGTCGCGAAGAACATGAACGCCTCGCTGGAGCTGCCGACAGCCACCTCCGTCCGCGCCGTCCCGGTGAAGCTTCTCTTCGACAACCGGATCGTCATCAACAACCACCTGAAGCGCGCCCGGGGCGGGAAGATCTCCTTCACCCACCTCATCGGCTACGCGATGGTGCAGGCGATCAAGGCCATGCCGTCGATGAACAACTCCTTCGCGGAGAAGGACGGCAAGCCGGTCCTGGTCAAGCCCCCGCACATCAACCTCGGCCTCGCCATCGACCTGGTGAAGCCGAACGGGGAGCGCCAGCTCGTCGTCGCGGCCATCAAGAAGGCCGAGACGCTGAACTTCTTCGAGTTCTGGCAGGCGTACGAGGACATCGTCCGCCGCGCCCGGAACAACAAGCTGACGATGGACGACTTCACGGGCGTCACCGTCTCCCTGACCAACCCCGGCGGCCTCGGCACCGTCCACTCCGTGCCGCGGCTGATGCCCGGTCAGTCGGTCATCATGGGCGTCGGCTCGATGGACTACCCGGCCGAGTTCCAGGGCACCTCCCAGGACACCCTGAACAAGCTGGGCATCTCCAAGGTCATGACGCTGACGTCGACCTACGACCACCGGGTCATCCAGGGCGCCGCCTCCGGCGAGTTCCTGCGGGTCGTCGCCAACCTGCTGCTCGGCGACGACGGTTTCTACGACGACGTCTTCGAGTCGCTGCGCATCCCCTACGAGCCGGTCCGCTGGCTCAAGGACATCGACGCCTCCCACGACGACGACGTCACCAAGGCCGCCCGCGTCTTCGAGCTGATCCACTCCTACCGGGTCCGCGGCCACGTCATGGCCGACACCGACCCGCTGGAGTACCGCCAGCGCAAGCACCCCGACCTGGACATCACCGAGCACGGGCTCACCCTGTGGGACCTGGAGCGCGAGTTCGCGGTCGGCGGCTTCGGCGGCAAGTCGATGATGAAGCTCCGCGACATCCTCGGCGTGCTGCGCGACTCGTACTGCCGCACCACCGGCATCGAGTTCATGCACATCCAGGACCCGAAGCAGCGCAAGTGGATCCAGGACCGCGTCGAGCGCCCGCACGCCAAGCCGGAGCGTGAGGAGCAGCTGCGGATCCTTCGCCGGCTCAACGCGGCCGAGGCGTTCGAGACCTTCCTGCAGACGAAGTACGTCGGCCAGAAGCGGTTCTCGCTGGAGGGCGGCGAGTCCGTCATCCCGCTGCTCGACGCGGTCATCGACTCCGCGGCCGAGTCCCGCCTGGACGAGGTCGTCATCGGCATGGCCCACCGCGGCCGCCTCAACGTCCTGGCGAACATCGTCGGCAAGTCGTACGCGCAGATCTTCCGCGAGTTCGAGGGCAACCTCGACCCGAAGTCGATGCACGGCTCCGGCGACGTCAAGTACCACCTGGGCGCCAACGGCACCTTCACCGGTCTCGACGGCGAGCAGATCAAGGTCAGCCTGGTCGCCAACCCGTCGCACCTGGAGGCCGTGGACCCGGTCCTCGAAGGCGTCGTCCGCGCCAAGCAGGACATCATCAACAAGGGCGGCACGGACTTCACCGTCCTGCCCGTCGCCCTGCACGGCGACGCGGCCTTCGCCGGCCAGGGCGTCGTGGCCGAGACGCTCAACATGTCGCAGCTGCGCGGCTACCGCACGGGCGGCACGGTCCACATCGTCATCAACAACCAGGTCGGCTTCACCGCCGCCCCGGAGTCCTCGCGTTCGTCGATGTACGCGACCGACGTGGCCCGCATGATCGAGGCGCCGATCTTCCATGTGAACGGCGACGACCCGGAGGCCGTGGTCCGCGTGGCGCGGCTCGCCTTCGAGTTCCGCCAGACGTTCAACAAGGACGTCGTGATCGACCTGATCTGCTACCGCCGCCGCGGTCACAACGAGGGCGACAACCCGCAGTTCACCAACCCGCAGATGTACAACCTGATCGACAAGAAGCGCTCGGTGCGCAAGCTCTACACCGAGTCGCTCATCGGTCGCGGCGACATCACCCTGGAAGAGGCCGAGCAGGCGCTGCAGGACTTCCAGGGCCAGCTGGAGAAGGTGTTCGCCGAGGTCCGCGAGGCCACCTCCACCCCGGCGCCTGCCCATGTCCCGGACGCCCAGGCCGAGTTCCCGGTCTCGGTGACCACCGCGGTCTCGCAGGAGGTCGTCAAGCGGATCGCCGAGTCGCAGGTCAACGTCCCGGACCACGTCACGGTCCACCCCCGGCTGCTGCCGCAGCTCCAGCGCCGCGCCGCCTCCGTCGAGGACGG
This sequence comes from Streptomyces sp. FIT100, assembly GCF_024584805.1. Taxonomy (NCBI): domain Bacteria; kingdom Bacillati; phylum Actinomycetota; class Actinomycetes; order Kitasatosporales; family Streptomycetaceae; genus Streptomyces; species Streptomyces sp. FIT100. The sequence goes on along the minus strand of NZ_CP075715.1, from coordinate 5,427,995 downwards.
CACGATCGACTGGGGCATGGGCGAGACCCTGGCCATCGGCTCGCTGCTGATGGAGGGCACCCCGGTGCGCCTCGCCGGCCAGGACACCCGCCGCGGCACCTTCGGCCAGCGCCACGCGGTCCTCGTCGACCAGGAGACCGGCGAGGACTACACCCCGCTGCTCTACCTGACCGACGAGCAGGCCCGCTACAACGTCTACGACTCGCTCCTGAGCGAGTACGCGGCGATGGGCTTCGAGTACGGCTACTCGCTGGCCCGCCCGGACGCGCTGGTCATGTGGGAAGCCCAGTTCGGCGACTTCGTCAACGGCGCCCAGACCGTCGTCGACGAGTTCATCTCCTCGGCCGAGCAGAAGTGGGGCCAGACCTCCGGCGTCACGCTGCTCCTGCCGCACGGCTACGAGGGCCAGGGCCCGGACCACTCGTCCGCCCGCCCGGAGCGCTTCCTCCAGCTGTGCGCGCAGAACAACATGACGGTCGCCATGCCGACCCTGCCGTCGAACTACTTCCACCTGCTGCGCTGGCAGGTCCACAACCCGCACCACAAGCCGCTCATCGTCTTCACGCCGAAGTCGATGCTGCGTCTGAAGGCCGCGGCGTCCAAGGCGGAGGAGTTCCTCACCGGCGGCTTCCGCCCGGTGATCGGCGACGCCTCGGTCGACCCGGCCGACGTCCGCAAGGTCGTCTTCACCTCGGGCAAGGTCTACTACGACCTCGACGCCGAGCGGCAGAAGCGCGGCATCAAGGACACCGCGATCATCCGTCTCGAGCGCCTGTACCCGCTGCCGGGTGCCGAGCTCCAGGAGGAGATCGCCAAGTTCCCGAACGCCGAGAAGTACCTGTGGGCCCAGGAGGAGCCGGCCAACCAGGGCGCCTGGCCGTTCATCGCGCTCAACCTGATCGACCACCTGGACCTCGCCGTCGGCGCGGACGTGCCGCACGACGAGCGGCTGCGCCGCATCTCGCGCCCGCACGGGTCGTCCCCGGCCGTGGGTTCGGCCAAGCGCCACCAGGCGGAGCAGCAGCAGCTGGTCAACGAGGTCTTCGAGGCCTGAGCCACCGCTGACGCAGCGACCGGCCCCCACCGAGCGACCCGGTGGGGGCCGGTCCCTTTTCCCGCACGGGTTTCCCGCACGGGCGGCTCAGGTGATCAGCGGCTCGAAGTCCCAGTAGGGCCGGGTACGGGAGCGGGCGGAGACCGTGTGCACGTGCTGGGCACCGAGTGATGCCGCGAGCCCGGCCAGCGCCTCCTCCTCGACCTTGTCCGCCTCGGCCCGCTTGCGCAGGGCCCGCAGATCGGCGGCGAGGGCCACCAGGGCGGAGAGCGTGAGCGGATGCCTCTCCCCCAGCACCTCCCTGGCCCGGCGCACCGTGTCCCGGCTCAGCGCCTCGGCGCCCTCGGGGTCGCCGGCGAGGTTGCGGGCGGCGGTCGCGTTCAGCGCGCAGCCCAGGGTCCACGGGTGGTCCGCGCCGACGGCCCGTTCCATGCCGTCCAGCGCCTCGTCCATGAGGAGCTGCGACTGCTCGCGCTCACCGGCGGCGCGCAGGATCAGGGCGAGGTTCGCGTTCGTACCGATGGTGTACGGGTGGCGGGGGCCGAGGACGGCCAGATAGCGCCCTCCGACGGCCTCGCACTGGGCGCGTGCCTCGTCGAGGACGCCGTGCTCCCGGCCGTACGCCGAATGGGCGAGCGCGGCCGTCTGCGTCACGGGGTCGCTCTCGCCGAGGGCCGTCTCCGCGCGCCTGACGACGCTCGCCAGCAGTTCGCCGGCCCTGGGGCGGTCGCCCTGCCGGTACTGGCACAGGGCCAGGTTGTGCTCGGCGCGCAGGGTCTGCGGGTTGTGGGGGCCCATCACCTGCTGGTGCACACGGGCGCTCAGGTCCTGGACCGAGATCGCCTCCGGATAGCGGCCGAGGAGACGCAGGTCGGTGGCGTAGTGGATCTCGGAGTAGAGCGTCCAGGCGTGCCGCGGGCGGAGCAGGGCGCGCCGGGCCTCCAGCGTGCTCAGGTCGAGCCTGAGCGCGTCCTCGTACCGGCCCAGCAGCCGCAGCGAGACGGCCAGGTTGTTCTGGGCGTTGACGGTGCGGGAGTCCTGTTCGCCGACGAGCTCGGTGTAGCCGTCGAGGATGCGCCGGGAGAGGTCGTGCGCCTCGTCGTAGCGGGCGAGTCCGCGCAGGTCCGCGGCGAGCCCGGCGGCGGCGCGCAGGGTGTCGAGGTCGCCGAAGCCGCGCTCGGCGACGAGATGGTCCATGACGGCGCGGTCGACGACCTCGGTCCCGGCGTAGTTCCCGGTCGCGCGCAGCAGGTTGGCGTAGTGGTAGGAGACGTCCCAGATCCTGGAGTGGGTCTCGCCGAGCCGCTCGCGCCAGCTCTCCAGCGTGGCCGTCGCGAGCGTGAGGCCCGCGCTGTACTCGCCCGCCAGGTACATGTAGCGCATCGTGTTCAGCACCAGCGTCTGGACCTCGCGGCGGTCGCTCTCCAGCACGCTCGCCGTCTTCAGATGGGGCGCGATCTCGGCGTAGCGCGGCCACTGCCTGGTGTCGGTGGGGCGTCCAGGGTCCGCGGCCGCGAGCGCCTGCCGTACGACGTCGGCGAACATCTCCCGGTCCTCGGGCGGAATGTCGTCCTGAACCATCTTGTGCACCATGCGGTGCATGTAGAGGGTGTCGCCGCCGCTCGCCTCGTCGGCCTGCGGCTCGTGCACCTCCCTGCGGACGACCGAGTACTTGAAGAGCTGGTTGAGCGCCCGGTTCCACAGCAGCGGGTCGCCGAGCAGCCGGGTGAACTGCGGCGGCAGATCCCGGTCGGCCAGCTCGCGCAGCAGGCGCACGGGGATCGTGCCGGAGGAGAAGAACGAGCAGAGGCGCAGCAGGTCGATCGACTCAGGGACGGTCTCCTTCAGCTGGTTGAGCAGTATCGACCAGGCGTTGGGGAAAGCGGTGGGAAAGTCCTTCGACACCTTCACCACGTGCTCGGCGCCCGAGCCGAGGAGGTCCAGGTACTGCCCGATGGACATGTCGGAGTCGCCGAGCCAGCCGGCGGTCTGGTCGAGCAGCAGCGGCACGTCCTCCAGCGCGTCGGCGAGCTGGTCGGCGTCGGGCCGGCCGAGCCGCGGTGCCCGGCGGCGGATGAAGGCGATGCTCTCCTCCCGCTGGTAGACGGGGATTTCGAGCATCGTGGAGTTGTACTCGCGCCAGTCGCGGTTGCGCGAGGTGATCAGGACGTGGCCGGGGCCCGTGGGCAGCAGCTCCGTCAGCCACTCCGGCTCGTCGGCCCCGTCCAGCACCAGCAGCCAGCGGGAGTACGGGGTGCCGCGGCGCAGCGCCTCCCGCAGGGCCCTGAGCCGCTCGCCGTACTCGTGGCCGGTGTTCAGCCCGAGGGCCGGTGCGAGCTTGGCGAGCTGCTCGCGGAAGGTGGCCCGTTTGTCGGCGGGCACCCACCACACGACGTCGTACTCGGAGCCGAAGCGGTAGACGTACTCGGCCGCCAGCTGGGTCTTGCCGACCCCCGGCATGCCGTACAGGGTGCACACGGCGGCGCCGCGCTCGGCCTGCTGGAGCTGGTGGTAGACGTCGCCGAGGAGCTGCTCGCGGCCGGTGAAGCGGACGTTGCGGCGGGGCACTCCGCCCCACACCTCGGGGTCCTCGCGCGGGAAGCGGGGGCCGGCGGAGCGGGCCGGGTCGCCGGCGCGGTCCGCGGGCAGTCCGAGCGCGGCGAGCGCCCGGCGCTCGGCCTCCGCCGCGGCGACCGGCCACAGCTCGGGGGCGGCGAACACGGCGGTCGCGGTGGGCAGTACGGCCGAGGTGATGTTGACGGCGGCGAACCTGTCCTGTGCGGGGACGACGACGTCGCGCAGCGCCTCGTTCCACTCCGTGTGGGTACGCGGGCCGAGCTGGAAGTACCACTCGCTGAGGATGACGAGGATCTTCCCGGGGGCCAGCAGGAGATCCCCGAGCGCGTCGGCGAGCGCGGTGTGCGGCGGCGGGTCCCAGCGCAGATAGGTCACGCGGTGTCCGCGCTGTTCCAGCCGGTCACCGATCCAGGCGGCCCAGGCACGGTTGAAGCCGGCGAAACTGATGGTGACGGACTGTCCGTCGCCCGTGGCGGCCGACGTGCGCGCTGCGGACAAGGCCCACTCCCTCGACTTGCGTATCCAACAACATTTCAGACGGGCCATCAGATCGTGGTCTGCGGGCCCGAACCTACACCGCGACTACGGCCCGTGACTACGAACACACTCCCTTCAGCCACCCGGTCCGGCCGGGTGGCGGCGCTGCCAGGCGGCGCGTGCGGTGGCCACGTACGCGGCGGCGCGCGCCTGGTGCCCGGCGGGCGCGGGCCGTGCGCCGAGCGCGGTGTGGTGGGCCAGGAGCTCGTCGGTGAGGATGCGTCCGGCGGGCGTGAGACTGCGGGAGCCCGCGATCACCGGCAGAACGGCTGCCACCTGCTCGCGGCAGCGTGCGTGCTCGGCCCAGGCCAGGTCCCGTAGGGCCGCGTCGGTGGTGTGCAGGGCGAACCTCTGCCAGTAGTCGGCGAGTGCGGCGTGCGAGTAGGTGCCCTGGAGCAGGCCGTCGAAGGGCCTGGGGTCGGGCCGCCACGGGGCCCAGTGGCGGGGGCGGCCGTCCGCGGTGTGGAGCGGCGCGAGTTCGGCGAGCGCCGACAGCTTGATGTGGTGGAGCTCGTGGACGAGCGTCGCGGCGAGGAAGGCGGGGCTCTGCGGGGTGCTGCTCAGCACCGCCCCGAACGCCTCGCGCCGGGTCCCGCTGCAGTGCAGGGGGCCGCCGCCGGCCGTGGCGGCGCCGGGCGGGGGCGCCAGCGGGACGAGACAGCGCAGCAGGGCCAGGTCGTCGAGCCGCTGCCTGCCGCCCACGGCCAGGAGCGGGGCGACCGAGGCCCATGCCTCCTCCCAGCGGTCGCGCGCCTCCTTGCCGAGGGCTTCGGCGGGGGCGAGCCCGTGGCGCTCCAGCCCGCTGTCCGCCGTCCGGTACGGGTCGAGGTGGTCGAGGAGCACGGTCCCGGCAGGCGAGCGCAGCAGGTGTACGGGGGTCCAGCGCGGGTCGGCGGACGGCCGGACGCCTGCGGCGCCGGGCCGGACGACCACGGGTGGTGCGGCGGGCGGGAGGACGGTCAGGGTGCCGTCGTCGGTGACGAGTTCGACCAGCGGGGACGGGGGTGCGCCGGGCGCGCCGCGCAGGTCGAGGACGCCGAGGGTGGGCAGGGCGAGCCGTCCGCCGCGGGCCATCAGCCGGAAGGTGCGGTGCAGTCCGGCGCGGACGGCCGCCGCGGCGGCGACGGCACCGAGGTGGTCGGTCTCCCGTGTGCTCCCGGTGGGTGCCCGGGGCGCGGCGAGGAGACGCAGACACCGCTGGGCCCAAGGGCCGAGCAGCGGGTAGTGGAGCACGGTCCGGGTCGCGGCCCGGTCCGCGCGGTCCGCCTCCTCCAGAACCGTCCAGTGCAGCCGCAGCCGGGCGAGCGCGGCGGGAGGCAGCGTGTCGCGCGGCGCGGACTCGGCGCTGTCGAGGATGGCCCGCAGCAGAAGGAGCCGCCGGGCGTCCTGGTCGGCGGCAAGCCGTTCGAGTACGGCCGGGCTGCCACCGGTGCGTCCGAGCTCGCGCATCTGCGCCTCGGTGAGGGACCGGCTCCCGCGGCTCATCGGCTGCCACCGGCGACGGCCGTGCCGGATCCGGCCGTACCGGATCCGCCCGTACCGGAGCCGGCCGTCGTGGCCGCGGCGCCCACCCGGGACGCGGCGTGGCGGATGAGGCGTTGCAGATCGGCGCAGTAGACGGAGGGGTTGCGGAAGCCATGGCCGCGCCGGTACCGGTGCGGGTACTGGCCGCCGCCGCAGACCGACACGAGGGAGCAGCCGCGGCAGACCTCGGAGAGTCCGGCGGTGCCGGAGCGACGGGCGGCGATGCCCGGGTGGTGCAGGGCCTCGTCGAAGCTGTGCCGGAAGACGTCGAGGCCGGTGGCTGCGGCGCCTTCGTAGGCGGACTTGAGGGAGTCGGTCTGCTCGATGCTGCCGTCGGTCTCCACGACGACGGAGGTGAAGGGCTGGGTGCCGAGCGACTCCGTCGCCGCCGGGGCGCCGAGCAGCAGCGCGATGCACTCCTCGAAGAGCCGGATGCGGGTGGCCCGCACGTCGCCGGTCCACCACAGGTCGAAGACCGTGCACAGCCAGTCCCCGTACGGGGCGCGGTCCGACGGCAGTCCGGGGGGCGGCGCCGTCCAGTTGCCGTGCGGCAGCAGCAGATCGAGGGCGGGCGGGCGCAGCGCGAGCAGCGACTCGTACGCCTCGGCGGGGTCGGTGCGCAGGTCGACGACGCTGAGGATGCCCGCGTACAGCGCCGGACGGCGCTCCATGAGGAGCCGCAGCCCGCGGACGGCGGCGGGCCAGGAGGGCCGGCCCGCGTGGTCGACGCGTGCGCCGTTGTGGGCGGCGAGGCCGCCGTCGAGGCTGACGCCTACGCGGATGCCGTGCCGGGCGAGACCGCGCAGCCTGGCCTCGGTGAGCAGGGTGGCGTTGGTCTGGACGACGGGGTGGACGGTGCAGGCACCCGGAACCAGCGCGCGGGTGCGCTCCGTGAGGTGTCCGAGGAGCGCGGTGCCGGCGAGGAGGGGTTCGCCGCCGTGCAGGACGAGGGACAGCCGGCTCAGACGGTGGCGCGCGGCGTGTTCGGCGATGCGCTCGGCCGTACGGTCCAGGGTGGCCCTGGCGGGGACGGCGGGGCGGTCGCGCCAGCCGTGGTCGGGGCCCGCGTAGAGGTAGCAGTACCGGCAGGCCAGGTTGCAGCGGCTGTGCATCTTGACGATGAACTGGCCGAACGGCCTCGCCCGCATGGGCGCGTCCGGCTCCTCAGGCGTCGGCCCGTGTCCCGCTCCGGCACCCACTGCGGCACCCCCGTCGCTGCCCGTCGCCGCTCGGCTCCCGTGATCCCGCCTCCGTTGCCGGTCGTGGCGGTCCCATCCCAGCGCGCGCGCCCCGGCAAACCCGGCTCCCGGCCAACTGACCGATAGGCGACGGGTTCGGACCGAAATCATGCGCGCCGTGGTCACAGGGCGCTGGTGAAACCCCAGAGCATCTCGGTCGGCTGCTCCGCACGGTCACGGAGCTCGGCGACCAGCTCGGACAGCACCGGATGCCGCAGGGTCCGCAGCTCCGCCAGATCCAGCGACAGCAGGTCGGGGAGGTCCGGCAGCGGCGTCGTGTCCGCCTCGGCGCCCTCCTCCGACATGCTCGGCTCTTCCGCCCCGTTCACGTCCTGCATTCCCCGTCCTCCCTCGGACACCGCCTCGCTTCCTGTATGTGCCCAGCCCCGTACGGCCGCACGCGTCCGCCAGGGCCCTGCGCACCCCGCCGTACGCGCCGCCGCCCGCCCCGCGGTCACCTGTCAAGTCCCGCCAGCCGTCGTGCCGTTGCCTGCGCCGCGGGCCCGCCGCCGTCCGGGAGGCGGCGCCAGTCCTCCTGCGCGGCGCGGTAGGCGTCCCGGGCGGCGCGGGGCCGGTCGGCCGCCTCGTAGACCACGCCGCGCAGGTGGTTCGCCCGGGCGGCCAGCCGCAGCGCCGTCCCTGCGGTCGCGGCGTCCCCGGCGGCGGACCGCGCCGTCTCCGCCGCCCTGCGGTAGGCGTCGGCGGCCTCGTCCAGCCGTTCCGGCCGGTGCAGCACCGCGTGGCCCTGACGGTGGGAGTCCCCGAGCTCCAGCCAGCACTCCGCCCGTACCAGCGGCTCGGTCGCGGCCTGCGCCGCAAGCCCGAAGACGTGCTCCGCCTCGCGCAGGTCCACCCGGTCGCCGGTGGCCCGGTGACGGAGCATCAGCGCCCGGCCCAGCGCCAGCAGCCGGGCGCCTAGCCGCTCATGACCGGCGGGGGTCTCCATGCGGCAGTCCCGCAGCACCCGCACGGCCCGCCCCACGGACTCCTCGCCGCCGGGCAGCGCGGCCCTGCGCAGCAGGGCGTCCCCCCACTCGGCGAGCAGCGCGGCATAGTCGCTGCCGTCCCGCGGCATGAGCCTGCCCGCGGCGGCGAACGCGGCGGCGGCCTGCTCCAGTTCGTCCGGCCGCGCGGACTCCTCGTAGCGGCGGACCCGCAGCCGGCCCGACCGCGTCAGGACGGCGGACTGCTGCCGCCGGTCGCCGGCCGCCGCCCGCGTCCGCTCGATGAGCTCCTCCGCGCGGTCCAGCCGGCCGCCGGTGAGCAGCAGGGCGTCGATCTGGTCGAGTGCGGCGCGCGCCAGGCTCTCGTCGGACGCCCCTTCGCGCTCCAGGGCGAGCCTGCCGTTCTCCAGGGACTGCGCGGCCTGCCCGGCCCAGACGACGGCCTGCTCGGGCGAGGGCGCGGCGCCCGCGAGACGCAGCAGCGCCCGGCCGCGCTCCAGCGCGAGCCCACTGGGTCGGTTCTCCCGGTCCGGCCAGGCGTCGGCGAACGCCTCCAGCATGCCCACGGTCTCCTGGAGCAGCGAGGCGTCCCCGCCGATCCACCACTGCTCCTCCAGCACCCTGGCCCGCTCCAGCGTCACCCGGAGCGCCTCGGGCGGCTCCAGACCGGAGGTCGCGCCGACCGCCGTGTACTCGCGGTCCGCGCGGCGCAGCAGCTCCAGCGCGCCCCGGCGGTCACCGTCGGCCAGCCGGTCCCGCGCCTCGGCGTGCAGCACCCGGGCCAGTACGGCACGTTCGCGCACGGCCCGCGGGTGGCTGGCCGCGAGCTGGGCGGCCTCCCGCGCCTCGCGCAGCAGCGCGCCGCCGCCCTGGAGCCGCCACAGCCGCAGCAGGTTCTCCGCCAGCGCGCCCCACAGGCCGGGGTCGGCGCCGCGCGGCTGCTCCCGGGCGGCGGCCCGGCGCAGCAGCTGCACGGCGTCGAGCAGGCTCTGCACCATGCCGTCGGCCTCGAAGCGCTCGACGAGTACGCGGGCGCGCCGCACCGCGGCGGACGGCGCCGGTCCACGCCCCGGGTCCTGGCGTCCGTCCGGGTGGGCCGGTCCCCGCACGGGCAGGAAGCGCTCCATGACCTGCGCGGCGACCTCGGCGAAGGGCTGCGGCGCCCGGAACCGGCTCTCGTCGGCGCCTCCGGGGACGTCGGGCGACGCGCCGAGCGTCAGCTCCCGCAACTGCTCCTCGGTGTCGGCGTCGAGCCCTCCGGTCAGCTGGGCGATGGCGAGCGCGGGGAAGTTGGGGCCGCCCTTGCCGAAGTGCTGCTCCACGTACTCGGAGCAGTGCTTGAGCACGAGCAGCGCCTCGTCCCGGCTGAGCGGGCGCAGCAGCACGTCCCGGACGCCGTCGGCGAACTCGTACCACTGCCCGGCGGTGCCGGGCCGTTCGTCGACGCGGGTCAGCAGTCCGCCGAGCAGCACCTCGGAGAGCTCGGCGGGGCCCGCGTCGGGCAGCATGGTCCGCTGGACCAGCTGCATCACGGGCAGGCACAGCGGTGCCGCGGCCAGATAGCCGGCGAGCCGGCCTGCGGCGCTCGACGCGGTGGACCGGAAGCGGCTCACCAACTGCTGGGCGGTGAGCGGGGCACGCGCCGGCGCGGGTGCCGACGGGCGCTGCTCGGCGGGGACCCAGCCGACGGCCGCGGGCACCGGACCGGCGCCGAGCCCCGACAGCAGCCGGGCCCACGCGCCGAGAGCGGCGGGCTCCGGCGGCAGGACGGGCACCGGCAGGCAGTCCGCCGCCCTGGCCGGCACGTCGCCGGAGAAGCGGAGCGCGACCGCCGCGGCGGAGCCCTCGCCCCGGGTCAGCTTCCCGTAGGAGGCGGGCAGCCGGGTGCGCTGCCACAGCCGCTGCGGCAGCGGCTGGAGCACCGCCACGGGCGCCTGGGCCGCCAGCCGGTGGAGCAGGCTGTGGGCGCGGCCGCTGCGCCACAGGCCGCCGGCGCAGTCGCTGATGAGGAGGGTGACATGACGGCCCGTCGGGTCGCTGAGGATGCCGGTCGGGCGCAGCGGTCCGGTGTCCCGGTCCGGGTGGCGTCCGATGGCGGCGGTGCCGTCCTGCCGTGCGTGCAGGTAGTACGTGCGGATGTCGCGGAAGGCGCCCAGGCGGCCGAAGATCTCGTGGATCTCCGCGAAGAGCCGGTCCCAGACCTGCATCGACGAGGACGCGTCCATGACGAGCTGGAGCACGGCCTCGGACCGTACGACGGGCCGTAACACGGGGATGATCGCCCCTCCGGCCCGGGCGCTGCGCTCCGCCGTGGCCTCCTCGTCGAGTTCGTACCGTACGGGAGGTGCGGCCGGGCGGTAGCGCTGAAGGGCCCTGAGCGCGCGCTGGAGTTCGAGGTGACCGGGGAGCGCCGTGGCCGCGGGGACGCCGACCGGGCCCGCGACCGCTCCGCCGTACGGCAGCGGCGGCCTCGCTGCCACCGCGCCGCCCTGTTCCGGGCCCTCTGCCGCGGCCTCCCCCGCAGCCGTCTCCCCGGGGGCGGACGGGCCGTCGCCGGTCCCCGGCGGGAGCGGGTAGAGCGCGAACCGGCCGGAAGGGGCCTGCCGTCCTTCGCCGCTCTCGCCGGACGAGTCCCCGGCGGTGTCCGTACGGCGGTCCGCCGGTCCGCCCGTGGCCCGCGGCCGACCGTGCCCGTCGGCGCCCCCGCCGTCATCGGTCCCGGGGTCGCCCGTCGGCCGGGACCAGCGGGCCAGCCAGAGCGCGTCGGCCAGCTCGCCGGGGTCCGGTTCGAGCCCCGCCTCCCTCAGCACGGCGACGAGTCCGGTCATCGGATCGGAAGGGTCCTGCCGGGGTGCCGGTGGCGCGCCGGTGTCCGTCCGGGCGTCGGCGGCGTCGGGCATCGGGATCACCTCGGGCGGTCGAGGCGCTGGATGAGCAGGTCGGCGAGCCGGTCGCGGGTGGGCGGCGCGGCCTGGTGGGTGAGGTAGATGGCGTTGAGCAACTGGTCGGCCGCGAGTGTCTCGCTGCGCGAACGGTCCAGGAAGCGGGCGATCAGATCGTCCCCCGCCCGGGCCGCCTCGTCGCCGAGATGGGCCCGTACGACGGTGGCGAGCCGCTGGTGGTCGGGCTGGCCCAGCTCCAGATGGATGCACCGGCGCAACAGCGCCGCGGGGAAGTCCCGTTCGCCGTTGCTGGTGAGGACCACGAAGGGGAAGGCGCGGCAGCGGACCCGGCCGTCCCTGACCGTGACCTTGGCGCCGTCGTCCGTGAGCACCTCCACCTCCCCCGCGCGGTCGGCGAGGCGCTCCAGCTCGGGGATGGCGTACTCCCCTTCCTCCAGCACGTTCAGGAGATCGTTGGGCAGGTCGATGTCGCTCTTGTCGAGTTCGTCGATGAGCAGCACCCGGGGCCGGGCGGTGGGCAGCAGCGCGGTGCCCAGCGGACCCAGCCGGATGTAGCTGCCGATGTCGTCCGCCGCACCGCGCCGCCGCGCGCCGTCGGCTCCGGCGGCATGGGCAGTGTGGGCGGTATGGGCGGTGTGGGCGGCGATCTGGACGTCCTGGAGGCGGGCGATGGCGTCGTACCGGTAGAGCCCGTCCGTGAGGGCGGTACGGCTGACGACGGGCCAGCGGAGCACCCGCCCGAGGCGCAGCTCGTGGGCGACCGCGTGGGCGAGGGTGCTCTTGCCCGTGCCGGGGCTGCCGGTCACCAGCAGCGGACGGCGCAGGTACAGGGCGGCGTTGACGATCTCCAGCTCCTCGGCGCTGGGCCGGTGCAGCTCCGCCATGTGCTGGAAGGCACCGAGCCGCCGGGGCGTGGAGCTGTCGGCCTCGGGGCCGGCTGCGACCAGCGGTCCGCCGTCGAAGTCCCGCCAGGGCGGGGGAGGCGGCAGCCGGTCGATGCCGTCGTGCGGCTCGCCCGCGCCGCGGTAGATGAGCCATTCCCCTGATTCGGTCACTGCGTGCTCCTCGTCGTCCGTTCGCCGTCGGCGGGAGCGCCGGCCGTACGGTCGACCGTAGCGAGACCGGCCGGACCCCCGGTAGGGAGAGTCTTCGAAGTGGCGTCGTCCGCCCGAAGGGCGGGCCCGGCGGCGTCCGGAGGGCGCTCGCGGCGATGCGGTCCCCGGGTCACGGTGCCTCCAGCACGAGGCCGGTGCCCGGGAGCGGAGAGGCCGGATCGTCGAAGAGGATCACGATCCCGTCCGCCCAGTACATCTCGGGCTGCCCGTCCGCGATCCCGGCGCGCAGGGTGCGGATCTCGGCCGGCAGCCGGTCGACCGCCGCGGCGCTCGCGACGGCGTGCCGCACCCCGCGGTGGTACTCGGTGCACACCCGTCCGTCGCCGAGGCGCTGACGCCGCCACAGCGCCACGTCGTAGCCGCTGTCCAGGACCCGGCCGAGCCCCGGCCCGTCGGGGGCCGTGCCGTCCGCGTAGTGGCAGAGCACCGGGAGGCTGGGGTGCGGGAGCCGGCGCAGCTTGTCCTCGGGCGGAACGGGGACATGCCGGTTGTCCTCGCAGTCGAGGACGACGGGGCTCATGGCCTGTGTGCGCAGGGTCTGCCAGCGCGCCGTGCGGACCTCGTGGTCCTCGTGCTCCTCGTCGGCGTCCGGCCCGGCGGCGCGGCGGAGCACGACGGGGCGCACCGCCCCCAGCGGCGGGGCGTCCGCCGGAACACGCCAGGTGTCGACCGGCAGGTCGAACAGCTCGCGCCGCAGGGCGACATGGAGCGCCGCCCTCGCGTCCCGCCCGTCGGTGCGGCGGAACGCCTCGGTCAGCGCGGCGGCGACGGCGGCCGGCAGCGCCTGCGCCGGTACGCCGGTCTCGTCCTCGTCGACGGGCTGCACGTCGCCGTTCGGATGGACCACGCCGACGCGCCAGTTGTAGCGGTGCGGGGTCCAGAACTGGGGGCTCACATCGAGCAGGACGGAGGCCCTGGGCTCGGTCTCGGGGGCGGGCACGGGCCGTTCCTCGGCAGCGCCGCGGCCGCGCGCCCTGAGCCGGGCCAGCCGTTCGTTGGCGAGGCTGTTGCGGAACGTCCTGCTCAGCCCCGTCGCGGTCGTACGGGTCCAGTCCCACAGGGCGGTCTCCGCGGCTTCGGTGCCCGGCTCGACATACGGGTGGTCGGCGGTCGCGGCCCGCACGGCGTAGCGCAGGATGCCCTGGAGCTCGGCGTCGCCCAGGCGCCCCTCGTACAGCATGCCGAGACCGTCGCGGCGGCCGCGCGGCGCGAGGGTCTGGCCCTCGACGCGGCCGCCGAGTATCTGCTCGATGTCGTGGACGAGGTCGGTCGTGCTGGCGGGCGGGGGCAGCTCGGCGAGCAGGCCGAGCAGCTCGGTGCGGCGGTCCGGCGAGAGCGCCCGCCCGTGTCCTGCGCCGAGTCCGAGCTGGACGTCGGTCCAGGTGGGCCGGTGGCCGAGCGCGTCCAGATGGGCCGCGGCATGGTGGCGGTCGTGGGCGTGCAGGACCCGGTGGTAGAGGTCGTGGCTCTCCCCGCGCGGCGGCCCGTCCGGCAGCGCGACCCGCCGCAACTGGTCGACGGAGACCGCCACTCCGCCGTCCTGGCCGGTCCTGCGCGCCTTCAGTACGCCGATGACCTCACCGCGCGTCGGGTCCACGACGGGCCCGCCGGAGATGCCCTGGGGCATCTCGTCCTCGTTGCCGAGGCGGATCCTGCCGTCCTTGCCGAGCCTTCCGCGGATGGAGCACCGGCCGCTGAACTCGACGGGCTCGCCCGCTTCTTCGGTCCAGCCGAAGTACAGCACCGACGTGCGGGTGAACAGCTCCGGCACCCGTTCGGTGAGCATCACGCACTGGTGGTCGGCGGGTTCGAGGAGCCGTACGAGCGCGAGGTCGGGCGCGGGCCAGCCGCCGGGCCCGGCGGTCCCCGGCTCGGCCCACTGGACACGGCCGCGGACCGTGCCTCCCTCGTACGTCAGCCCCACGTCGCCCCCTCCGCCCCGCAGCGCCACATGGGCGCAGGTGAGCACCCAGCTCGGCGCGATGAAGAAGCCGCTGCCCCACGGCTTCGGTCCGGCCGGACCGGCCGGACCGGGCTCCGAGGTGGCATACCCGTCCGTGGGCGCGTGGATGCGTACCGTCGCGGCGGACACGAGGGCGGCCAGGGTCTCCATGGGGGCACCGTCGCCGGGGTGCGCTCCCCCCTGCCCCGGGATCGTCACGAGGGGCGCACGGCGCCTTCGCCGCCGGGAGGAGTCCACGTCGCGGATCCGGAGCGTGCGTCCGTGTCCGCGTGGGTGCTCGTGGGGCGGGGTACGACGGGTGCGGCCGCGGCGGCGGAGTTGCCGTCGGCGGCGGGGACACCGGCACCGCCGGCGGCGGCTCTGGGGTCGGCGGGGGCCGGACCGGGCGGCGGGCCGCCCTGCCAGGTGAGGACGACCTTGATGGCGCCCTTGGCCTCGCCGTCGGCGAGCAGTCCGACGACCCTGCCTGCCTTGGCGGTCAGCTCGATCCCGAACTCCACGCTGACCTCGTCGGGGCTCACGGATCCCAGCGCCCCGCCGATGGACCTGGCGACGCCGCCGACCAGGTCGTGGAGCGACTCCATCTGTGCCGTGACCCGGTCCGCGAAGCCGGTGTCGGTGAAGCTGACGCCGCCCCCGGGCGGTGCCACGGGGCCGGAGGCGGGTACCGGAAGCTCCTCGGTTCCGGAGATCCTGGCCCACACCGGTGTGCCGTCCGGCAGCAGTATCCGCTCGACCCGGTTCTCGACCCGGTTGTCGCCCTCGGTCATGACGCCCCCCGCTCCCCGGTTTTATCGCAGGCTAGTCCCCGGGCGGCACCGATGTGAGGCGGTTGCGGAACGCTGCCTATCCTGGCCGGGTATGTCCCTTCCCCCGTTGGAGAGCAGCGTGTACTTCACCGACCGAGGCATCGAGGAGCTGGAGAAGCGGCGCGGCGAGCAGGAGATCACCTTCGAGTGGCTCGCCGAGCAGCTGCGTACGTTCGTCGACCTCAACCCGGACTTCGAGGTCCCCGTCGAGCGGCTGGCCACCTGGCTGGCGCGGCTCGACGACGAGGACGACGAGGCCGAGTAGGACTCACCCGGCCCTGACCGCCCGCCGGCACGGCGACGCTCACCGCCCGCCGGGCCGGAGCGCGCGAAGGCGGTCGCAGGCGAGGCCCGCGATGCCGTGGGCCAGCAGGATCGCGCCCGCCGCGGTCCAGCCGGCGCTGCGGCGGCGGATGCCCCGGACCACGAGGGGGACGCCGACGGCGAGCTGGACGACGGACAGCAGCCGGGCGGCCGGGGTGCGGAATGCGGCCGGGTCGTGGTGGGCGGCGAGGCCGTGCTGCGGGGCCGGCTCGTGGTATGGGGCCGGCTCGTCGCTCGGGCCGGGGGCGACCCCGGCCCACTCGACGCCGACCGCGGCGTGCCGCACGGCGTGCCCCTCGACGGGCTCGGCGCCCGGCGCGCTCTCCGCGGCCGCGCGGAGTCGCTCGGCGGACGCGCCGGGCGCGAGGTCCGCGGGGAGCGCGAGGCCCGTACGGGAGAGGACCGCGACGAGACCGCGCAGCCGGGCGCGGGCGTCCGCGTCGGCGTCGGGGCGGGTGAGGGGCTCCAGGTCCTGGACGTCCAGCACCGGGTCCAGGCCCAGCCGGGTCGCGAACGTGCTCATCGCCTCGTCCATGCCCACCGGGGTGCCGTCCGCGAGCCAGACGTAGCCGACGGTGCGGCGGAAGCCCGCGGCGAGGGTGTAGCCGGCGCGGTCGGCGTCCCACCACAGGGCCAGCGCGGGCCAGTTGGCGCCGACGGCGAGGGCCGTGGCCCAGCCGGTGAGGACACGGTCGACGGGTTCGGCCCCGGTCTGCCAGGGGGTGCCCGCCGGGACGAGCACGCTCCAGCCGTCGCCCGCGGGGGCGAGGACGAGCGGCTCGCGCAGCAGCGCCGCCGGGGGCCGCACGGCGGCGGGCTCGGCCCGGCAGAGGAGCAGAGCCCCCACGGATGTCGCGTCCATGGCCCATACGCTAGGGCAATTTGCCCCCAGTTGATGAGTAATGCGGCGGCGATCGCCCCTTGACTTCCGGAGCTCGCGATATATCGTATTGAACAGAAGACGCGATATGTTGCGTCAAGGCCGGCCAGGGAGGTCAGCACCATGCCCGACTCGACGTGGACAGTCGCAGAGCCCCGGAAGCTCACGTTCGACGACGCCGTGACATCGCTCCAGGTGCGCGTCGTCAATGGAACGGTGAACGTCGTCGGCACCGACGAGAGTTCCGCCCGTCTGGAGATCACCGAGATCGAGGGCCCGCCCCTCGTCGTGACACAGTCCGGCGCCACCCTCACCGTCGCCTACGAGGACGTCCCGTGGAAGGGCTTCCTCAAGCTCCTCGACCGCAAGGGCTGGCACCGCAGCGCCGTCGTCTCCCTCGCCGTGCCGTCCGGCGCGACCGTGGAGGTCGGCGCCGTCAGCGCCGGAGCCGTCGTCTCCGGGATCCGCGGACGCACGGACGTCCGCGGCGTCAGCGGCGACACCACGCTCGTCGGCCTCTCCGGCAGGGTCAGCGCAGAGACCGTATCGGGCAACCTGGAGGCGCAGGCCGTCACCGGCGACCTCCGCTTCAGCTCCGTCTCCGGCGATCTGACCGTGATCGACGGCGCCGGTTCGTCCGTACGGGCGGACACGGTCAGCGGCGACATGGTGATCGACCTCGACGGCACGCCGACCGACATCCGGGTCACCAGCGTCTCCGGCGAGGTCGCGATCCGGCTGCCGCACCCGGCGGACGCGAAGGTCGAGGCCAACACGGCGAGCGGGGCCGTCTCGAACGCCTTCGAGGACCTGCGGGTCGGCGGCCAGTGGGGCGCGAAGAAGATCACCGGCACGCTGGGCGCGGGCAACGGCACCCTGCGGGCCACGACCGTCTCCGGCTCCATCGCCCTGCTGCGGCGCCCGCCCGCGGAGGACGAACGATACGACGACACACCCGACACACCCGCCGCACCGCCCGCCTCCACGGGCGACGCGCCGACCGGGAAGGTGCTCTGACATGCCGCCCGTCTTCGCCCACGGCCGCCTCCGCCTCTACCTGCTGAAGCTCCTCGACGAGGCGCCGCGCCACGGCTACGAGGTGATCCGGCTGCTGGAGGAGCGCTTCCAGGGGCTGTACGCGCCGTCCGCCGGCACCGTGTACCCGCGGCTGGCCAAGCTGGAGGCCGAGGGGCTCGTCACCCACGCCACCGAGGGCGGCCGCAAGGTGTACTCGATCACCGACGCCGGGCGCGAGGAACTCGCGGGCCGCAGCGGGGAACTGGCCGATCTGGAGCTGGAGATCCGCGAGTCCGTGTCCGAACTTGCGGCGGAGATCCGCGACGACGTGCGCGGCGCGGCGGGCAAGCTGCGCAGCGACATGCGGGCGGCCGCGTCGGAGACCCGCAGCGGCGGCACCGACGAGTCCTGGAAGACGGCGAAGGACGAACTGCGCCGCGCCAAACAGGAATGGAAGGAGCAGGCGCGCCGGGCGAAGGACGAGTCACGGCGGGCCCGCGAGGACGCGAAGGCCGCGCGCCTCCAGGCCAAGGAGGCGCAGGAGCGGGCGCGCGAGGAGGTCCAGCGCATCGCCCGGCAGGTCCAGGACCAGGTCCAGGGCCACTTCGCGCGGGGCGACTGGCCGACGGGCGTACGGGACGGACTCTCGGAACTCGCGTCCCAGCTGGGGAACATGACGCGGGGTACGGCATGGCCGCCGTACGCCAAGTCCGAGCCGGCTGCGGAGCCGGCTGCGGAGCCGGCCGCGCCGGAGCGTGAGGCGGAGGCGGAGGCTGAGGCCGGCTCGGTCCCGGCCTCGGAGGACCCGGTGCGTGACCTGGAGCGCCTCCTGGACCGCTTCCGCGACGACATCCGCGACGCCGCCCGGGACCACGGCGTGACCCCGTCCCAACTGGCCGAAGCCCGCCGCCACCTGTCGACGACCTCGACACGCCTGGTGACACTTCTGCGCGGCTGACGCGGGCCGGGGTTTTTGGTCCTCAAGCGCCGGACGGGCTGGGGGGGTTGGGGTCACCCGGTGGCGGGTGGTTGCCCTCCGGGTGGCGCTGCGGGGCTCGTGTCCGGGACGGCATGCTGTGCTTTTCCGGGGGAAACCCCCGGACCCCCGTACGTCGCGCGCCCACTCGGAAGCGTGTACTCGTCCGGGATTCCGGCGCGTGCCACAAATCACGCTTGAGTGTCCCGAACCCGACCCCTCCGCACCCCCCGGACCAGGTCACCGGCCGTGGCCGACCCCGGTGGTCAGGTTTGTGCCCACCGACCCGCCCCAGCGGGACGACCACTCACAAACCGTGAGATGGCCACCTGGTTTGTGGGCAGGCGTTCCGCTGGGGGTCCCCCCAGGACGAAGTCCTAGGGGGAGGAACGGGTGGGCACAAACCACCCACCGGCCCGCAGACAAGCAACGAACCGCGGGTGCGACAACCACCCACCCACCCGCGCCCGGGGGCGGCGCCGGGGCGGGGCCGTGCAGGGTCGGCCCCGCAGGAGACGGCGGCAGGCACCGGGTGCGCAACCTGGTGGAACCTGTACGCCGCCGCCTCCGAGGAGTCGAGCCCGGAGGGGCCCCGAACCGCACCACCCACCGGACACACCCCCAGCCCGTCCGGCGCTTGAGGACAAAAAACCCCGGATGCCCACCCCACACCGGGCAACACCGCACACCACCCCCAGCCCGTCCGGCGCTTGAGGACCAAAAACCCCGGCCCGCGTCAGCCGCGCAGAAGTGTCACCAGGCGTGTCGAGGTCGTCGACAGGTGGCGGCGGGCTTCGGCCAGTTGGGACGGGGTCACGCCGTGGTCCCGGGCGGCGTCGCGGATGTCGTCGCGGAAGCGGTCCAGGAGGCGCTCCAGGTCACGCACCGGGTCCTCCGAGGCCGGGACCGAGCCGGCCTCAGCCTCCGCCCCCGCACCGCGCTACGACCGCGGGAACATCACCCGCTCCAGCGCCCCGTACGTCGCCCCGTGCTCCGCCAGCACCTCCGCCGCGATACCCGGTCGCGCCGCCAGCGCCAGCAGCAGGTGTTCCGCGCCGATGGAGCGGTCCTTGCGGCCCAGTGCGACGCGCAGGGACTGCTCGATGACCTTCTTCGCCCCGGGGGTGAACGGGCGGTGCCCGGAGAGGGCCAACCGGACCCGGCCGGAACGGCCGGAGCGGCCGGCACCCGCCAGCGCACCCGCTCCGTGCGCCTCCTCCACCCTGGCGACGACCTCCGCGACGTCGATCCCCAGCCCGGCCAGCGCCTCCGTCTCCGCCTTCGTCATTCCGCCGCGGCGCCGCGCGTCGGCCAGGGCGGCCTCCAGCGATGCCCGACGGTCCGTCACCCCCAGTGCACCGAAGGCGAACGCCACGCGCCCGCCGTCCAGGTCGAGGAGGGAAAGCAGGAGGTGCTCGTCGGTCACCGAGTCCGCGTCGGCCCGTTCGGCCTGTGCGACCGCACCGGTCACCACGGCACGGGCATCCTTCGTGAACCGTTCGAACATCACTGCCTCCCGTACTTCTTGTGTACGGCCTGCCTGCTGACGCCCAGCTCGGCCGCGATCTCCTGCCACGACCAGCCCTGGTTGCGGGCGCTGCGGACCTGTACGGCTTCGAGCTGCTCCAGCAGCCGCCGCAGCGCGGCGACGGCCCGCAGTCCGACCCGGGGGTCGCGGTCGCCCGCACGCTCGGCGAGATCGGTTGCTTCGGTCATGGTGTCAACGTACATTGACACCCTTCGACCCGTCAACCCCAGTTGACAACCGAGCCCGCTCTTCAGGAGTTCGTCAGGACGACCTTCCCGAACAGCTCGCCGGACGCCATCCGCTCGAACCCCTCCCGCGCCCGGTCCAGCGGCAGCACCTCGTCGATGACGGGTCGTACGCCGGTCGCCGCGCAGAAGGCGAGCAGGTCCTCCAGCTCGTCCTTCGACCCCATCGTCGAGCCGACGATCTTCAGTTCCAGGAAGAAGATCCTGGTCAGCTCCGCGTGCGAGGGCCGGTCGCCGCTCGTCGCGCCGGAGATGACCAATGTGCCGCCGGGCCGCAGCGACTTGACGGAGTGGGACCAGGTGGCCGCGCCGACCGTCTCGATCACGGCGTCCACGCGCTGCGGCAGCCGGGCCCCCGGCTCGAAGGCGTCGACCGCGCCCAGTTCGACCGCGCGCTTGCGCTTGGCCTCGTCACGGCTCGTGGCGTACATCCGCAGCCCTGCCGCCTTGCCGAGCACGATCGCGGCGGTCGCGACCCCACCGCCCGCACCCTGCACGAGCACCGAATCCCCGGGGCGCACCCCGGCGTTGGTGAAGAGCATCCGGTACGCCGTGAGCCAGGCGGTCGGCAGGCACGCGGCCTGCTCGAAGGTCAGCTCCTTCGGCTTGGGCAGGACGTTCCACGCGGGGACGGCGACCTGCTCGGCGAAGGTGCCCTGGTACCGCTCGGTGAGGATGGAGCGCGGTTCCTTCGGCCCCACGCCGTGTCCCGTCTGGCCGATGACCGAGTGGATCACCACCTCGTTGCCGTCCGGGTCGGTGCCCGCGGCGTCGCAGCCGAGGATCATCGGGAGCTTGTCCTCGGACAGGCCCACGCCGCGCAGCGACCACAGGTCGTGGTGGTTGAGGGAGGCGGCCTTGACATTGACGACCGTCCAGCCGGGCGGGGCGTCGGGAGCCGGGCGTTCGCCCAGTTCAAGGCCGTTCAGCGGCTGGTCACGGTCGATACGGGCGGCGTAGGCAGCGAACATGGCCCCGACGATAGGGCGGCACCGGTGCGCGGCGGAACCGCGCACCGGTGTGACACGCACCCCGTTTTGCCTACCGGTCCCTCCGCCACTGGGCGGGCGAGTTCTTCGTCGCCGGGTCCTCGTACGAACCGGCCTTCCCGCGGTCCACGTGGAACGTGGTCAGCGTCGTCACGGGCGAGGCCGGGTCACGGCGGTCGGCGATCACCCGCATATGGGCGCTGAAGCGCTGCGGCGTGACCTCGTAGACGTCGTAGCCGTAGCGGTTGCCCTCGAAGTACTTCAGATGCGGGTTGGCCGCGCCCATCACCGGGCCGTTGGCGGCGTTCCAGCTCGCGGAGTAGGCGCCCGAGGTGACCGAGTGCGCCGTGAACTCCGTACCGATGACCGGCGACGAGGTGTTGTCGAAGTCGGGCCGGATGTCGTCGACGAACGCGGAGTGCCAGTCGCCGGTGATGACGACGAGGTCCTCCATGCCGCTGCTGTGGACGTGGTTCAGGATCTCCTTGCGCTCGGCGAGGAAGCCGTCCCACTGGTCGGTGAACATGTACGAGCCACCGGGCTTGCCGCGCAGCTGGCTGAGCATGATCGAGTTGGCCCAGACGTGCCAGGTGTCCGGCGCCGCCGATATCCCCTGCTTCAGCCACGTCTTCTGACGGGCGCCCAGGATGGTGCCGTTCGCGAGGTTCTGCGCGGAGCGGTACGAGCGCAGGTCGAGGACGGTGAGCTCGAGCAGGTCGCCCCAGCGGCGGACCCGGTGGATCTCGGGGTCGGGCAGTGCGGAGGTTCCGGCGTCGCGGTGGGGCATGTTCTCGTACCACGCCTGGTACGCCGCCGCGCGGCGCTGCATGAACGGCGCGCCGCCGCCGGTGCCGGAGTAGTCGTTGGCGACCTCGTGGTCGTCCCAGGTGAGGAACCACGGATGGGCCGCGTGGGCCTCGCGCAGGGAGGGGTCGCCCTTGTAGAGGGCGTGGCGGCGGCGGTAGTCGGCGACGGTGAAGACGGCCGGGCCCTCGTGGTCGCGGACGTGGTCGGCGGGGACGCCGCCGACCTGGCCGTGCTCGTAGATGTAGTCGCCGAGGTGGACGACGAAGTCGACGTTCTCGCGGGCGATGCCGAGGTGGGCGGCGTAGAAGCCGTCGGCGAACGCCTGGCAGTTGGCGGCCGCGAAGCGCACGGAGGAGACGGCGCCGACCGGTGCGGTCTTGGTCCTGCCGGTCCTGCTGGTCTTGCCGAGGGCCTTGAAGGCGTACCAGTAGCGGGTGTTGGCGGCGAGCCCGGAGACCGGGACGTGGACGCTGTGGCCGAGCGTCGCCGAGGCGGGGGCGGTGCCGCGGGCGATGACGTTGCCCAGCTGGGCGTCGGTGGCGACGACCCATTCGACCTCGACGACCTCGGGCAGTTGCTGCTCGGCGGCGAGCGGCTCCGGGGCGAGGCGGGTCCACAGCAGGACGCTGGTGGGCCCCGGGTCACCGGAGGCGACACCGAGCGTGAACGGCGCGGGGTCGTACTCCGCGCCGAGCGCCTCGGCGGCCTCGCGGGCCTGGGCGGGCGAGAGCCCGGCACTGAGCGGCCAGACGAGGTTGAGTGCGCCGGCGGCGCCGGCGGCCTTGAGCAGGTCGCGTCGGTTGAGCCTGGTCGCAGTGGTCACGTGAGTCCCCCCGTGGCGGTCAGAGTCAGCGAAAGGGCGTCGGCGTAGCCGTCGTTGGAGGTTCCGCCACCGGTGCGGGTGAAGACGAGCAGCACCCGGGCGGTACGGGCGCCGGGCGGTACGGCGGCGGAAGCGGTGCGCGCGACGAGCGCGGTACGGGACTGGCGCTCGGCGGCGGTCACCGGGCCGAGCACGGAGAGGGCGACGGGCGTGCCCTTGGCGTCCCTGAACTCGACGGACAGCCGGACGCCGTCCTCCTGCGTGGCGTATCCGCCGAGCCACCCGGCGAGCGTGTAGCGCACCCGCCCGGTGTCGATGGCCGCATGCCCGGTGGTGCCCTGTGCGGGCAGGGCGATGTCCTGCACGAGCGCGGTGAGGGGGCTGTTCCCGCCGGAGAAGAACCGGCTGCCCCGGGCGGCGGGCCCGGGATCGGCGGCGGTCGGATACCCGCCGCCGTAGCTGTACGCGATGAGCGCGGGCGCGCCCTCTCGCATTTCCCACCCGGTCACTGATGTGACGGGCTCCGCGGACCCTCCGGGCCCGCTCTCGGCGTCACCGTTCACTACGAGGTTCACTCACGCCTCCGGATTCGAAATCGGCGTGCGCATACCAGCAGTTGGAGCCTGAAGCGGGGAAGGTGCCGGAGGTTACGGTATGCCAAAACCTGTATAGACAACTCCGGAGTAACCGTCGAGGGCCGCCGCCCTGGACACCGCGCGAGGGCAAAGCACAGGGGGCGTGTTCCGGACCGTCCGTCCAGAACACGCCCCCGGAAGTGGCACCCGGACGGCAGCCGACCCGGCAGGGGTCGCCCCCGTCCCGGGGCAGGCGTGGGGTCCGGGAGCGACAGCCCCCGGACACGGGATCAGCGGCGCGCCACGCCCTCGGCCCGCGCGGCTGCGGCGACGGCCGCGGTGACCGCGGGAGCCACCCGCTCGTCGAACGGCGAGGGGATCACGTAGTCCGCGGCGAGCCCCTCGCCCACCACGTCCGCCAGCGCGTTCGCCGCCGCGATCTTCATGCCCTCGGTGATCCGGGACGCCCGCACCTGCAGGGCGCCCGCGAAGATGCCCGGGAAGGCGAGCACGTTGTTGATCTGGTTCGGGTAGTCGCTGCGCCCCGTCGCCACGACCGCGGCGTACTTGTGCGCCACGTCCGGGTGGACCTCGGGGTTCGGGTTGGCCATGGCGAAGACGAAGGAGCCCTCCGCCATCGAGGCGACCGCCGGCTCCGGCACCGTACCGCCGGAGACGCCGATGAAGACGTCCGCGCCGGCCAGCGCGGTCTCCAGGGAACCGGAGAGGCCGGCCCGGTTGGTGATCTCGGCGAGCTCACGCTTGACCGGGGTGAGGTCCTCGCGGTCGCGGCTCACGATGCCCTTGCGGTCGGCGACCGCGACATCGCCGATGCCGGCCTCCAGCAGGAACTTCGCGATGGCGACGCCCGCCGCTCCCGCGCCCGAGATGACGGCGCGCAGATCGCCCAGACCGCGCCCGGTCAGCTTCGCCGCGTTCCGCAGCGCCGCCAGCGTCACGACCGCCGTGCCGTGCTGGTCGTCGTGGAAGACGGGGATGTCGAGCCGCTCCTGCAGCTTGCGCTCGATCTCGAAGCACCGCGGCGCCGAGATGTCCTCCAGGTTCACTCCGCCGAACGAGGGAGCGAGCCGGACGACGGTCTCGACGATCTCGTCGGCGTCCGTGGTGGCGAGCGCGATCGGCACCGCGTCGACGCCGCCGAACTGCTTGAACAGGATCGCCTTGCCCTCCATCACGGGGAGCGAGGCCTCCGGGCCGATGTCGCCGAGGCCGAGGACGGCCGTACCGTCCGTGACGACGGCCACGACCTGCGATTTCCAGGTGTAGTCATGAACGAGCTCGGGCTGCTCGGCGATCGCGGTGCACACCTTGGCGACGCCGGGCGTGTACGCGAGGGACAGGTCGTCCTTGTTTCGCACCGGCACCGTGGCCTGAACGGCCATCTTGCCGCCGCGGTGCAGGGCGAAGGCCGGATCGAAGGGTTCGCCGGAGTCACCGGCGACGCTCTCCACCTCCGTGCCGCTCCCGCTGTGGGGGTTGACGATCTCTGCTGCCATGGTGATTTGACCCCTTAAGTCTTCATCAGTTGAGGGTGTCCACTCCTGGTTGAGGAGGGGTGGGCGGGCACCGCGTCCGTGCCCTGAGCCGGCCGGTTGGCCCGCCGGTCAGGGGTGGTACGTACGCGCGGGCGCGCCGCACAACGCGCCCTGAGCCCCGGATGAGGGGTGTAAGGATCCTTCTTACCCGACGGAAGGCACCGCCGACGAGTCGATATGCGGCTCACTACCACGCCATCGACGCACGGTGAATAGACCGTGGCCAGGCCGTGACGCGCGGTGATCCGCGCAGTGAAGTGACTCATGACCGAATATGGGGACAAGTCCGCAGGACTGCGTTCCCCGCCTGTTTGCGAAATGAAACTGGTCCACATATCGAGATCCGCCGGAGATTTTCCGGCCCGGTGAAGGCTACTCCGCAGAAGGTCCGGTCCTGATGTACCGGCCCGACGGTGTTCGGGGGTGACCCGTTATGTGATTTTGACATGGCAGGCCCCCTGAATGGGCCAGTCCGAATGGCAAGATGCCGTAAACCACACAAGGTCGCGACACCCGATGGTGCGTGCTCCGACCCTGCTGGCAGCTCCCACACCCGCCGGAGGAACCCGAAAATGACCGCAAGCACCACCCGCCGCCCGTTCACCGCGAGGACCCGGACCTCCCGGCTTACCGCGGTCGGCGCGATCGCGGTCGCCGGCGCACTGATGCTCACCGGCTGCGGCGACCAGACCGAGGGGGCGAAGCAGAAGGAGAAGGGCGACGCCCCTTCCGCCCCCGCCGCCCCCGCCGCGCCGCTCGCCGACAAGCTGCCCCAGACGATCCGCGACAAGGGCGTCATCAAGGTCGGTTCGGACATCGCCTACCCGCCGGTCGAGTTCAAGGACGCCTCCGGCAAGGTCGTCGGCATCGACCCGGACATCGCGGAGGCGCTCGGCAAGCAGCTCGGCGTGAGGTTCGAGTTCGAGAACGGCACCTTCGACTCGCTGCTCACGGGTCTGCGCTCGAAGCGCTACGACATCGCGATGTCGGCCATGACCGACACCAAGGACCGCCAGAACGGTATCGACTCCGAGACCGGCAAGAAGGTCGGCGAGGGCGTCGACTTCGTCGACTACTTCACCGCCGGTGTCTCGATCTACACCAAGAAGGGCGACGACAAGGGCATCAAGACCTGGGCCGACCTGTGCGGCAAGAAGCTCGTCGTGCAGCGCGGCACGGTCTCCGAGGACCTCGCCAAGGCCGAGACCGCCAAGTGCGTGAAGGCCAAGAAGGGCAAGATCACGATCGAGGCCTTCGACAACGACCAGCAGGCCCAGACCCGGCTGCGCGCCGGCGGTGCCGACGCCGGTTCCGCCGACTTCCCGGTCGCGCTGCACGCGCAGCTGACGTCGGGCGGCGGCAAGGACTTCCAGATCGTCGGCGAGCAGGTCGAGGCGGCCCCGTACGGCATCGCCATCGCCAAGCAGAACGCCCAGCTGCGCGACGCGATCCAGGCCGCGCTCGACGCGATCGTCAAGACCGGTGAGTACCAGAAGATCCTGGCCAAGTGGAAGGCCGAATCCGGTGCTGTGACCGAGGCCAAGATCAACAGCGGCTCCTGACCTGCACGGTCCGGATCGCGACTCGGGCACAGAAAGGCTCATTGTGACTGTCGACATCGAAAAGACGGGTCCGGAGGACGCACCGCCGCCGCCCGCCGCGGGGCCGGAGGCCATCAAGGCCGTTCCGGTCCGGCATTACGGCCGCTACGTCGCCGCCGTCGTGGCGATCGCCCTGTTCGGGCTGATCATCTACGCCTTCTCCCAAGGCAAGATCAACTGGAACGCGATCCCCGAGTACTTCTTCGACAACCGCATCATCGAAGGCGTCCTCAAAACACTCCTGCTCACCGTCGCCTCCATGGCGATCGGCATCCTCGGCGGCATCCTCCTCGCCGTCATGCGCCTGTCGAAAAACCCGGTGACCTCCTCCATCGCCTGGTTCTACATCTGGTTCTTCCGCGGCACCCCCGTCCTGGTCCAACTCGTCGTCTGGTTCAACCTCGGCCTCGTCTTCGAATACATCAACCTCGGCCCCGTCTACCGCGACGAGTGGTCCGACTTCATGACCCCCCTGCTCACCGCACTCCTCGGCCTGGGCCTCAACGAAGCCGCCTACATGGCCGAAATCTGCCGAGCCGGCCTCCTCTCCGTCGACGAAGGACAAACCGAGGCCTCCCACGCCCTGGGCATGAGCCACAGCAAAACCCTGCGCCGCATCGTCATCCCCCAAGCCATGCGCGTCATCGTGCCGCCCACCGGCAACGAAGTCATCAACATGCTCAAGACCACCTCCCTCGTCTCCGTGGTCCAATTCTCCGAACTCTTCCGCCAGGCCCAGGACATCGGCCAGACCTCCGGCGCCCCCGTCGAGATGTACTTCCTCGCCGCCGCCTGGTACCTCGTCCTCACCTCCATCCTCAGCGTCGGCCAGTACTACCTCGAACGCCACTACGCCCGCGGCTCCAGCCGCACCCTCCCCCCCACCCCCTGGCAGAAGATCAAGACCAGCGTCTTCACCATGCGCCGCCCGAAGGGAGCCGCCGCATGACCACCACACCCATGGTCAAAGCCGAAGGCGTCCACAAGTCCTTCGGACACATCGAAGTCCTCAAAGGCATCGACCTCGAAGTCGCCCCCCGCGAAGTCTTCTGCCTCATCGGCCCCTCCGGCTCCGGCAAATCCACCTTCCTGCGCTGCATCAACCACCTCGAAAAAGTCAACGCAGGCCGCCTCTACGTCGACGGCGAACTCGTCGGCTACCGGCAAAAAGGCGACAAGCTCCACGAACTCAAGGACAGCGAAGTCGCCCTCAAACGCCGCGACATCGGCATGGTCTTCCAGCGCTTCAACCTCTTCCCCCACATGACCGCCATCGAGAACGTCATGGAAGCCCCCGTCCAGGTCAAGGGCGAAACCAAATCCGTCGCCAGAGAACGCGCCGCCCGCCTCCTGGACCGCGTCGGCCTCGCCGACAAAGCCGGCAACTACCCCTCCCAACTCTCCGGCGGCCAGCAACAACGCGTCGCCATCGCCCGCGCCCTGGCGATGGAACCCAAACTCATGCTCTTCGACGAGCCCACCTCCGCCCTCGACCCCGAACTCGTCGGCGACGTCCTCGACGTCATGCGCGGCCTCGCCGAAGACGGCATGACCATGATCGTCGTCACCCACGAAATGGGCTTCGCCCGCGAAGTCGGAGACTCCCTCGTCTTCATGGACGGCGGCGTCGTCGTCGAATCCGGCAACCCCCGCGACGTCCTCACCAACCCCCAACACGACCGCACCAAAGCCTTCCTCTCCAAGGTCCTCTGACCACACCCGCAGAACCACACACACGCCAAAGGGCGGGGTACGAGCGCACACAGCGCCCGCACCCCGCCCACCCGTTTCAGGCTGCTTCGGCTACTTCACGGCGAGTACGAGCGAGTCGGACGGCGACGCCCACACGGCGCGGGCCTCGGCGAAGCCCGCGGCGCGCAGGGTCGAGGCGTGCCAGTCGAGAGACGGGGTGTCGCCCTCGGCGTGCTCCCCGTAGATCTCGAAGCGGCGGGCGGTGGGCGCCGCGAGGACCGGGTCCTTGGCGGCCAGGGCCCACCAGTCGGCCCAGTCGAGCGCCCCGGCGGCCTTGGCGCGGTCCATTCCGGTGTGGCGGTGGGCGCGCTCGGCGGCGTTGATGCGGGGGGTGGTGTCGTCCTTCATGTGGTCGGCGTTCATGAAGACGCCGCCGTCCGCGACGAGTCCGGCGATCTGCCCGTAGAGGGTGGCGAGCGGCCCGGTGCGCAGCCAGTGCAGGGCGGTGGCGGTGAGGACGGCGTCGTACGAGCCGTGCGGGAGGGCCGCGGGCCACTCGGGGTCGGCGAGGTCGGCGGTGACGAAGGTGACGCGCTCGTCCCCGGCGAAGTACCCCTCGGCGATGGCGAGCAGGGCGGGGTCGAGATCCACGCCGACGCTGACGGCCTTGGGGAACCGCTTGAGGAGCCGGTCCGTGATACTTCCCGTACCGCACGCGAGGTCCAGGACCCTCGGTTCGGGGCCGACGACGGCCTCGACCATGTCGAGCATCACGCGGAAGCGCTCCTCGCGGTCGGGCATGTACCACTCCTGCTGGCGGTCCCAGCTCTCCTGCCAGGCGCGCCAGTCGGTTCCGGCCACGTTCGCCCGGGCGGCGGTCTCCGTCATGGGTTTCCCTCCACTCCGTAATACCCTCGAAGTCAGAGCATCACTTACCTCGTCCATCGCCTGACACTAGACCTCATCCGTAAGGACTACAAGTGGAACTGGCCTATTACTCGGACTACGCCGTGCGCCTCGTCAACACCGAGGAGCCTGCTCGCAACAAGGACGGTCTCACCTCGGTCGAGGCGGTCCGCGAGCTCTTCGGCCCGTCCTCCCAGGCCGCCCGCCGCGCCACGGACGCGGACGTGACCCGTTTCCGTTCGGTACGGGCCAGGCTCCGCGCGGTCTTCGACGCCGCCGACTCCGGCGACCAGACCCACGCCGTCGACCTGCTCAACTCGCTGCTCCTTGAGTTCCCCGTCAGCCCCCAGATCTCCGGCCACGACTACCTCGACGACGAGGGCCGGCCGCGCTGGCACATGCACCTCGCCGACCATCCGTCCAACGCGACCGCCGGCTACGCGGCGATCGCCGCGATGGGGCTCGCCTTCCACCTCACGGAGTTCGGCGTCGACCGGCTCGGCCTCTGCCAGGCCGCGCCCTGCCGCAACGCCTATCTCGACACCTCGACCAACCGCTCGCGCCGCTACTGCTCCGACCGCTGCGCCACACGCGCGAACGTCGCGGCCTACCGGGCCCGCAAGCGCCTGGAGACCGAGCGGTCGGAGAGCACCGGCCGCAGCGCCGAGACCGCCCAGGCCACGGCGGAACGCACCGACGGCTGACGCGCGCCGCGCGGGCGCGGCCGGTACCTGCCCCGTACGCGCCCCAGCAGCAGCTCGTCCGGGACGGTGCCGAACACCCGGCTGTCCCCCTCCGCGTACGGGTTGTCCCCCAGCACCCACCAGCCGCCGTCGCGCCGCTCGACGAGCCGCTTCACGATGAGCAGGTCCTGCTGCAGCGGATGGCGCAGCACGGCGACGTCCCCGGCCCTGACCGCGGCGCCGTAGTGCACGAGCAGCCGGTCCCCGTGCGCCAGCGTGGGGTGCATGGAGGGCCCCGTCACCTCCGCGATCCCGAAGGGCGACCCCGGCTCCCGCCCCGGCTCCGTCATCGTCCGCCTCCCCTTCCTCGCTCCGGTCCCGGTCCCACGGTACGTTCCGACGGCGGGCCCACGGCCGCCCTGGACTTTTGGCCTAAGCCCCTGGGGGCACTCGCGAAAAGAAGCCACTCACGGAGTAATGTCCCACCTGAGAAGACGATCACGAGGAAGGACAGCTCAATGCTCTCCCGCCTGTTTGCCCCCAAGGTGAAGGTCAGCGCCCACTGCGACCTGCCCTGCGGCGTCTACGACCCGGCTCAGGCCCGCATCGAGGCCGAGTCGGTCAAGGCCGTCCAGGAGAAGATGGCCGCCAACGACGACCCGCACTTCCAGGCCCGCGCCACGGTCATCAAGGAGCAGCGCGCGGAGCTCGCCAAGCACCACGTGTCGGTGCTGTGGAGCGACTACTTCAAGCCCCCGCACTTCGAGAAGTACCCGGAGCTGCACCAGCTGGTCAACGACGCGCTGAAGGCCCTCTCGGCCGCGAAGGCGTCGAAGGACCCAGCGACGGGCCAGAAGGCGCTGGACTACATCGCGCAGATCGACAAGATCTTCTGGGAGACGAAGAAGGCCTGATCTTCGATCATGCCTTTTGACCTGCGATTTCCTTGGTTGCAGCGTCTCCGAGTCCGCACCCGGTCCGCAGGCCGCCGAGCACGGCGACCATGACGGCCCGGGTGCGGTCCTCTTTCCCTGGCCACAAGTGCGCATAGATCCGCAGCGTGATGACGGCGGACACGTGGCCGGGGACCAACTGGACCTGCTTGACGCTCGCTCCGCCGGCGATGAGGGCGGAGGCGTAGAAGTGCCGCAGGTCATGGGTGACCATGTGCGGCAGCTCGACGGGCTTGCGGCCCTCGCGCTCGGCCGCCTCGCTCTCCGCCGCCTGGAGCGTCCTGCGAGCGCAGTTCCACTCCGTCTTCCAGCGGCGGTAGTTGAGGGGCTCTCCCTCCTCCATCGTGAACAGCCACTCCTTGGAGGGGCGTGCCGCGAGGTGCGTGAGGAGAGTGTCCGTGACGACCTCGCCGACCGGGACGGTGCGCCGGGACTTAGCGGTCTTCGGCGGGCCGATCTTCCCCGACTGGAGGCGCGCTGACGGTCGACGCGGATAGCGCCCGCCTTGAAGTCGACGTCCGACACCTTGAGGCCGAGCAACTCGCCTATTCGCAATCCTGATTCGGTCAGCGTGACGATCGCCGCGCGGATGTACGGCAGCATCACCCGGGCCATGGCCTCGACCTGGGCGACCGTGGGCGGGGTGACCTCCTCGTCCGACGTGGGCGGGAGGGTGATCCGGCGACACGGGCTGGACACAATGACCTTGTCCTCCACGGCAGCGGTGGCGTTCAACCGCGCCCGCCGCTCCGCCACCCGCGCCGACCACCAGGCCGCCACCGCCCTGCGCAAGGCCGCGAAGGAACTCGCCTACGCCTCCAACGAGCCCGGCGGACTCGCCATCGCCCTGCTCTTCGCCACCGTGCACCTGACCCGCGCCGCCGCCAAGTGGCACGAACAGCGCGGCCACGAACAGCAGGCCGCTGCGGCCGAAGAAGCCCTCCGCCACCTCCAGGCGGCCTACCAGCAGGCCGTCGCACCCGTCCTGGCGGACTTGACCCACCGCGCACCACGAGCCGCAACCGCCCGCCGCTACGAGCAGGACGTTCGCGCGACCCTCCCCGACCACGCCGACCGAATCCTCGCCGACCCTACTTGGACCGCCCTGACCACAACCCTCGCCCAAGCCGAAACCGCCGGCCACAACCCCCGACGCCTCATGGCGGAGATGGGCGCCCAGCGGGAACTCGACAGCGCCGAGCACCCCGCCGAGGTCCTCAACTGGCGCATCACCGCTCAGCCGAACCGGCGGACGCAAGCGGCTCGCAGCCGAAGCACCGTCAGCGGCACCTCGGTTATGTCCGCCACGCCGCACCCTCCGGCCACACCAGTGGCCATGAGGCCCGAAGAACACAGTCGGCACCGCTGACCCCGGCCCGATGCCCCGCCACGCCTCGTGGCGGGGCATCGGGCCCCGGCTCAACGGCAGAGCTTCATGATGGTGTCGTCGAAGTCAGGAAACTCCTGTGTGGCCTGCGCGATGATCGCGGCTGCCGACGCGCGGCGGTCCGGAGCGAATTGCTCCGCGATAGCCGCCAGGTCCCGATTGGCCTGGGGAGCCCAATCAGGCTCGGGCTCATACGAGGTGGCTGCTTCCCACGGGCCGAAGCCGTCAGCCAGCAGCCACAGGAAGGCACCCAGGTCGCGAGCGACGACGCCTGTCTCCCCTTCGGAGCCCAGAAAGACAACGGGCTGCTCTACCAGTTCCCGACCTGGACGAACCAGCCAGAACGCTGCGTTCCCGCCGGTGCCGTCCTGGCCGAATACGCAGAAGTCGTCGCCGTTCAACTCGCTGTTGCCTGTCCATGCACGGAACCACTCGGTGGTCTCATCGGCAGTCAGGAAGGACTCGTAGGGTTCGAAGTCGACACCATCCTCGCCAATGCACTCAAGCCGGACTGTCATGGCAGCGGCAAGCGCGGCGGGGAACTGACGATCTCCGTTCGCGGTCATGCGAAGACAGTAGCGATCGGTTTTGGGCTTGGCAGCACCGCCTGCTCCGTATCCACCCCCAGCTGAGACGAGGTTAAACGTCAAGATCAGCCATCGTCGTCCACGCCTCCTCGCAGTCCCCACTCATCAAGCCCGGAGTAGATCACTGCGATGCGGCCCCTGGGGAAGTCGAGCGACGTGGCCTCGCCGTTATAGAGGGCTACCAGGGAGTCGGGCCCTCTCCACCAAGAGTCGGCCAGACCCATCACCTCGCGCACCGGCGCATAACCGTTCAGGTCGATGCCATCGACGTCATCACCGACGAGCTTGGTGACCTGTTTTGCCCACATAGATGCGTGGTGAGCCAAGGCGAGCGATTCCACCCAGCCCTCGATGGTTGCATGAAGAGGTGCCCATCCATCTGCCTGGATACCGAACTCGCCAGACGGACTGATCATGAATGAGTAGGGGACTGCGGTCCGCTGCATCCCGGCTTCGAACCACCACCCTGCGGAGTCTGCTTCGGGCGAGTCCGGATCGAGGTACTTGGGGCCTCCGTCGTACTGCGGTGCGGGTGGCAAGAGCAAACCGCCCCATCGCTCTTGGTAGGCCGCCATGCGATCAATCACCGCTGCCGGGATGTCCCGCTCAAGCCACCACTGCCTGTGCCCCTCGACGGGGCGAACGTCGACCTTGACGCCATGCGTGCCGACAAAGGATCGCGCTCGTCGGGTCAGGCCGTCGGGCACATCGTTGATGAGGTGAAGATTCACCCGAGGGACGCTACCCAGTAGCCGTGGGGAGACCATGCCCGGGCCAGCCTCCGTACCCAGAAGCGGCTCTCCCCCGGTCCACGCCCTATCCCGCCCGTCTGAACATCCGAGACTGCCGATAGACGCCAGCGGACATGCCCCCGTGCTCCTCTGCGGTCGACCCACCGCCACCTGCCCGGCCGGGCACTGACACCAGCCGGTCTTCCGGTATCCGCACGCATTGCAACATCGCAGTGCAATAGTTCTGCGACCTGATCAACACACCCAAACCCGCCACACTTCGGAGCCATCATGCGTAAGCCCGCCTTGTCCGCTGCCGCAGTCGTCATCGCCTTCACAGCCGTGACGGCGTGCGGGTCAGGGAGTGATCAGAAGAACGACCAACCGAAACACACCCCCACTGCAACCGCTGGCGTCCCGACCAAGCCGGCAGCGAAGGAGCTCACCGCCAGCGACGCCTTCAAGGTCCTTTCCGGCAAGGTCGCGTCCGCCAAGCTCTCGGGCGTCGTCACCGAGGACGACGACCCGAACCGTCTCCTCGGCCGCCCCAACCAGTACACCAGCAAGGTCACGTTCACGGACTCCCGCATCAAGGTCGACGACGTCGTCGGCGCTGAGCCCGGCAGCGTCGGACTCGGCGGAGCGATCGAGGTCTTCGCGACCGCAGCCGACTCCCAAGCCCGCGCCGACTACATCCAGAAAGTCACCAAGGGCATGCCCATGCTCGCCGAGTACGACTTTGTCAGCGGCACCGTACTCATCCGCGTCAGCCACTACCTCACCCCGACCCAAGCCGCCGACTACAAGGCCGCTGCCGCCGCCCTCGGGTAGGCGCCACCACGCCGGCGGACCCGCCAATCGCTCCCCTCTGGGCGGACGCTGCAGGGAGTCCGAACGGCGCCGAGGTCGTCGCGGTCCGCCGCAGCTGATGCCCCATGAAGCAGTGGACTGCCGCTGACGACGCTCCCTGAAAGTGGTTCTGTCCGCAGTTCCGTGAACGATCTCTCAGAGGCCGTCAGGCGGATCGATAGGATCGCGGCATGATGGGAGATCCCGTGGTCACACTGCCAGAGGCTGAGCACCGACGCGTATGGGACCGTTTCTACGAGGATTTCAACTTCCAGCCAAGTGTGAGTCCGCTCAAGTGGCCGGCCATCGAGGAGCCCGTCGCGTCGGTGACCTGGAGCCTCGCTGCGCTTGACAACGATCCGGATGACGAGCGTCTGGACCGCCTGGTCGCCGTCGTCGAGCAAGGACTGTCCTCCTGCGCTGGCCCGTCAGGCACTCTGTTCGCCCTCGACTGGCAGCACCCGTCGTACCGCTTCGCACCGCAAGATGTGGGCGGTCCTGGGCAACCGGCCTGGCCGCTGAGCCCGTATCCCGACGGGGACTACTTCATCATCCTTGCGGAGGACTTCCGCTTGGGCAGCTTCGGACATCCCTGGGAAGGGTCTCTCTGCCTGTTCGGCGAGGAACTTCTCGACGTCGCGGCCACGGAGGTCGACAACGTTCTTGGCCCGCCGATCCGCAGGTCAGGCAAGGCGGTAGGCCCGGCCTGAGCTTGGACCGGGCTCAGGATGGAACCGACGGCCTGCTGCATTTCGGCGAGGTCATGGGTCCTACGCGTTCCGGTGCCGAGATCGCAGAGGATGACTGCTCAAGCCACTGGTCGAAAAAGCCGACGCCTACAACGACTGGACGGCGATCCGACAGGGAGACCGGGAACACCTGGCGGAACAGATCGTCGAGGAGGCGGGCGGCCTGCTGGACGGGCCTTGGCCGCCGCTGGACTGATCTCAGCGGCGGCAGACGAGGATCCCTCCAAGGCAGGTGATCTCGTACGCGCCGTAGCGGACGATGTGGTCGGCAACGAGTGTGCGGGCGCGATCGATGGTCGCGTCGAAGGGCACGTCGTGCTGATCCGCCCAGGCGCGGTACGAAGCCATGTGGGCGATGACAGGCTCGGGGTCGTGGACCGTGATGGTCCCCGGCAGTTCGACGTCCTCCACCTGGCTGAACTCCTCACCGAGGAAAGCCGGAGCCTTCTCCAGGGAGAAGCGGGCACTGAGCGAAATCCTGGCCGGACCGCGCTCGATGCCGAGGACGTCGCCGGCGGCCCGCTGCCAGAGGTCGTCTAGTTCGGCCTTGTCGCGGTCGCTGTTGGTGGAGGCGACCACCAGCCCGTCGCTCGCCACGACCCGAGCCAGCTCCCTGACCGCCTGGGGAATGTCGGGCACGTGGTACAGCATGTGGAGCGCGAGAGCCGCGTCGACGCTCCCCGCCGCCAGCGGAAGCCTCGTGGCATCCGCCACGGCGACCGGGCCGGAGACGCCGGCAAGGATGCCGGGAGCGACGTCGAGGCCGAGCAGGGACAGGTCCGGGCGGTCCTGGCGGAGCCGCTGGATGAACTTGCCGTTGCCGCAGCCGATATCGACGATGCGCCCGCGCACGTCGCCCAGCCGCGCGGCGATGAGGCCGGGAAGGTCGTACCGGGGTGTCTGCCACTGGTAGAGCGACTGCCGAGCGGCCAGGTCCTGGTCTCCGTTGTAAGCGCTACCCGCCAGGCGGGTCCGGTCGGTGACGGCGGCATCGTGGGCAGCGGACAGATCGGTCACGGCGGCAACTCCGGAGGGTGGGCGGCGGGCAGGGACGCACGGACGGCCGTGTGCTGGAGTCGTTCGCGCAGGTGCACTGCCTGCGCGGCTCCACCGTACTGCGCCCCTTCCAACTCCCGCCCGAGAACGGTGAGCCGGCGCACGATGCTGGCCGACATGCGCTCCGGCGAGGACTGGAGCACGAAGCCGAGCATCTCCTCCGTGCCATCCAGGTCGCCCAGGAGCATGTGCCCGCGGGCGAGATCGAGGTGCGCGGCGAACAGGTCACCAACCGACTGGTCGTCTCCGTCCGCGCTGCGATAGAGGCGGATCGCTGTCTCCGCGCTGACGATGGCCCGCTGGACGTGTTCCTGCCCGCCCACGGCCAGAAGGGTCGTTCCGGCGTACGCAAACTGCTTGGCCGCAGGGAAGTCGAAGACTCCCAGTACCTCGTCCCGACCCGAGATCGCCTCGCGCGATCTTTCGGCATCCGACAGGGCAGCGAGCGCACCTGCCGAGTCGCCGACTATCGCCAATGCCCGCGCCTCCAGACTCGCCAGCCGTGCACCGATGCTGCCGTTCGCCCTGTGCCGCCGACCGGCCTGCGCCAGCCGGGCCGCCTGCTCGTACCGCCCTGTCCAGTACGCGATTAACGACTCCACGGCCCGTACCCAGGCCAGCATCCCCTCGTGCCCCGCCGCCTCGGCACAGGCCCGTGCGGTGCGGGCGTGGGTGGCGGCGGAGTCGTAGGCGCCAAGGTCAAGGCAGACGTGCGCGGACAGGCCGCAGAGGCGAGCAGCGGAGAGGTAGAGGTCAGTGGTCTGCCGGGGGTGCTGGCGCCCGCGCAGCAGCTCGAAGGCCCCATCCCGTAACCGCCTGATCTCGACGTACTGCTCCATCAACGGGTGGCTGACGTACGTACGGGCGAGCCGGCCGACGTCTGCCTCCAGCTGCTCCACGACGAACTCGTCGGCGTTCCGCTGCGCGATGAAGCGGGCGAAGTCCGCCGACCGCACCGCGTCCTCGGAGAGTGGGTCTCCACGGACATGGGTGTTCTCGGGCGGCAGCACCGGCGGCACGATCTCCACCTCGGCGGCATCGGAGCCGTCCCGCTGCCCCTTGCTGACGGCAACAGCATGGTCGAGCACGGCAACATCGACACCGAAGAGCTGCGCCAGGTACTTCCGGGCGTAGGGAACGGGAACTCGCGCTTCGCGCTCGTACCGCCCGATCTCCTTGCCGGTCTTGGCGGAGCGCCCCTCCAGGGCGTTGTACTCGTCGGCAACCCTCTGCTGGCTCCAGCCGCGCGCGGTGC
This sequence comes from Streptomyces sp. FIT100, assembly GCF_024584805.1. NCBI lineage: Bacteria > Bacillati > Actinomycetota > Actinomycetes > Kitasatosporales > Streptomycetaceae > Streptomyces > Streptomyces sp. FIT100. The sequence continues at coordinate 5,391,162 of NZ_CP075715.1, read as the reverse complement.
GCAGCCGGACGAGCAAGGCTCCGATCCCGGTGTCGCCCATGCCGTCCCCCAGGAACACGTGACCTCTGGCCCCCATAGTCGCCCCCGTCTTGGCCCCCGTGCTGGCTCCCGACCCAAATGAGTTAAGTCGCTTTGCTGTTGACCATGGCAAGCAGACTCACCAACGAGGCGACCGACGCCGCCCCAGATCTCCTTCCGGGCACAGGTCGGCACCGCACCACGCTGTTCCCCCGCCGCCGGACCACGCCGCGTACCGCTCGCGACTTCGTCGCCGCCACCCTGACCGAATGGGGCGAGACCGCCCGTCTCGACGACATGCGGCTGTGCACCTCGGAGCTTGTCACCAACGCCGTGCTTCACGGGGTGCCCGTGGGCCGGCTGGTCCTCGTACGCGTCGAGTCCCTCGATGAGGGGCTGCGGATCGAGGTCCACGACAGCGGCGAGAACAGGCCGACGCAGCGCGTTCCCGAGGAGTCCGCCGTCGACGGCCGCGGTTTGCTGATCGTCGCCGCGACCGCCGACAGCTGGGGCGTAAAGGACCGGACGGGCCCCGGAAAGTGCGTCTGGGCCGCATTCGACCGTGCCAAGAACGGGGCCGCGCCCCTGCCGCCCCACACCACCGGCCCCCAGGGAGACACCTCGTGACCACCCATCCCGTCTCACCGAACACCGTTCTCGCCAACGCCCTCCACCACGCCGAGGACGTCCTGACCCCACGCATCCTCGCCAGCCCGCCCGAGCGGATCGTTCTGGTCGTCGGCACCCAGATCAACGGCGCCCCGCACATCGGCACCTCGCTCGTACAGTCCCTGGCCTTCGCCATGGCCGCCCGGCTGCGCGACCGCTTCGGTCTCCCCACCGAGGTGCTCTTCAGCGCCCTCGACAACGCCCCGTACGAGCTGGCGACCGACCCGGCCAACGGCCACCACTACCAGCGCGCCTACTCCCAGGCCCTCGGCGAGCAGGCCCTGCTCGACCTCGTCACCGCCCTCCACCAACCGCTCTTCACCGCCCTGTCCAGGCGCCTGGGCATCCCTCACCGCATCGAGACGTACAGCCAGCAGCAGGCCGGCGAGCACTACCGCCGCACTTGGCTCCGGCTCCTCCCGCGCATCGACGCAGCCCGCTGGTGGCTGGCCCCTTCCACCGGGACCCCACACCTCCGCGTCCCCTGCCCGCACCCCGACTGCGGCTGGGCCGAGAAGCACGCCGAACGCACACGGGTCCACCTCACCGACCCCGAATCGGCGAAAGTCTCCGCCATCTGCCTCCACCACGGCCCGTACGAGGCCACCATCACGCCCACCGCCGGCGGCTACCTTGACCTGGCCACCCTCTACCGCAACCTGGTCAAGGAACTCGCCCTGACCAGCCCCCAGGGCACCCTGCACGTCATGGTCAAGGGCGGCGACTGGGTCTTCGGCTCCCACCTCATCGACGAGGCCCTCCAGGCCGTGGGCCTCGCGCGCGCCCAGCTCCCGGCCCGCCTGTTCTGCCCCCAGGTCGTCACCGACACCGGCGCCAAGCTCTCGAAATCCCTCATACGAGAAGGCCGTGCCCCCTTGCCCGAGGGAGCCGCCCCCTGGATGCTCGACACCCGGCAGTGGCCCGGCACCGTCACCGAGTACGCCGACCAGCTGCTCGCCATGGCCGAGACCCTGCTGTCCAACCCCCGCCACTTCTTCCGCTCGTATTCGGCTGCCGAGATCGGCCGCCTGATCACCGCACCGTCCCCCAGGAGCGTTCCCTCCCGATGACCGACCGCACCGCCCGCGTCCGCGAGCTCAACCTCTACCGCCAGTACTTCGAGCTCGTCGCCGCGGGCACCAAGACCATCGAGGTGCGGGTCAAGTACCCGCACCTCGCCGACCTCGCCGCCGGCGACACCATCCGCTTCCGCATCAAGGACACCGACGAGACCTGCGACGTGAACGTCCTCCGTGTCGCCGAGTACCCCGGCTTCGAAGCCCTCCTCGACGGCGAAGGCCCGTCCAACGTCAACCCGACCGCCACCCGCGACCAGCAGCTGGCCAACATCCGCACCATCTACGGGCCCGAGAAGGAAGCCCTCGGCGCACTCGCCATTCAGGTCCGACGGATCTCGACACCAAACTCTCGACCCTGGAGCGCAAGAACGAACACCAGGTAAACCTATTGCCGCAATCGGCGGGCACACCTAATATGCGCCAATGGATCTGCGGCAAGAAGAGATGCTTGGGCGCTTCACCTCGATGGAGCAGGGCTCGTGGACAACCGTGTACGAAGATTGGCATGAGCAGAACGGAAATGGCGGAATCTATTGCGCTTTCGCTCCGACTGCGATGCGCACGAGAATCCTCAAATCTCCGTCCTGGGATGTGAGCATGAGCGATTTTCGCCCCGGCTTCTCGCAGCACCGAGAGAACGGCGAGATCGTAACCAGGTACTTCCGCAGCAGCACCGAAGACGGCATCGAGCCGCTGGTCCTGTGCCGGGAATACCATGGCGCAGTACCGTCAACCCGAGAGCTAGCCGAACACTTTCGGCTATACCACAATCTCTACTGGGATGAGCTCAGCGCACAATTCACGCAGCCCCTGGATGACGGCACCTCATTGGCCGCCGTCAAGCTGACCGCCAACAAGATCGCAGTCCGCACAAAACTGCTGCGCCAGTTCCAGGCCGCCCAAGGGTACGACCTGATCCTCTATCTGGATTCCGTCTGCATGGGCGAGAAAGAGGACGCACTTCCCGAAGCCTTTGATCTGACCACGGACACCGCACGAATCTCCCTTCACCCCGGAGACCGAGTCGGAACCGGAAAGTTTACCCGCCTCCTCGGCACCCGCGTAGTTCCACCGCCATCGTTCGAGAAGAGAGGGATCTGGCCGTTCGAGGAGGAAGACTCCCACTTTCCGGAGTTCATTATTGCGACGGACTCCGATGGCGATGAGATTCGATACAGCTGCAATCTCGATTCTCTCAGTAACTACTTCGGAGCGAACCCCGATGCTCCACACTATCTCACGCCCGTATATTTTCTCCGGGAAGTGCTGCAGAAGTACTACGAGAAGCCTGAACTCTACACCGTATCGGACGGATATCTCAGTTGCGCATCACTATGGGGCCTGCGACTCGATAACAGCGCCCAGGATTACGTCGTCGTCTTCCTTGGAGACCTTGGTCGTGATCTACCCAGGCAGGAGCGGGACTATTGGCGCAGCTTCAACGTCACAGAAGACGGCCCACCTAGCGAGACTCTGATTCGTCGAGCATTCCTGGGGCAGCCCGCCGAGCCCACCGCCGAGGACCTACTAGTTCGCTCCAATTACCTGACCTTCAGACGCACATGGGAGGACGTCTACGGGTGGGAGCTCTTCCGGAAGCCTGAGGAAGCCGATGCAGGGCTTCTACAGCGCCTACGCCTACCCTTGAATGATTCACAGGCAGAATTCGAGTCCAGCATTCGAATTATGACCCAGCTTTTCGTTGACGCCCTCAATGAACGGGAGATCCAGAAGCGCCTGCCGGACCGCATTGATAACGAGAAGGGTATCTCAAAGTTCAAGCGCTGGATGGAACAGCAGGGTTACCCGCATGCCGAACGGGACACCCAGTTCTTGCGAAACCTCCAGGAGATCCGTTCGAAGGCGACGGCTCACCGTAAGAGCAGCGATTACGAGAAGACACTCACCAGGGTCTTCGGCGACTTGCGGGGACCGGCAGCCGTCAAGACTTTCTTCACATCAGCTCTGTCCATGCTGACCGGTCTGAGCGAATGGGCGAGCGAACCCAAGCCCCCGCAAGAGTAAGGCCGCCCTGATGGGCAATCGCCGGGCCGGGGCGCTGCCTGCCAGTCGCACACAGTCCGCAAGACACCGATCAAGACCGTCGCGCCCATCGCCAGTTAGCAGCAAGGGCAGTTCGGCTATCTTCGGCCATCATCACCGAAGGTCACCGAACCGTCCCGTTACGGAGACCAGGAAGGCCAGACCCAGGCTACTCCCGCCCTCCTGGCCCGTCGCAGGCCAGAGATCGAATGGAGCAGCCCGCCCCCCGGCGCGGGCCGCCGCCGTCCCGGGGCCCACGGGAGAGGAAGAGGAAGATGCCGGATCCCCTCACCTGCTGCGGAGGAGGACGCCACCGAGGCAAGTGATCTCGTACGCGCCGTGACGGGCGATGCGACCGGCGACGAGGACGCGCTCACGGTCGGCGGTCGCGTCGAAGGGCACATGGTGCTGATCCGCCCAGCCCGGTACGAAGCCATGTGGGCGATGACGAGCCCGGGATCGCGGATAGCCACGGTTCCCGGCAGTTCGACGATCTCCCGGCCGACCCCTCGCCAAGGAAGGCAGGGCCTTCTCCACGGAGAAACGAGCGCTGGGCGAGACCCGCGCCGCGCCGCGCCCGATGCCAAAGACGTCACCGGCGAGCCGCTGCCAGAAGTCATCGAGTTCGGTCTTGTCACTGTCACTGCCGGACAGGGCCCCTGCGGCGTCACCTGCTGTACGGCGCCAGGCGCTTATTTCCGGCGACCACCAAGGAATCGACGAGCATCTGCCAGCTGTCCAGCTCGTCGATTTCCTCAGCCGTTCTCCGGATCTCCTTGAGCCAGTCGTCCGAAAGTCGGGACCACTTGACCGTGACACGCCCCTCTTGGATGCATAGGTCGGACACCCAGTACACGCCACGAGTCGCTTGCGTTTCCTTCGGCAGCTTCCGAAGGATGCGGATGAGCGCGTCGAGGGGCATGGCCTCTCCGCGAGCGGCTGGCAGCCAGTCGTCAATCAACTCGACGAAGTCCTCAGCGCGCACCCAGTCGATGGGCTCACCGGCGACCTCGTTGTACATGCCTTGTGTCCACGAAAGCGGGCTCGGCAGCAGAGCGGCGGCGGCCCAGTCCCCCCAGTGGTGGTCGCGGTAGGAGCTCGGGGTGTCACTCAGGTAGCCGAGGGCGTGGCGCAGCAGCGACGGCCAGACGCCTCGGGCAGCTTCGGCCAAGCGTTCGTTCTCTGCACCTGCCGCAGCGAGGCCGTGAAGGAAATGCGACATCAGCTGTGCATCTGCGCGAAGAACATCGAGGTGGTCGAGCAGCGGCCCTGCGTCGCGGTTCTTCGCGAATCCTTCGAGCAGAGCCCGTGCGGCGACAAGGGTGTGCATGCCGCGGTCGTCCGCGGACCAGCCCTCTTTCTCCTGCGTGACCATGGCCCGTCGCTCGACGTCGAGAAACGCGGCGAGGAGCGTCATCGCGTCGTCGGTGCAACAGTGCTCTGCCGACGAGGCTGCGCCGAGCCCGCGAACGGCCGCGTCGAGAACCGCGATGTCCACCGAGTCGCCGGGCAGTTCCTGGAGGCGCTGAACAACGTCGCCGGTGATCCGGGCCTTCGACCGACTCTGGCCGTCCTGGTCCCAGGGACCGATTTCTGCGCCACGAGCGGTCTCGAGCATCCAGTGCAAGGCGGTCCGGTGGATGCAGGGGTCGACGTGGCAAGGAGAGTCCCAGACGACATCGCATCCACGCGCCAGGTACAGCCGAGTCTCCAAGGACGCCTTGTCTGCCATCGCAAGGCCGGCCTGGGCAACATCTTCGGCCGAGCTGCCGGCCGCTTCCAGCGGTGCAGCCAGTGCGGGTGTAAGGAACGCCGGCAGGGCTCGAGCCACAGCTCGGTCGGCACTGAGGTCGAAGTACTGGTCCTCATGGACCTGGTTCTCGGCGTCTTGGAACAATGACGCGATGCCGAGGACGAACTCGGCCGCGAACTGCGCTTCGCAGCCCAGCGCCTCCAGATCGCCGGCGGCGGCTCGTTCGACCGCTGCTCGGACGACGTGGGCAACTGCGTCCGCAGGCCGGTTCGGCATCAGGTCTTCATCGACTTCGATCAAGGCACGTCCTGCCGCCAGGTCCGCGGCGATCTCTTCCGACGAGGGCGGACCGTACTCCGCGTCGTGCTTGGCCGAGCCCCAGTACCGATTCTGAAGGCGCAGGCTAGTCTGCACGACTTCCTGGTGAGCCTCGTGCGCTTCCTGCGCTGCTTGCAGCTCAAGCGGTGGTTCAACCTCGATGTAGACCTCATCCCCATGCCGCTTAACTCGATACTGCTCCGGGTCCAGGCTTGCGGCCCAGTTCTTCGTGCGCTCCTGGCTAATGCTCAGTCGGTCGCCGTTCTCGACAAGCTTGTCGGCGACCTGCTTCAAAGCCTGGGCCCGCTTCTGTCCGCCGTTCACCATCAGCCACACGGCTACCTCACGCGGTGTCCACTGGCGGCGTTCAAGGTTTGCGAGCCCTTCGGTTGCCGCACGCAGCCCTACGTATTCACTCGTCCTGCGGCCAAACTCCAACTCCCATACAATAGGTTCGGCGAGGAAAAGGTCGAGCTCGGTATCGACTTTCTCAATGTGACGCACCAGCAGACCGAATAGCATCCCCGGAATAGCCAGGTTCTCACAGCCCTTCAAGAGTTTCTCGACAACCAACCTCGGTGACACACCCTGACTCAACCACGTGTCGGCAAGACGCTCCATCGCCTGGAGTGCGCTCATAGCCGAGTATGGGCCAACTGACGTCCCCCGATACCAGCTCCACACATGACTGTCGCCGACATACAGGCGGGCGGTGCCGTCAAGGTTTAGGACCGCACCGCGGTCTTCTCCTTCTCTGCTTTCTGGATCGACATCTACGCTTTCGTTCCGGGCGCGGACGGGCCCAGCAAATGCGTCAGGTGAACTAAGCCGCGACAGCGTCGCTACGCGCGCCCGCGCACCGCTGTTCAGGATGTCGTTCAGTACCCGCACCGATGTCGGCAACGGAGCTGCCTGAAACAGCTGCCAGAATCCACCGAAGTAGTACTGGAAGAACGGTGGTCCGAAGCCTGTCCACCGGCCCTGATGCCCCCGGACACCCTCATCTCGGTGCCAGCTCGGCTCGTCGTCGATGTAGTAGGCCGACATCAACGTCGCTAGTAGCTCTGGGGTCTTCTGCGCCAAGGCTCGGGCGCTCAGCGGCGAGTCCGCGGCCGGAGCCAGGGACGCTGGCGCGTCGTCCGCGATAGCCCGAAGGCACTCTTCGGCGGCGTCATCGATGTCCGGACCGAGCAGGGCCAACGTTTCGACGAACTCTTTCTTCGTCAGGTGGTAATCCAGCTCGCGTCGGCGACGTCGACGCTGTGGCATCCCACCGAGCAATGCCTCTCCGTCGATTTTACGGGGAGGGAACGAGTTCCAGTAGGCAAGGAGACGGTCCCGAAGCCTGATTCTTAGTTCGTTGCCGGCCGGAACGTCCGCCAGGGACAGGGATTGAAGCCAGTCCGCGAGCAGTTCAAACGACTCCTTCGACACGTTCCACGGCTCTTTGTGATCGAGGAGGAGCTGCACAACGGGCTTCGCGACCAGACGGTCGACCAGCCCATTGACCTTATGCCGCTGCTGAGCGACTCGAACTACCTCGCCGAGCACCAAACCGACCGACTGGTCCGCGCACGCCGACTTGAGGCATTTATACCCGAATGATGTCTCTAGTACCGCCTCTACCGGAACGTCGGCCCACCGGGGACCGCGTGCTGCCGCGAATATCTGGAATTGCGAGCTCAGTTCGATGAACTTTCGGACAGGCCGAGCGTCCGGTGCTTGCAGTAGCCCCTCGCACGCAAGAATGGCGGCCGACAGCGCCCACCGAGGCGCTCCTGCCGCCTGCAGCAAATCGGTGGGGCTTGGACCACGGACGAGAAGGATGGCGGTTGCGTACCGCCGGACTTCGTCATGTGCAAATTCCGGCTGATTCCGATACCGGCTCGGTGGTGCGAGCAAATGATCCCGACGCAGCGCGTCGACCGCTGCAGCATCGATGCTTGCGCGAGGTCGACGGTCCTCGGGCAGCTTCATGGTCTCTGCGGCTACTGCGAGCAACGTCTGTTCACGTGCCTCCGCCGAGCCGACGCCGGGCCGCCCATCGCCGCGAACAATCCGGCTCCACACCAGATCAAGACATTCCCACTCACCCAGTGAACTTTCTGGCTCCGCCCCGGTCCGAGCCAGAAGGTCGAGCACAACGGGCCTTCTCAGCAACGAGTTCACAGGCAGGTCCCGCAGGACCTTACGCAAGAGCGGGAAGTGGTCCGAGACGACAGAGATGCCCTCATCGTCCAACGGCCGCATCTCGAAGGATGAAATGGACTTCGCGAACCCCGACTCCACCTGTTCTCGTACGAAACCCATTGCCACGTCAGAGGTCACCGCGACGATGCCCACACCCGCCGCAGCCGCTGCCGACACCAGGTCACTCAACAGGCCGGAAGATCGCTCCAGGGCAGCATCAGCCGCATCGATGACCAGGACCCGAGAGGGTGCCGATGTCTCCGCGAGCACATCCTCCAGCGACATCCCGAGCGCATCCCGCAACTCCAAGCTCGACTGCGGCAAGCCGCGGAAGTTCACCACCACCCCCTGGAACCCAACGGGGTCTGCGGCTTCCAACCCTTCGACGGCCGACAGCGTCAGTGCGCTCTTGCCAATGCCCGACTCGCCAGACACCAGCAGAACCGAAACACGAGCACCTGCCTCGCGTAGGGCCCCGGTGAGTTGCTCGCGGCGGTCGTCGAACGAGATCTCGACCGGTCCTCCAGATGCCTCATCACCGATCGTGGTCCGCACACGGGCAACAGCCAGCTTGCGTTGTTCGGCGAGCACCGACCACGCGTGCCGGCTTCGCGTCGCGGCCGAGTCCAGGAGCACGTGAATGTCACGGCGAAGCACCTTGAGGTCCACCACGGCGCCCGCCGCGTCGTAGCGGGTTGCCTCGACCTCGAGCCGGTTCCGGACCCCCACTCCGTCGGTGGCAGCTGAGGCCACGCCGTCCAGCGACGTTGCGACTGCCGCGCGGTCACCTTCGTCCGGGCTTTGGACAGCAAAACCGAGGATGTGCAGCCGGCCGAGCAGCCGCCATGCCAGCCGCAGGATCTCTTTCGGTACTGTGCCGTTTTCGACGACCTTCTCGACCATCTTCAGAAAATGCCTCTGCCGCTCACGCACCGGCTTCGACCATCGGCCGTCGACGGCCATGGACGCTTGGAACGACTCCTGGTCGGCATGAGCCCGCGCGATATCGCAGAGCGTTGCGAGATGGTCCCACTGATTGGACCGGCCGGCGGTTGCGACAGCGACCTGGTGAATGTCTGTGTCAAACCTTTCGACTTCGGAAAGCAGCGACCCGACGAGCTTCACCGTCTCGTCATGGCTTGGGACAAAATCCGGCGTCGCGCGGCATGCCACGGCGAGGGTGACCTCGCCCGACTCATCGCCACACTCCACAAGAAGGTCATCCACCGGATGCGCCGGACCAGTTTGGAATGAGACCCTCCGAACCGGCAGCTCAGATGTCTCCCCCCGTCGTGCGCTGGTCAACATGCCGGCGAGATAGACGGCCGCGACGCGGTGCGCGAACGAAACGCCTCCACCTCCGGTGGCGTAGGTGCTCGATCCTCGCTCAGTCTTGCCGGTCGCGGCGGTGACGCCCACGCCGTTCGCATCCTGGGGAACAGTGGCGGATCTGGATGTCGTCTCGCCCTCGGACCGAGCAGCAGCATCCGGTGCAACAGACTCGTTCATGCGTTCCTCAGTGGCATCGTGCTGTCAGTGGCCGCACTGCTCACCGTAGCGGTGCGCCGAGAGCCGTGAAGTGATATGGCGCCAGTCCGCACACAGTCCGCAGGACACCCGATCGAGACCGTCGCACCCCATCGCCAGCCATCACCAAAAGGCCAGGTCAGCGACCTGCGGCACTCGTCGCTGCAGGTCACCGACCCAGCCCATTACTGGGAGACGAAGAAGGCCTGATCCGGCCTTCCTGCTCTCCCCTCTTCCGCACCCGGTCCGCAGACCGCCCGACAGGGCGGCCATGACGGGCCGGGTGCGGTCGCGTTCACCCGGACTGGCCGAGGCGGCCATCGGTATGCCCGGACCCGATGAGCGGGCCCGTCCCGAGCCCCGGCCGGTCGGGGGCGGCGGGTGCTGCTCATGCCGCAGGGGCGTGCAGCAGCGGGCTCTTGTTGCGGAGGAGCCACTGGCGGTACGTGGAGGCGCGCAGCGCTGCCTCGCGGTAGGCCGCGGCGAGTTCGGCGTAGACGAGGGCGTACGTCTCCTCGCTGCCGCCCGGGTGGCGGCAGAGCAGCAGACGGACGGCGAGCGGGTCGTTCCGTAAGGGGCGGATGGCCATGTCGTCGCGCGGGCCCGAGGTGGGCTGGCAGGGGGCGACGGCCTCGCCGACCACGATGAGGGACGCGGCCGTGTGGTAGTCCGCGTGCAGGACCGGGGGGTCGATTCCGGCCGCGGCGAGGACGCGGCGCAGCCCGTCCCATTCGCCGTCGACCGTGGGGTCGACCATCCAGTGGTCCTCCGCGAGGTCGGTCAGGTCGACGACGGGGGCCGCGGCGGCCGGGTGGTCACGGGCCATGGAGATGAACTGGGGCTCGCGCTCGACGAGTACGCGCTGCTCCAGCCCGTCCGGCATCCGCAGCGGGCAGCCCTCCACCTCGTGGACGAAGGCGACGTCGAGATGGCCCGCGGCGACCATGCGGAGCAGGGCGTTGGCCGAGACGTTCATGTGGAGGGAGAGCTCCGTGCCGTCGGGCAGCCGCTGCCGGAGGCGGCGGAGCCAGCCGACCAGGGCGCGGCTCGCGGTGGAGCCGATGCGCAGACGGCGGTCGTCGGCCCGGGCGACGGTGGCCCTGGCCTCCCGTACCAGCGCGGACATCTCGGCGACGAGCGGACGGGCGCGGCTCAGCACCGCGTGGCCCAGCGGGGTCGGCCGGCAGCCCGTGCGCCCGCGCTGGAACAGCTCGGCGCCGAGGGCGTTCTCGATGCGGCGCAGCTGGGTCGTCAGGGAGGGCTGGCTCATTCCCAGCTGCCGGGCGGCCTTGTGCAGGCTGCCCGTGTCGGCGATCGCGCACAGCGCGCGCAGGTGCCTCACCTCCAGCTCCATGCGTCGAGCGTAGGACGGTGTGTTCCGTCACACCAGACACCGGAGTCGCAGTAATTTGCCGCGTCTGCAAGGTGGTTGGGGCTGCTCGTTGGCGTGATGCGGTGGTGCTATCGCCTGTTGGCATCATCCGCGGACGGCCAGTGCTCCCCGAAACTCTGCTCTACCGAACCCCCACTCGGATGAGCAGGAGAACCCCCCATGCAACATCCCAAGGCGTTAGTTTCCGCCGCCCTCGGTCTCGGCCTCGCCGCGGCCCTGACCGCCACCGTACCCGCCGCAGCCGTCCCCGCGGCCGCGATCCCCAACGCCAGTCCCTCGTCATCGGCGCCTGCTTCGGCCGTGGCCTACGCCGGCTCGGCGGAGGACGCGCAGGCGACGAGGGCCTTCTTCGACGCGGTCGTGAAGTCGGTCGCCGAGAAGCGCGCCAAGAACCCCGGTGCCCAGGCCGTCACCGTCGTCTACAGCACGAGCAACGCGCCCAGCTTCCGTTCCCAGATAGCGGCCAGCACCCAGATATGGAACGGCTCGGTCGCCAACGTCCGCCTGACGGAGGGCAGCAGCCCGGACTTCCAGTACTACGAGGGCAACGACCCGCGCGGCTCGTACGCCAGCACCGACGGACACGGCCGCGGTTACATCTTCCTCGACTACCGGCAGAACCAGCAGTACAACTCCACCCGCGTCACCGCCCACGAGACCGGCCACGTGCTCGGGCTGCCCGACCACTACTCGGGTCCGTGCAGCGAGCTGATGTCGGGCGGCGGGCCCGGAACGTCCTGCCAGAACGCCTACCCGGACGCGGCCGAGCGGGCCCGCGTCGACCAGCTGTGGGCGAACGGCCTCGCCGCCGCCCTCGCGAAGGTCTCCTGACCCGTCGGCCGGGCCTGCGGGCCCGGCCCTCGGCAGCCACCCCCCACCCCCATGGCGCCCCGCGCCCAGGTGTCCTCACCTGGGCGCGGGGCGTTTCCGTGTGGTCCGCGGCAGCACCGGGCGGGGGGTCAGGCGCTCGCCAGCAGCCTCCGTCCGAATTCCGCGCCCTCCGGCAGCTGGCGCCGGATACGGCCGAGGGCCTCGTCGAAGTCACCGCCGGCGATCCCGGACTCGTACGCCGCCCCGCCGAAGTGCAGGGTCAGGCTCAGATCGACGCGGTCGCGGCGGTCCCCCGTGCCGTGCTCGCCGACGGACAACAGGCAGCTGAGCGTCGCCCGGTGCTCCACCCCGTCGAGGGCGACGGGCAGCGGCAGATCCCATTCCAGTACGCAGCCGGAGAGGGCCTCGCCCGAGTCCACCGCGCACAGTGCGGCGAATCCCGGCCCCTCGTACTCGTTTCCCCTGATGCGGGTGCGCACTTCCCGCCCCTGCGTGGTGACCGAGACCGTGATGGCGATCGATTCCGCACCCCGGCGGTCCCGGTACCAGCCGGTCCAGACTTCCGTCGACTCCGATGACATGGCGCGGACTGTAGCGGTATGACTGGCTCCGCTGTACAGCCGGTCACCCCTTCGACGCGTCGAACGCCCGAACGGCCCTCACCGGCGCCGCCGGCCTAGGTGGACGGCCCCGCGGCCGAGCCCGTCGTGGCCTCCCCGTCCCCGCGCCCGCCCGTGCCCCTGTCTGCGGCGTCCGGCCCCTCGGTGGGCTCGGTGCCGAGCCCGCAGTCGGGGTTGTGACAGGCGTCGCGGACCCACTCGGGGACGAAAGCCCCGAGCACCTTGCGTCGTTTGATGACGGTACCGAGAGGCTGTCCACAGGCCGGGCACACCTGCTCGTCCTGCGGGCGGCGGACGGTCCGACGTCCTTCGCTGCCCATGGCTCAAGGATAGGGCGGCATGCTCAGGACGAACAGCGCACGAGGAACAGCGCACGAGGAGCCCTCTCGCGTCAGCCTCCCGGCACGGCTAACGCTTCCGGGTGTACTTCCGCACGAGCACGCCGCTGTCGAACGTGCGCACCCAGTCCAGTGTGAAGTCCGTGACCGCGAAGTCCGTGCCGAACATCGGCATGCCGGCGCCGTACACCTGCGGGTAGGTCTTGATCACCAGCTCGTCGATCTCGTCGATGAGCTCACCGGCGAGCTGCGAGCCCCCGCAGAGGTAGATGCCGAGGCCGCTGTCCTCCGCCTTGAGCGCGCGGACCCTGCCGACCAAGTCGTCGGAGATGATCTCGACGTTCGGATCGGGCGACTTCTCCAGGGTGCGCGAGGCGACGTACTCGCGCAGCTGTCCGTACGGGCTGGTGATGCCGGCGTCCAGCGCCAGCTGGTAGCTGGCCCGGCCCTGGATCAGCGTGTCGAAGTGCTTGTTCGCGGCGTCCTGGAGTCCCAGCGCACCGCGCGCCTGGACGGGGAGGGTCTCGGGGTACTCGGCCTTCAGGAACTCCAGGTACTCCGCGGCGGCGAAGCCGAACATGGACGACGCGTCGCCGTTCGGGTCGCCGATGAAGCCGTCGATCGAGCAGGCGATGAAGTAGGTGAGCTGACGCACTGCGGTCCTCTGTTTCTGCTGATGCCGGTGTTCTCCGGTGATGCCGGCCGGCGGTGGAGCGTGCTGGTCCAGGGCGCTCGGAGACCGGGGATTCGGGGAGGCCCGGGAGTCAGGAGCCGTCCCCCGGGCCCGCGGGCTCGCGCCACATCGGCCACATGTGCGGACCGTCGGGAAGGTCGACCGTACGGCCCGTGAAGGCGAAACCGAGCCGCTCGTACAGCCCGCGGCTGCGGACGTTGCTGGCCTCCAGATAGGCCGGCACGCCCTCGCGGTCGCAGCGCTCCAGCACCGGGGCGATGAGCGCGGAGCCGAGGCCCTGGCCCTGGTGCTCCGGGGAGACGGCGATGAGCAGCAGATAGGCATGCGCGCGGTCGTGCGGATGGACCGCGCCGGTCAGCCGCCCGACGAGCTCGGCCCGTTCGTTGTCCGGGTCGGCGATCTCCCGCATCCGGGCGGGGGTGTCGTCCTCCTCGTCCGGCAGCCCGGCGGGCACGTCGAGCCAGAGCGCCACGGCCGTCCCGTCCTCGGTCATGTCGATCCGGCCCTCGGCGAGCGCGATGTCGGCGAAGACGCCCATGAAGACGCCGTGCACCCGGCGCCGGTGGTCCTCGTCGGGGAAGACCCAGCTGCTCACCGGGTCGTGCCGGAACACCTCGTCGAGCAGCCGCGTCACCGTCTCCCGGTCCGCCTGCCCCGCCTGCCGTATGCGTACGCCCATGCCCGGCCCCTCTCTCGGATCTCTGTGATCAGCAACAGGTCGCAGTGATCCTAGAGTTGGCGGGCCGGGCGCGGGCAGGCGGCCTGCTCAGCGTCAGCGGGTGCGGCGTGTGACGAACTCCGCAAGGGACAGCAGGTCCCCGGCGGCCGCCAGGTCCGGCACGGCCCGGGACAGCTGCTGGACCGCCCGGGACATCCGGTCCGCGGCCTGGAGCTGCGCCCAGTCCCGGCCGCCCGCTCGGTCCACGGCGTCGGCGGCGCGCCGGACCGCCTGCGGGTCCATGGGCCGCCGGTACAGCTCGGCCAGCTCCGCGCCCGCCGCGGTGCCCGAGCGCAGCGCCGCGACCACCGGAAGGGACTTCTTGTACGCGGCCAGATCGGAGCCGGCCGGTTTGCCCGTGCGCTCCGGATCGCCCCAGATGCCGATCAGGTCGTCGATGAGCTGGAAGGCCAGCCCCGCCTCCCGTCCGAAGGCGTCCATCGCGGCGGCCGTCTCCTCGCCCGCTCCCGCGTACAGCGCGCCGAGGGCGCAGGCGCAGCCCAGCAGCGCCCCGGTCTTCGCGGTGGCCATGGCGAGGCACTCGTCGAGCGTGACCTCGTGCGGTCCGCGCTGCTCGAAGGCGCAGTCCGCCTGCTGTCCGGCGCAGAGCTCGATGACGCAGGCGGCGAGCCGGGCCGAGGCGGCGGCGGACGCCGGGTGGCGGTCCTCCGCGAGCAGCCTCAGGGCGAGCGCGAGCATCGCGTCGCCGGCGACGATGGCGTCGGGAGTGCCGAACACGGCCCAGGCGGTGGGCCGATGACGGCGGGTCGGGTCCGCGTCGATCACGTCGTCGTGGAGCAGCGTGAAGTTGTGGGCGAGCTCGACGGCCGCCGCGGCCCGCACGGCCTGGGGCGGATCCCCGCCCAACGCTCTCGTGGCGGCGAGCACGAGGGCGGGCCTGATCGCCTTTCCGGCGGAACCGGCGGCCGGGGTGCCGTCGGCGTGCTCCCAGCCGAAGTGGTACATCGCCACGCGGCGTATGGAGCCGGGCAGCGACTCGACGGTGTCGCGCAGCCGGGGGTTCACGGCCGTGCGGGTGCGCTCCAGGAGTACCGCGGCCTCGTGGCCGTCGGTGGCGGCGTCGGTGCTGGTCATGGTCACGGTCTCTTCCTCTGCGAAAGGCGGTGGGGCGGGGCGGCCGCCGGCATGGGCCGCGGCCGCCCCGCCGGTTCGGAGGGCCGGCGCAGGCGCCGGCCGACCGGTCAGCGCCAGCGGCTGACCTCGACGTTCTCCAGTACGCCGAGGGCGTCGGGGACGAGGACCGCGGCCGAGTAGTAGGCCGTGACCAGGTACGAGATGATCGCCTGCTCATCGATGCCCATGAAGCGGACCGAGAGGCTCGGCTCGATCTCGTCGGGGATGCCGCTCTGCCGCAGGCCGACGACGCCCTGGTCGTCCTCGCCCGTACGCATGCACAGGATCGAGGTGGTCCTGGCGTCGGAGACCGGGATCTTGTTGCACGGGAAGATGGGGACTCCGCGCCAGGCGGGGATGCGGTGGCCGCCGATGTCCACCGTGTCCGGGTAGATCCCGCGCCTGCTGCACTCTCGGCCGAAGGCCGCGATGGCGCGCGGATGGGCCAGGAAGAGCTTGGAGCCGCGCCGCCGCGACAGCAGTTCGTCCATGTCGTCCGGCCCGGGAACGCCGTCGTGCGGCTGGAGCCGCTGCCCGTAGTCGCAGTTGGCCAGGAGCCCGAACTCCCGGTTGTTGATGAGCTCGTCCTCCTGGCGCTCGCGCAGGGCCTCGACGGTCAGCCGCAGCTGCTGCTCCGTCTGGTTCATCGGCTGGTTGTAGAGGTCCGCCACCCGGCTGTGGACCTTCAGCACGGTCTGGGCGACGCTCAGTTCGTATTCGCGGGGGGCCGCCTCGTAGTCCACATAGGTGTGCGGAACGACGGCTTCGCCGACGTGGCCCGCGGACAGGTCGATGGCGGCCTCGCCGTACTTGTTGGTCCGCTGGTGCGGCAGCGACCGAAGCGAGAGGAGATGGGCGCCGAGCGACTCGGCGCGGTCGGCGAGGGTGAGCACGTCCTGCCGGGTCAGCTCCAGCACGACACAGGCGGTGGCCGCCCGCGCCGTCCACTCCCATACGACGGCGCCGTCGACGAGCGACCGGTCGCCGAAGTGCGCGCCGTCGGCGAGGACTCCGAGCACCGCCTCGTCCCCGTAGGGCCCCGCGCCGATCTGCTCCACGCGGCCGTGCGCGAGGAGGAGGACCCGGTCGGCCGGCTCCCCCTCGGCGGCGAGCACGTCACCGGGGGCGAACTCCACCTGGCGGCAGCGCTGGGCCAGTTCGGCCAGGACCGCCTCGTCGCCGTATCCGCGCAGGGACGGCAGCTCCCCGAGCTCGGCGGGGATGACCTGGACCTGGCCTCCGGTCTGGACGAAGGTGACGCGCCCGTCGCCCACCGAGTGGCTGAGCCGCCGGTTGACCCGGTACGCGCCGCCCTGGACCTGGACCCAGGGCAGCATCCGCAGCAGCCACCTGGAGGTGATCTCCTGCATCTGCGGCGCCGACTTGGTGGTGGTCGCCAGGTTCCGCGCGGCGGCCGTACCGAGACTCTGCTGCGGCAGCGCCCGGTCCCGTCCGTCCTCGCGCGCCTCGTCACCGACCGGACCAACCGAACCGACCGAACCAACCGACATGAGACTCCCTCACGATCATGGGTTGACCTGCGAGGAAGAGCCTTCCAGCACGGTGAGTGGGCTCGCCATTACACAAATGAGTGGGACTAGTCGGTGCCGGGCGGGGCAGGAGGCACGCCTCCGCGCGCCGGGGGTCATCACGCCTTCGGCTGTCCGGATCGCATCGCATACGGTGCGAACACGGCGGGTGGTCAACGGGGTTGGGTACACATCCGGTACGGGCCGTTCCGGCTCGTACCGCCCCGGCACCACCCCACCCCACACGAAGGAGTCGGCCATGTCCCCACCCATGTCCGCGAGCAGCTTCCTCGACGCCCTGCGCGACGAGGGGCTCACGGTCGTCGAAGTCGGCGACTGGCGTACGCACAACCGCAATCACAAGGGCCCTTGGGGTCCCGTACACGGCGTGATGATCCATCACACCGTCACCAAGGGCACCGCGAACACCGTCCGCATCTGCCGCGACGGCTATGCCTCCCTCCCCGGGCCCCTCTGTCACGGCGTCATCGCCAAGGACGGCAAGGTCCATCTGGTCGGTTACGGCCGCGCCAACCACGCAGGTCTCGGCGACGACGACGTCCTGCGCGCCGTCATCGCCGAGCGGGGCCTGCCCCCGGACGACGAGGCCAACACCGACGGGAACCGCCACTTCTACGGCTTCGAGTGCGAGAACCTCGGCGACGGCAAGGACCCGTGGCCGGCGGTCCAGCTGGAGGCCATCGAGAAGGCCGCCGCGGCGGTCTGCCGCCGCCACGGGTGGAACCAGCGCTCCGTGATCGGCCACCTGGAGTGGCAGCCCGGCAAGATCGACCCGCGCGGCTTCACCATGGCGTCGATGCGCGCGCGCATCGAGGAACGGCTGAAGTAACGGCTGACGCAGCGGCTGACGTAGCAGCTGACGCAGCGGGTGAAGTGACGCAGGGGGCTCCTCGTCCGGATCGGCCCACCAAGATCCGGACGGCGGGCCCCGGGTGACAATGTCCGGGTGAACGCGTTCGACCTCGCCGACCTGCGCCCCCGGCTCCCCTCCCCCGTGGAGCCGGTCGAGGACGAGCGCTTCACCCGGCACGGCGTACGGCTGCTGCTCAAGCGCGACGATCTGATCCACCCGGATCTTCCGGGCAACAAATGGCGCAAGCTCGCGCCAAACCTGGCGGCCGCGGCCGGACGCCCGGTCCTGACCTTCGGCGGGGCGTACTCCAACCATCTGCGGGCCACCGCCGCCGCGGGCCGGCTGCTCGGTTTCCCCACCATCGGGGTCGTACGCGGCGAGGAACTCGCGGGACGGCCGCTGAACCCCTCGCTCGCCCGGTGCGCGGCGGACGGGATGCGGCTGCGTTTCGTGGACCGCGCGACGTACCGCCGCAAGGCCGATCCGCAGGTGCTGACCGAACTGCTGACCGGACTGTCGGCCGATCTGCCGAGCGAGTACCGCGACTGCTACGTCGTCCCGGAGGGCGGTAGCAACACGGCTGCCGTACGGGGCTGCGTGGAGCTCGGGCGCGAACTGCACGGCGTGGCCGACGTGGTCGCCGTGGCCTGTGGGACGGGCGGGACGCTGGCCGGGCTCGCCGCCGAGCTCGCCCCGGGGCAGCGTGCGCTCGGTATCGCCGTGCTCAAGGGCGGCTTCCTCGCCGATGACGTGCGGGACCTTCAGCAGGACGCCTTCGGCGGCCCGGCGGGCGACTGGTCGCTGGACGACCGCTTCCACTTCGGCGGCTACGCCCGCACGGACCCCGTGCTCGACGCCTTCGCCGAGGACTTCGAGGCGCGGCACGGACTGCCCGTGGAACGTCTCTATGTCGCCAAAATGCTGTACGGGCTCGTCGCCCTCGCCGGCGAAGGCGCCTTCCCGCCGGGGACGGCCCTCGCGGCGGTCGTCACCGGCAGCGGGTGACCGCCCGCGGGCTCAGTCCGATGCCCGGTAGGCGGCCGCCTCCTCCAGGTCCAGCCGGCGCAGCAGCGTGCGCATCATCTCGTCGTCGATCCGCCGTTCGTCGCGCAGCCGCACGAAGACCTCCCGCTCGGCCGCGATCATCTCGCGCGCGAGCCGCCGGTAGATGGCGTCGGCGGACTCACCGGTGAGCGGGTTGACCGCCCCCAGCCGCTCCCAGGGGGCGTTCCTGCGGCGCTCAAGTGCGGTGCGCAGCCGGTCGACGAGCGGCCCCGGCAGGGCGTTGCGCTCCTCGGCGAGCAGTGTCTCCAGCCGCTCCTCTGCCGCGCTGGACGCCTGGTTCTGGGCCTGCGCCTCCGCCAGTGTGAGCGCCTGCGGGTCGGGCTGCGGCAGCTTCAGCACGCGGATCAGCGCGGGCAGAGTGAGTCCCTGCACGACCAGGGTCCCGATCACCGTGGTGAACGTCAGGAACAGCACCAGGTTGAGGGCCGGGAAGGGTTCTCCGTTCGCCAGGGTGGGCGGGATGGAGAAGGCGATCGCCAGGGAGACCACGCCCCGCATCCCGGCCCAGCTGATGATCATGGGCGTCCTCCAGGTGACGTTCGGCTCGCGCTCCCTGATCCGGCGCGACATCAGCCGCGGCAGGAAGGCCGCGGGGAAGACCCAGACGTACCGCACGAGGACCACGGCGGCGAAGACCCCTGCGGCGTACAGGGCGGCCTCCCCCACCCCGTACATGCCGAGCTTCCGGACGATGTACGGCAGCTGGAGCCCGATCAGGGCGAAGACCGCGGACTCCAGGATGAAGGCGACCATCTTCCAGACGGCCGCCTCCTGCAGCCGGGTCGCGAAGTCCACCTGCCAGGCGCGGTGGCCGAGGAAGAGCGCGACGACCACCACGGCGAGCACTCCGGAGGCGTGGACGCGCTCGGCGGCCGCGTAGGCGACGAAGGGGATGAGCAGCGACAGGGTGTTCTGGAGCAGCGCGTCCCTCAGGTGCGTGCGCAGCCAGTGGATGGGCACCATCAGGACCAGCCCGACGGCGACGCCGCCGACCGCGGCCAGCAGGAATTCGCCGATGCCGCCCAGCCAGCTGACGCCCTCGCCGACGACCGCGGCCAGCGCCACCCGGTAGGCGGTGATCGCGGTCGCGTCGTTCACCAGGGACTCGCCCTGGAGGATCGTGGTGATGCGGTGCGGCAGGCCGAGCCGGCGGGCGATGGCGGTGGCCGCGACGGCGTCGGGCGGGGCCACGACGGCGCCGAGCACCAGCGCTGCGGTCAGCGGCAGGTCGGGGACGAGCAGATAGGCGAGCCAGCCGACGGCGAAGGTCGCGAAGAGCACGTATCCGACGGACAGCAGGGCCACGGGCCGGATGTTGGCCCGCAGGTCCAGGTACGAGCTGTCCAGAGCGGCGAGGTGCAGCAGCGGGGGCAGGATGAGCGGCAGCACGATGTGGGGATCGAGGGTGTAGGCCGGCACACCCGGTACGTACGAGGCGATCAGCCCGGCGGCGACGAGCAGCAGCGGGGCGGGCACCGCGGTCCTGCGGGCCACCCCGGCGATCACCGCGCTCGCCGCGATCAGCGCGATCAGTTGCAGTGCGTCCATGTCTCCCCGACCCTCGCGTCCGGCACAGGCGTCGTAACCTGGCCATCATGAGCGAGTGCCCGCATGTTCTCGACCTGCCGCACCCGGAGCCCGCACAGCTGAGTGAGACGTGCCGCGATTGTCTGGCGGACGGCACGCATCCGGTGCAGTTGCGGATCTGTCTGACCTGCGGGCACGTGGGATGCTGCGATTCCTCCGCGCACCGGCACGCCTCCCGGCACGCCGAGGGGACGGGGCATCCGGTGATGCGGACCCTGGAGCCCGGAGAGAGCTGGCGGTGGTGTTTCGTGGACGGTTCGATCGTCTGACGTCTGGGTACGTCAACCCTCCGCCGATTGTTCTCAATTGGAGTCCGCAGACCTCTAGCCACTGTGCGTGCCCATGTGCTTACCATGAGTGACAGAGCTGGGTAGGGGCCCCGGCGACACGGCACCATGGATCGCGATAGCGTCGCCAGTCCAGGTACTGGCTGCGCACCGACGCGCAGCAATCGGCTCCGGGAGCGCTCCCGGGGCCTCGATCGACCTTGTGCCACCTTGGAGGTGAGGGTGTCCCAGATCGCAGGCGAGCCCGGGAATCAGGACTTCGTGGAAGTCCGGCTGCCCGCTGCGGGTGCCTACCTGTCCGTGCTGCGTACGGCCACCGCCGGACTCGCGGCGCGCTTGGACTTCACCCTCGACGAGATCGAGGACCTGCGCATCGCGGTCGACGAGGCCTGCGCGATCCTGCTGCAGCAGGCCGTCCCGGGATCCGTCCTCAGCTGCGTCTTCCGGCTCGTCGACGACTCCCTGGAGGTCACGGTCTCGGCCCCCACGACCGACGGGCGCGCGCCGGAGCGCGACACCTTCGCCTGGACGGTGCTGTCGGCACTGGCCGGCAAGGTGGACTCCTCCGTCGCGGACGACCGTACGGTCTCCATCAGCCTGTACAAACAGCGCGGCGCGGGACCCGGGCCGGCGTGAGGGACGAGGACGGTCCGGTGCGGGACGAGGAGCGCGGGCGTGCGGCTCCGGCGGAGCCGGTGTACGCACCGGCGGGCATCCCGGAGCAGCAGGCCAGACCGCATCCGGCGGTGGATGAACGTGATGGTCTTTCGGCCTCGGCGGAGCAGGCGCAGGCAGAGCGGGCGGCCCATATGAGCGAGCAGCACGAGCACCACGATGCGAGTGACCGGAGCGAGGCGCGGTCGATGTTCATCGAGCTGCGCAAACTTCCGGAGGGGGCGCCGGAGCGCGCGGAGCTGCGCAATCAGCTGGTGCGGATGCATCTGCCGCTGGTCGAGCACCTGGCGCGGCGGTTCCGGAACCGGGGCGAGCCCCTGGACGATCTGACCCAGGTCGCGACGATCGGGCTGATCAAGTCGGTGGACCGGTTCGACCCGGAGCGCGGTGTCGAGTTCTCGACGTACGCGACCCCGACGGTCGTCGGCGAGATCAAGCGCCACTTCCGGGACAAGGGCTGGGCGGTGCGGGTGCCGCGGCGCCTCCAGGAGCTGCGGCTCTCGCTCACGACGGCGACGGCGGAGCTGTCCCAGCAGCACGGCCGCTCGCCGACGGTGCACGAGCTGGCCGAGCGCCTCGGGATCTCCGAGGAGGAGGTCCTGGAGGGCCTGGAGTCGGCGAACGCGTATTCGACTCTCTCGCTGGACGTCCCCGACACGGACGACGAGTCCCCCGCGGTCGCCGACACGCTGGGCGCGGAGGACGAGGCGCTGGAGGGCGTCGAGTACCGGGAGTCGCTGAAGCCGCTGCTGGAGGATCTGCCGCCGCGAGAGAAGCGGATCCTCCTCCTTCGCTTCTTCGGCAACATGACCCAGTCGCAGATCGCGCAGGAGGTCGGCATCTCCCAGATGCACGTCTCGCGCCTCCTGGCCCGCACCCTGGCCCAGCTCCGCGAGAAGCTCCTCGTGGAGGAGTAGGGCGCCTTTCAGGGCCCGCCCGGCACGGCCCGGGTGGGCCCTCGGCGTGTCTATGCGCGGGGGCGGATGCCCAGGGCCGTCGTCGTGGCCGGGTTGAGCAGGAGGACCAGGCCCGTCACCGCCACCACCGCGAGGGCGATGCCCGCGGGGATCAGGAGCGAGCCGGAGGACCGCAGGAGGGTCCAGGCGACCGGCAGGGCCATCAGCTGCGTGATGATCGCCGGGCCGCGGCTCCAGGAGCGGCGGAGCAGCAGGCCGCGCGCGGCGAGCAGCGGGATGATTCCGAGCACGATGAGCGTGATGCCGCCCGTCTCGGCCTGGGAGGTGCTCTCGGGATCGCCCGTGAGACCGCCCACCAGCATGTAGAGGCCGCCGGCGAGGAGGGCGAGGGCCTCCAGCCCGCACACGGCCGCCGCGGCGGTCAGACGGGTCGGACGGGGCTCGGGGGTCTGCTCAGCACTGCTCACCCCAGCAGGGTAGCCGCCGGGCCCCGAGAGCTCGGGCCCCGAGGGCCCGGGCTGGCGGGCCCGGGGCTGGGCCCGGTACCCCGCGGTAGGTACCCTGGCGGCCATGCGCGCACTTCTCGTGGTCAATCCGGCAGCAACCACCACCAGTGCCCGCACCCGTGACGTGCTCATCCACGCCCTCGCCAGCGAGATGAAGCTGGAGGCCGTCACCACGGAGTACCGCGGTCACGCCCGCGACCTCGCCCGGCGCGCGGCCGAGTCGGACGACATGGACCTGGTGGTCGCCCTGGGCGGCGACGGCACGGTCAACGAGGTCGTCAACGGCCTGCTGCACTCCGGCCCCGACCCGGAGGCGCTCCCCCGTCTCGCGGTCGTCCCCGGCGGCTCCACCAATGTCTTCGCCCGCGCCCTCGGGCTGCCGAACGACGCGGTCGAGGCGACCGGCGCGATCCTGGACGCGCTGAGCCACCGCCGCGAGCGGACCGTCGGTCTCGGTCTGGCGTCCGGCACGCCGGGCACGGAGGACGAGGCGACGCCGCCGCGCTGGTTCACCTTCTGCGCCGGGTTCGGCTTCGACGCCGGCGTCGTCGGCCGGGTCGAACAGCAGCGTGAGCGCGGCAGGACGTCGACCCACGCGCTGTACATACGCCAGGCCGCCCGCCAGTTCTTCGGCGACCCGCATCGCCGGCGCGGAGCGATCACCCTGGAGCGGCCGGGCGAGGACCCGGTGAAGAACCTGGTGCTGTCGATAGTCTGCAACGCCTCCCCCTGGACCTACCTGGGCAATCGCCCGGTGTACGCCTCCCCCAGAGCCTCGTTCGACACCGCTCTGGACCTCTTCGCGCTGAGCCGGCTTTCGGCCCCCGCGCTCGCCCGTTATGCGACTCAGATGCTGACGTCGACGCCCGAGCGGGGCCCCCGCGGCAGACACGCAGTGTCACTGCATGACCTCACCGACTTCACCTTGCATTCGAAGGCTCCACTGCCGTTCCAGATGGACGGTGACCACCTCGGACTGCGCACGAGCGTGACGTTCACAGGCGTACGCCGTGCACTGCGTGTGATTGTGTGAGTGGAAGGGCCGAAAGTCCTTGTAGTCGAACGTTTAGGCGCGGATCCACCCCATGGAAGTACGGCTGTGATCTAGTCGACACCAAGGAATCAAAAAAAACTTCCCGGAAGGGGTTGTATCCGCAGCCGAGGTTTGCGAATCTCTACATGGCGATCGGGACGGCCCGCAGAACCGGCCTCCACTGAAAGCCAGAACCCCTCCTCGAAACCTGGACCGCACCAGTTCATCTGGGCGTTGGCCCTTCCCTTGTCGAGGGATTCGTGAAAGCGTTCACATTCACAAGCAACCTGCACGTAATACCAAGAGAGGTAGCAGCCATGGACTGGCGTCACAACGCCGTTTGCCGCGAGGAAGACCCCGAGCTGTTCTTCCCCATCGGCAACACCGGTCCTGCGCTGCTGCAGATCGAGGAAGCCAAGGCCGTCTGCCGCCGCTGCCCCGTCATGGAGCAGTGTCTGCAGTGGGCGCTCGAGTCCGGCCAGGACTCCGGCGTCTGGGGTGGCCTCAGCGAGGACGAGCGCCGCGCGATGAAGCGCCGCGCCGCTCGCAACCGGGCGCGCAACGCCAGCGCCTGACGCCACCTGCTTACGAGCCCGAGCCCGGCGGCGCGTACGGCGAGTACGCACTCACCGCCCCCGAGCCGCAGCGCGCAGCAGTAACTCACAGCGTTCGAGCCCCGGACCGTTTCGAAACGGTCCGGGGCTCGCTGCTGTGCACTGCACGGCTACTTCTGGCTCCGTACGGGGATGTCGAGCACGACGCGCGTACCGCGCCCCGGGGCGGGCTTCATGTCGAAGGTGCCGCTCAACTCGCCCACGACCAGCGTTCTGACGATCTGCAGGCCCAGATTGCCGGCCTGCTGCGGGTCGAAGCCCTTCGGCAGCCCGCGGCCGTCGTCCTGGACGGTGAGCAGCAGCCGCTCGTCGCCGCGCGGGCCGCCGCGCATCGCGGCGACCTCGACCGTGCCGTGTTCCCCCGGGGCGAAGGCGTGCTCCAGCGCGTTCTGGAGCACCTCCGTCAGCACCATGGAGAGCGGGGTGGCGACCTCGGCGTCGAGGATTCCGCAGCGGCCGGTGCGCCGGCACTCGACCTTGCCCGGGGAGATCTCCGCGACCATCGCCAGGACGCGGTCGGCGATCTCGTCGAACTCGACGCGCTCGTCGAGGTTCTGGGAGAGCGTCTCGTGGACGATCGCGATCGAGCCGACGCGGCGGACGGCCTCGTTGAGCGCTTCGCGGCCGCGTACGGAGTCCATCCGGCGGGCCTGGAGGCGCAACAGGGCGGCCACCGTCTGGAGGTTGTTCTTCACCCGGTGGTGGATCTCCCGGATGGTGGCGTCCTTGGTGATCAACTCACGTTCCCGGCGGCGGAGTTCGGTGACGTCGCGCAGGAGGATGAGCGAACCGATACGCGGACCCTTGGGCTTGAGCGGGATGGCGCGCAGCTGGATGACACCGCCGTTGCCCTCGACCTCTGCCTCGCGTGGCGCGTATCCGCTGGCGAGTTTCACCAGGGCCTCGTCGACCGGGCCGCGGGACGGGGCGAGTTCGGCGGTGATCTGGCCGAGGTGCTGGCCGACGAGGTCGGCAGCGAGTCCGAGCCGGTGGTACGCGGAGAGGGCGTTGGGGGACGCGTACTGCACCACGCCGTCGGCGTCGAGGCGGATCAGCCCGTCCCCGGCCCGCGGGGATGCGTCCATGTCGACTTGTTGCCCCGGGAAGGGGAAGGCTCCGGCGGCGATCATCTGGGCGAGGTCGGACGCGGACTGGAGGTAGGTGAGCTCCAGCCGGGACGGGGTGCGCACGGTGAGCAGGTTGGTGTTGCGGGCGATGACGCCGAGGACGCGGCCCTCGCGGCGCACGGGGATGGACTCGACCCGTACCGGCACCTCCTCGCGCCACTCGGGGTCGCCCTCGCGCACGATCCGGCCCTCGTCGAGGGCGGCGTCGAGCAGCGGGCGGCGGCCGCGGGGAACCAAATGGCCGACCATGTCGTCCTGATAGGAGGTGGGGCCCGTGTTCGGCCGCATCTGCGCCACCGAGACATAGCGGGTGCCGTCGAGGGTGGGGACCCAGAGGACGAGGTCGGCGAAGGAGAGGTCGGAGAGCAGCTGCCACTCCGAGACCAGCAGATGCAGCCACTCGAGGTCGGACTCGCTGAGGGCGGTGTGCTGGCGTACGAGGTCGTTCATGGAGGGCACGTTGTGAGCGTACCTTCGTGATGCACCTGACGTGACGGGCCTCCGTGGGGCAGGATGAGGCCGGAAATCCGTGCACACGTATGGATGGACAGACCAGAATGGTCTAGTCCACAATGATGATATCGAGCCTCCGCCCTCCCCGCACAGGAGGGTGGACCGAGGTACCCGGCGCTCTCTGCCCTGACTGCGCCGCTGCCTCCCACGGCCGCGCGGGACCGCACACCTGCCGGCCGAGCAACTCCGGGCTGCGGTGCCGGACGGGCTGAGGGTCCCGTCCCGGCGCCGCGGCCCGCGGGTTTTCCGGGCCCCCTGGTCTCCTCGGCCTCTTCGGAGTTCGCCGTTCAATGCGCCGCGGTGCGTCGCGGTGCGTCTCAATGCCTCGCAGTGCGTCTCAGTGCGTCTCGGTGACCTTCGCGAGGGCGCGGGGCGCGTCCGGGTCCTGGCCGCGGGCGATCGTGATCTCGTACGCCAGCAGCTGGAGCGGCAGGATCTCCAGGATCGGCTGGACCTCCTCCGCGACCCCTTCCGTCGGCAGCGCGAACCCGGCCGACGCCGCCTCCACCTGGCGCTGCGGACCGACCACGAAGAGGTCGGCGCCCCGGCCGCGCAGGCGATCGAGGACGGGCTGGAGGGCCTCGCCGCCGCGGCCGTCCGTGACGACCGCGATCACCGGCGAGATGTTGTCGACCATGGCCAGCGGCCCGTGCAGCAGATCGGCCCCGGAGTAGGAGAGCGCGGGGATGTAGCTCGTCTCCATGAGCTTCAACGCCGCTTCCTTGGCCGTCGGATAGCCGTAGCCGCGGGAGGTGATGACCATGCGCTCGGCGAAGCGGTAGCGCGAGGCGAGGCCCCGCACCTCGTCGCGGCGGGACAGGACCTGCTCGGCGAGCTCCGGCAGGACCTGCGCGGCCGCGCCGTCGCCGCCCCGCAGCCCCTCGACGAAGAGGTAGAGCGCGAGCAGGGACGCCGTGTACGTCTTGGTCGCGGGCAGCGCCTTCTCGGGCCCGGCGAGGATGTCGACATGGCACTCGGAGACCGCCGCGAGCGGCGAGTCGGGGTTGTTCGTCACCGCGACGGTGATCGCCCCCGCGTCCCGGGCGGCCTTCGTGGAGGCCACCAGGTCGGGTGAGCCGCCGGACTGGCTGACGGTGATCACGAGCACGTCGGTGAGGTCCGGCTTCGCGCCGTAGGCCGTCGTCGTCGACATGGAAGCGAGCCCGCACGGCAGCCCGAGCCTGATCTCCAGCAGGTACTTGGCGTACAGGGCGGCGTTGTCGGACGTGCCGCGCGCCGTGAGGAGGACGAAGCGGGGCCTGCGGCCGGCGATCGCGGCGGCGGTCTCACGGATCCTCGGCGCGCCCCTGTCGAGGATCCGGCGCAGCACCGCGGGCTGCTCCGCCATCTCGGCGGACATGATCCGTCCCGGCTGCTCGCTGTGCCCGCCGTTGTCGGCGGCCGTCGTGGCGGACATGCCTGGTGCCTCCCATACGTCCCATACGGTCCGGGCGCCGTTCTCCGGCTCAGTCGACCACGGACGGCCGCACCCCCGCCAGCCGGGATTCACCTCCGCGCCACCCCCGTTCTGCTAGATTGGTCTATACCACCGACACATCGACCGATCGGCAGGCCCAGCGTGGAAGTTGTCATCGTCCCCGACGCCAAGGCTGGCGGAGAGCTCATCGCCCAGGGCATCGCGGAACTCCTCCGCCGCAAGCCCGACGCGCTGCTCGGGGTGGCCACCGGATCGACTCCGCTGCCCGTCTACGAGGCGCTCGCCGGGAAGGTGCGCGCGGGCGAGGTCGACGCCTCGCGCGCCCGGATCGCGCAGTTGGACGAGTACGTAGGCCTGCCGGCCGGGCACCCCGAGTCGTACCGCTCGGTCGTGCTGCGCGAGGTCGTCGAGCCGCTCGGGCTGAGCCCGGACGCCTTCATGGGCCCCGACGGGTCGGCGCAGGACGTGCAGGGCGCGTGCGAGGCGTACGACGCGGCGCTTGCCGGGGCGGGCGGCGTGGACCTCCAGCTGCTCGGGATCGGCACGGACGGGCACATCGGCTTCAACGAGCCGTGCTCGTCGCTCGTCTCGCGCACGCGGATCAAGACGCTGACGCAGCAGACCCGGGTGGACAACGCGCGCTTCTTCGACGGGGACATCGCCCAGGTGCCGCATCACGTGATCACGCAGGGGATCGGGACGATCCTGGAGGCGCGCCACCTGGTGCTGCTGGCGACGGGCGAGGGCAAGGCCGAGGCGGTGGCCGCCACTGTGGAGGGGCCGGTGGCGGCGTTCGTACCGGCATCGGCGCTTCAGTTGCACCCGCACGCGACGGTGGTCGTGGACGAGGCCGCGGCGTCGAAGCTGAAGCTCGCGGACTACTTCCGGCACACGTACGCGAACAAGCCGGCCTGGCAGGGCCTGTAGGCACCGCCAGGCCGGGGCCGGCTCACGGCTCGGGCTGATCTTCCGGATCAGCCCGGGGAGATCCGGAAGACACGGCCTAGGGCGTGTTGCGAAAGTAGCGTCGTCCGCCCGTAGGGCGGGCGCGGCGGCGTCTGGTGCGTGCGATCGCAAGGCGGAGGAAGGAGAGCGCAGCGGGCTGCGCCGACGACCGACAACGCCGCGAGCGTGCGTGCCAGACGCCGCCGCGCAGACGGGACTTTCGCAACACGCCCTAGAGCCACCAGGGGCTCGAATAGGCGACACCGAGGTCGTTGCAGGGGTGGCCTGCCGGACCGGGCTGCCCGTTCGGCTGCGAGGGGTCGGAGACCCGCAGCACGACCCATGTGCCGTCCTCGACGTCGAGCGGGACGGTGAACTCGGTCAGGCTGCCGGACGTGGTCTCGATGACGTCGGCCACGACCGGCGCGTCCGTGCCGGGGCGCAGCACCTGGATGTTGAGGGGCTTGCCCACCCAGTCGGCGCCGCGGTCGAGGTCCACGGCGAAGCGGACGTCGCCGGAGACGAGCGACAGGACGCCGCCCATCTGGACGCCGTTCGCGGTGGCGTCGAGGCGCAGGCCCGAGTACCGGGTGGCGAAGAAGCGGCGGGCACGCAGGGCTTCGAGGACCCCGGCACGGGTGTTCTCGGTGACCCAGAGCCCGGCGCGGCCCACTCCCTCGGCCGTGCCCCACGCGGTGCCGTGGTGGTCGCTCACGCCGGTGATGCCGGTGCGCCAGCCGGCGTTGAGGCAGGCGTTGAGGTGCGAGGACTGGCGGTCCGCCCAGCCGTCGAAGAGGTAGTCGTCGCCGCGGTTGAACATCTCGACGCTGACCATCTTCTCGCGCGCGGCCGGCACGTACGCGAAGTTGTCGAACCGGCCGGTCTCGCGCCCGGGGTGGTTGAAGCCCGCGACGCCGTCCCGGCTGCCGAGCCAGCTGTAGAGCGAGCTCATCGAGCCGGCCCCGCCCAGGTCGACGAACTGGTCCGTGAACCACACGTTGGCGTGGCCGATGAGCGGGTGGGACCACTCGAAGCCGCGGATCGCGGTGTACGCGCCCGGGTCGTCCGCGGCGTCCGCGAGCTGGCGGGTGCGGTCCCACTCGCTCTGGGTCAGTCCGTTGATGGCGAAGAGCGTGGTGTGGTCGGTGAGCGCGGCGACGTCGAGCCCGGCGTCGCGCATCGAGGCGAAGGCCAGCGCGGGATCGCCGTCGCCGTCCGACATCAGCGTGTGGTTGTGGAGGTCGGCATGGACCAGTTGGGTCCCCTGGGTGACCAGGGAGTCGCGGCCGGCCCCGGCCCGGGGCGCCGGGGCGGTGCCCGACGCGGTACGGGTCTCCGCCGCGAAGGCGGAACCGGGTACGGCGGCGGCTATCAGCAGGCCGCCCGCACCGGCGAGCAAGGAGCGGCGGCTCGGACCGTGGGAGTGCGCGTGCGCTTCGTCAGCGTGGTGTCCACTCATGCGGACCAGTGCAGCGGATTGGCAGGAGCATGCCCGGAATGCGGGGTGCCCAAGGGGTGAACGTCGCACACCCTGCCGGGGGTTGGCGTCCCGGCGCGGGCGGGCGGGCGGCTGTGGGCGGGGACGGAGCGCACCCGACGACGCTCCCCGGGGCGGGGCCGTGCAGGGCCGTCCCTACGGGGGTCGGCGGCACGGAGGTCAGCGGCACGGAGGTCAGCGGCCGGTGCCGGTGACGCAGCGGCAAGAGCAAGGCCACCGACCCCGAGGAGCCGAGCCGCGGAGGGGCGGCCTCGCCCCACCGCTCACCGGGGGCAGCCGCAACCCGCCGGCCCCGCGGGCTCAGTCGTCCTCCGCCACCGCCGATTCGGCCTGCGTCGCGGCCGACTCCGCCGAGTCCACCAGCTTCTGCATCTCGGCGACCTCGTCGGGAGACGTGGACGCCGAGCCCCCGGCGGGGCTGCAGGCCGTGAGGGCGGCGGCGAGGCAGAGCACGGCGGCCGCGAGGCTGAGGCGGGGCCTCACTTGGTGGTCCCGTTGGTGGTCCCGTTGGTGGTCCCGTCGGCGTTCGCCTCGCACCATGTCTTCACCGACGCCAGGTCCGTCTGACGCTGCTCCAGCGTGGGAACGAGCGAGCGGCGGAAGGTGAGCTTGTTGGTGAGGTAGGTCTCGATCTCGGTGTGACCGGCCTTCTTCGCGTTCTCGACGCGCTTCTCCAGTCGGCTGATGGACCCCGGCCGCGTCGCGTCGCCGCCCAGCCGGTCCAGGACCCGCTCCAGTCGCTGTTCGATCTTCGGGACCCGCTTGCACAGCGCCTTCGCGCCGTCGCCGGTCGGGGTGGTGCCGGGCGACGGCACGGTGTCGGCCGCTGCCGCGCCGGCCGTGGTGAGCAGCGCCGCGACGGTGGTCAGAGCCAGGGTGGCGGTCTTCACGGTCCTCATGACGGTGTACCTCCTGAGCAGGGCGCGCG
Source organism: Streptomyces sp. FIT100 (assembly GCF_024584805.1). NCBI lineage: Bacteria > Bacillati > Actinomycetota > Actinomycetes > Kitasatosporales > Streptomycetaceae > Streptomyces > Streptomyces sp. FIT100. The sequence goes on along the minus strand of NZ_CP075715.1, from coordinate 5,360,301 downwards.
GCCCAGGTGCCCGCGCCTGGCCAGAAGTTAGGAGCCGACTTTGTGGAAACCCTGTGGGCGGCGGGCCGTCCCGATCAGCCAGTCCCGCTCGGCCGGCAGCGACGGCACGGTCTCACCCCGCACCGGCAGCCGGACCTCGAACCGGGTGCCACCGCCGGACGGCGCGGACGGCGCGGACGGTCCGGACGGTCCGGACGGCCCGGACGCCCCGGACGCCCCGGACGCCCCGGACGCCCCGTCCAGGATCCGTACGGCGCCCCCGTGCAGCGCTGTCTGCTGCGCGACGAGCGTGAGACCGAGCCCGGAGCCCGGGCTCTCCGGTCCGCGCCGGAAGCGCTCGAAGACGGTGGCGCGCCGCTCCGGTGGGATGCCGGGCCCCCGGTCGTCCACGGTCAGCACCGCGACGGGCGCCGAGGCGTGGCCGCCCTGCCGCAGTCCCACCTCGATCCGGGCCCGCCCGTCCGGGCTCCGCCCGTGGACGACGGCGTTGGCCAGGAGGTTGTCGACGAGCGTACGCAGCCCGGGCTCCCAGCCGTGGACGGTCAGCCGGGCCATCGCGGGCAGGCCGATCTCTGCGTCGGGGTGTCTGCGCCGGGCGTCGGCGACCGAGGCGTCGACCACCTCGGCGAGGTCCACCGGACCGAAGGCGTCCGCCTCCACCAGGTCGCCCCGGCCGAGCTCGCGCAGCATGACCAGCAGCCCGAGCATGCGCGTGTGCTCGCTGCGCAGGTCCTCCAGGACCTCGGTGCGGTCCCGCGGGTCCAGGTCGGGGTGGTCGGTGAGGATCTCCAGGTTGGTCTGCATGCTCATCAGTGGTGTACGCAGCTCGTGCGCGGCGGCGGACGCGAAGGAGCGGGCGGTGTCCAGGGCGCCCGTGGTCCTGGCGGCCTGCTCGTCGTAGCGCGCGAGCACGGTCCGTAGGGTCGCGGCGAGGTCGTCGACCTCGGTGACGCCGGTCGGCTCGTGGTCCAGCCGCGCGGCGCTGGCCCTCGGGTCGAGTCCGCTGGTGCGCTGCTGGAGCCTGCGCAGCGGGCGGGAGGCACGGGAGGCGACGGCGAGGCCGAGCAGTCCGGAGACCGGGGCGGCGAAGAGGGCCACGGACACCACGCGCCTGCGGACGAGCCGCAGTTGGTCCTGGCTGACGGTGTCAGGCGAGAACAGCCACAGGGTGCCGTCGGTGCCCGGCCGCGCTCCCCGCACCCGAACCGCCAGAACGCGCCAGTCGGTGTTCCCCTCCTCGACCGTCACGGGCCTCGGCGTGCGCTTCGGGAGGGGTACGGAGGCGCTGGGCTGGGGCCCGCCCGAGACGGTGCCCTCGGGCCCGGTCAGCCGGATGCCGACGTCCAGGGCGGTGGCGTACAGCTGCCGCTCGCGCGCCTGCTCGACGGCGGCGGGCCGGTCGGCGGCGGTGACCCGCAGCAGCCGGCGGGCGTCAGCCGAGACCTGGGCCGCCCGCTGCCTCAGGTGGGCGTCCTGCTGGGCGTGCAGATCGCGCGCGAACAGCTGGAGCAGCAGCCAGCCGGCCGCCAGGACCAGCACGGGAACGGTGATGCCGACGGCGAGCGCGATGCGCGTGGACAGTTTCATCCGCGGTGCTCCTGCCCCGGGCCGTCCCCTTGGCCATCGCAGCGCAGGACGAAGCCGACTCCCCGCACTGTGTGGATGCACCGGGGGCGGCCGCCGCTCTCCAGCTTGCGCCGCAGATAGCTGACGAAGGTGTCGACGGCGTCCGTGCGCACCTCGAAGTCGTACCCCCAGACGCGGTCGAGCAGCCGGTCCCGGGTCAGGACGATCCCCGCGTTGCGCGCGAGGACCTCCAGCAGCTCGAACTCGCGCCGGGTCAGCGTCAGCGGCTCCCCCGCGTACCGCGCCTCGCGGGCCGCCGGATCCAGCACGAGCGGTCCGACGCGTACGGCGTCCGTGTCCTTGGGCGGCCGCCGCCGCAGCAGTGCCTCCAGCCGCAGCACCAGTTCCTGCAGCGCGAACGGCTTGACCAGGTAGTCGTCGCCGCCCGCCTGGAGTCCGGCGATCCGGTCGGCCGTCTCGTCCAGCGCCGACAGCATCAGTACGGGTACGTCGTTGCCTTCGTCGCGCAGGGTCCGGCAGACCTCGATGCCGGAGACGTCGGGCATCGAGATGTCCAGCACGACGACGTCGGCGGGCGGCTCCCGGCGCACCCGGTCGAGGGCGGGCCCTCCGCCGTCGGCGAGGACGACGGCGAAGCCGGCGAGCCGCAGCCCGCGCTCCAGCGAGCGCCGGATCGCCGGATCGTCGTCGACGACCAGCACACGTCCCCGTCCGGCACCGCCGTCCGCGCCCATCCGCCCGCTCCTGTCCCTGCCGCCCCGCTGCCCCGCCGCTCCGGTGGCGGACCGGCCCGAGTGTAGGCAGCACGGTCGGATCGGAACAGCAGCGACGGCAGGGAACGCCGGGGAACGGCAGGCAAGGGGCGAGCCGGGAGCCGGGACCTACGAACGCGCGCAGACCGCCTCGGCCGCGGCCTGGCCGCAGACCCGTGCCGCGCCGAAGGTGGCGACGTGCAGCGCGCCGCGCGGCGGGGCCTGGTCGATGCCCATCTCGACCACGATCGTGTCGGGGCGGGCCGCGATGAGCGCGTCCAGGGACTGGGCCATCCAGGTGTGCCGGTGGACGTCGCGGACGACGGCGACGATCCGGCGGTCGCCCGCGGCCAGCAGCACGTCGTCGACGGCGGCGTCCGCGTACGAGCCCGTCTGGGTGCCCGGGAGCAGCCGGGCCAGTTCCGCCGCGACGCCCCAGGGGGTCTCGTCCCCGACGGCGATGTTGGCGACGGCGGTGAAAGCGGCGACGTACGGCGCCGAGGTCAGCGGCCCGAAGTCGCGCTCCCCCGGTGTGACGCGGACCGCGCGGCGGGCGGCGGTGAGTCCGATGTCGCTGCCGGTGCCGCTGCCGGTGCCGGTGCCGGTGCCGGGCGCGGTCCCCTCCTGTGAAGCCGCGCCCGGCTCCGATGCCGCCCCCCTGGCCTCCCTGGTCCAGTCCGCGAGCGCGCGCACGCGCGCGGCCGCGTCGGCCAGTCGTTCCTCGGGCAGCTCGCCCTCGCGCACCGCGGTGACCAGCGCGTCGCGCAGCCGCAGCACGGTGTCCTCGTCGGCCAGGCCGCCGCCGACACAGATCGCGTCGGCACCGGCCGCGATCGCGAGGACACTGCCGCGCTCGATTCCGTACGTCGCGGAGATGGCCTGCATCTCCATGCCGTCCGTGACGACGAGTCCGTCGAAGCCCAGTTCCCGGCGCAGCAGACCGGTGAGGATCTGCGGGCTCAGGGTCGCCGGGCGGTCCGGGTCGAGCGCGGGTAGCAGGATATGCGCGCTCATGACCGACTTGGAACCCGCTGCGACGGCCGCGCGGAAAGGCACCAGCTCACGGGCGTGCAACGTGGCCAAGTCCACATCGATGCGGGGCAGGGAGTGGTGCGAGTCGACCGCGGTGTCCCCGTGTCCAGGGAAATGCTTGGCGCATGCAGCGACCCCGGCGGACTGGAGTCCCTCGACGTACGCGGCGGTGTGGCGGGCGACCAGCTGCGGGTCTGCGCCGAAGGAACGCACCCCGATGACCGGATTATTGGGGTTTGAGTTGACATCCGCCGAAGGGGCCCAGTTCAGATCGACCCCGCAGGCGGCGAGCCGCCGGCCGAGCTCCGCCGCCACGGCCCGCGTCAGCGCGACGTCGTCGACCGAGCCGAGCGCGTAGTTGCCGGGGAAGGAGGAGCCGGTGCGCACCTCGAGGCGGGTGACGTCCCCGCCCTCCTCGTCGATGGCGACGAGGACGTCGTCCCGCTCGGCCCGCAACTGCGCGGTGAGCGCGGCGAGCTGCTCGGGCGAGGCGATGTTGCGGCCGAACAGGCCGACGGAGGAGAGCCCTTCACCGATCCGGCGCAGCAGCCACTCGGGCGCGGTGGTGCCGACGAAGCCGGGCTGGAGGACGGCGAGTGCGTCACGCGTGAGCGTGTCGTTGCGATGGGCGAGCGTCGTCATGGGGCGTTATCCCTTCACCGCGCCGGCGGTCATGCCACCCACGGCCCGGCGCTGGAGGAAGACGAAGACGATGAGCACGGGCAGGGCGAAGAGCGTGGAGGCGGCCATGGTGGCGCCCCAGTCGTCGCCGAAGGCCGTCTGGAACTGCGTCAGCCACAGCGGCAGGGTCTGCGCTTCCTTGTCCTTGTTGAGGATCAGGATCATGGCGAACTCGTTCCAGGCGGTGATGAAGCCGAAGAGCGAGGTCGACATCAGCCCGGGCGCGAGGAGCGGGAAGATCACCTTGATGAACGCCTGGCCCCGGTTGCAGCCGTCGATGAGCGCGGCCTCCTCCAGCTCCACCGGGACGGCGGCGATGAAGCCCCGCAGCGTCCAGATGGTGAAGGGCAGCACCATGACGAAGTAGATCGCCGTGAGCAGCGGGATGCTGTTCAGCGTGTCCATGTCGCGGGCGATCATGTACATCACGATGACCATGACCTCCCACGGGGCCATCTGCGCCATCATCACCGCGAGGACCAGGCCCTTGCGGCCGCGGAACCTCATCCGCGCCATCGCGAAGCTCGCGGCCAGGGCGATCACCAGGGCGAGCAGCACGGCGCCGACGGTCACCGTGAGGCTGTTGGTGACGTACGTCCAGAACAGGTCGACGCCGGTGGCGTTCGTGTAGTTCTCGGCCGTCGGGACGAAGAAGAAGACCGGGTCCTTGCTGAGGATCTCGCTCTGCGGCTTCAGCGAGGAGGCGGCCATCCAGTAGACGGGGAAGAGGAACAGTCCGGCGATGACGAGCGCGCCCGCGTTCTTGGCGATCACGCCGGGCCGCAGCGGCTTCCTGCGGCGCAGGGGGGCGGCCGGGCTCGGGGAGGTGGCGGTCACTGCTGCTCCTCCTGCTTCAGGATCAGACGGAAGTAGAAGGACATGGCTGCGATCAGCATGACGATGGTGAGCACCGAGATCGCGGCGGCGAGGCCGTAGTGGCCCTGGCCCGGTCCGGTGATGTACGCGAACACGGGAAGCGTCTCGGACTCACGGTCGGGCCCGCCGGCGTTCATGGCGTACACCTGGGTGAAGGCCTTGAAGACCCAGATGATCTCCAGGAACGTGGTGATCATGAAGAAGGGCTTCAGGTTCGGGTAGACCACCGACCAGAAGGTCCGCCAGCCTCCCGCGCCGTCCATCCGCGCCGCCTCGTACAGCTCGGTCCCGATGGTGGTGAGACCGGCGTACATGTTGAGGGCGACGAACGGGATCGAGCCCCAGGCCACCAGGACCGTCACGATGGTGAGGGTGGACAGTCCGGTCTCGAACCAGTTGTGCTGCTCGTAGCCGCTGAAGCCGAGCGTGCGCATCAGCCAGTTCATGACGCCGAACTGCTCGTCGAAGAGCCAGCGGAAGACGGTGACGGACGCGACGATCGGCATGGCCCAGGCGAGGACCAGCGACATCGAGAGCACCAGCCGCATCTTCTTGCCGAGCCGGTTGAGGAGCAGTCCGATGAGGGTGCCGAGCCCCATGATGACGACGACGTTGGCGGCGGTGAACCCGACGCTGCGCACGACGACCGTCCAGAAGTCCGGATCGCCCAGCAGCTCGCTGTAGTTGTCGAACCCGATCCACTCGGGTTTGCGGGTGATCAGTTCCTTCCGGTTGACCTGCTGGAAGGAGAGGATCACGTTCCGGACCAGCGGATAGACCAGCAGGACCACCATGCTGAGCACCGCGGGCCCCACCAGCAGGTACGGCAGCAGTCCGGCGGGCAGCACGCGTCTGCCGCGAGGGGGCTGGAGAACGTCCTTCGTTCCGGAAGGCGGTGGCGGGGTGTTCGCCGTCCCTGCCGCCCCCCGGGGCGCGTCCGGAGGAGCGGTGCTCACTGCTCCCTGGGAGTCCACGGTCATGGTCCTCTTCCTCGCGGTTCTTGGTCCTGTCCGGTCGATCAAGCCGGATCGGCGAGCGTGCCGGGGCACGCGAGCCCGGCAGGATCGGCCGGACGGGGCCGAGGTTCTGTCCAGGGGCTCCCGTGCCCATCGGCCGCGGCCCGCGACGAGGCGGGCCGCTGGTCGTTGCGAAGGCCCGGCGGTGCGGTCGGTGCGCTGGGGCGCCGGCCGCACCGCCGGGCGACGGCGGACTACTCCTGGTTGATCCGCTCGGTGATCACCTTGTCGGCCTCTTCGCCGGCCTTCTTGGCGTCCTCACCCTTGAGCACCTTGGTCATGTAGTCCTTGATCGGGTTGGGCGCGGTCTCGACGTTCGCCCAGCCCGGGGTGACCGGGGTGATCGCACCGGCGGGCGCGGACTTCACCATCGCCTCGGCGAAGGAGCCGGCCGGCGGCGCGAACTGCGCGCTGTCGTTGTTCGGCAGCAGGGCGCCCACGGTCGCCTCGGCGTACTTGGCCATGTGGTCCTTGCCGGCGGCCAGGGCCAGCCACTCCTTGGCCAGGTCCTTGTTGGCGGAGCGCTCGGCGACGGCGAGGTTCGAGCCGCCGAAGAAGACGGAGCCGGGCTTGTCGGCGGTCTTGCCCGGGATCGGGAAGTAGCCGAAGTCGGCGGTCTTGCCGGCCTTCTTCATCGCGTCGATCGCGCCGCCGGCCTCCCAGCCGAGACCGATCCAGGACGCGACACCGCCCTTGGGGACGACGTCCGTGGACTGCTGCGGGGTCGCCTCGTCCTTGTCCTTCGGAGCGGTCGAGTAGGACTGCAGCTCCTTGTAGAAGTTCATCCCGGCGACGGCCTCGGGGGAGGCCAGGCTGCCCTTCCACTTGTCGCCGTCCTTGACCGCGAGGTCGCCGCCCTCGTCCCAGACGAAACCGGCGTACACGTACCAGCTCTGGCCGGGCAGATAGATCGGCTGGACCTTCGAGTCGGACGCCTTGATCTTCTTCAGGCCCGCGATCCACTCGTCACGGGTCTTCGGCGGGGTCACCCCGGCCTTCTTGAAGATGGCCTTGTCGTAGATGACGGCGCGGTTCGTGGCGTACCAGGGGGCCGAATAGAGCTTGCCGTCCAACTCGTTGGAGGTCAGCATGCCCTTGTTCCAGCCGTCGTAGCCCAGTTCGGCCTTGTCCTCGGTGAGGTCGGCGAGGCCACCGGTGACGGCGTAGCCGGCGGTCTGGGTGTTGCCGAGCTCAAGGACGTCCGGCGGGGCGTCCTCGGAGAGGGCCGTGGTGACCTTCTCCTGGATGCCGTTCCACTGCTGGACCTCGACCTTGACCTTGACGCCCTTGTGCTTGGCCTCGAACTCCTTGTTGACCTCGGCGATCCAGGCCTCGGGGGCGGAACCGTCCATGACCCAGACGGTGAGGGTCTTGTCGCCCCCGGCGTCGCTCTTGCCTTCCCCGCCCTTGTCGCTGCCGGAGCCACACGCCGCAATGCCGACCATCATGCCCGCGACGCCGATCGCCGCGATGAGCTTGCGCTTCACGCCACCCTCCTCAGGATGCTGCAACCCCCCGCCCACCGCGATGACATACGGAGACATGCGCCGAGTACTGCTCGTGGGGCTGGGCCTGGTCTTTAATGGTTTAGACCAGTACCCGGGAGCTTGGCCTAGACCTTTAGGGGTGTCAAGGGTGTATAAGAAGGGCTCTCGCGTCCGTTATCGGACCGACACCTGCGGCAGGGCGACGACCCGCCGTGCCACGATGTGAGCCGCAACAGACGGAGGAGCCGGTGACGGCAGCAGCACGAGAGTCGGGGAGGCGGGCCATGACCGCGGACGGGGGCGGCACCGAGGCCGAGAACGGGACGGCGACCCGTACCGCGCGCGTACCCAAGTACTACCGGCTCAAGCGGCACTTGCTCGACATGACCGAGACGCTGCCGCCCGGCACGCCCGTGCCTCCCGAGCGCACGCTCGCGGCCGAGTTCGACACCTCGCGCACGACCGTCAGACAGGCGCTCCAGGAGCTGGTCGTCGAGGGCCGGCTCGAACGCATCCAGGGCAAGGGCACGTTCGTCGCGAAGCCCAAGGTCTCGCAGGCGCTCCAGCTGACCTCGTACACCGAGGACATGAAGGCGCAGGGCCTGGAGCCCACGTCTCAACTGCTGGACATCGGATACGTCACAGCCGACGACACCCTCGCCGGGCTGCTCGACATCTCGCCCGGCGGACGCGTACTGCGGATCGAACGGCTCCGGCTGGCGAGCGGCGAGCCGATGGCGATCGAGACGACGCATCTGTCGGCCAAGCGCTTCCCCGCGCTACGCCGGTCGCTGGTCAAGTACACGTCGCTGTACACGGCGCTGGCCGAGGTGTACGACGTCCATCTCGCCGAGGCCGAGGAGACGATCGAGACCTCGCTGGCCACCCCGCGCGAGGCCGGGCTGCTGGGGACCGACGTGGGCCTACCGATGCTGATGCTCTCGCGCCACTCGCTGGACAAGGACGGCGAACCGGTGGAGTGGGTGCGGTCGGTGTACCGGGGCGACCGCTACAAGTTCGTGGCGCGGCTCCAGCGGCCCGAGGAGAACTGAGCGGCACCTCGCCGGCGGCGGCCGGCGGGCTGCCCCGCCCCCGCGGTGCCCAAACCAGCCATATGGAGTAGCTCCATAGCAGACGGTTGCACCACGTCACACCATCGTTGTCGTACCGAAATACGGACGGGGGGTGACGCTGGTGGAACGGTCCCCTAGATTTCCTGCGCACTACAGGTGATCACGAGGGGACGGGAGCCACACCATGGCCGAGCCTGCACCATCGAACGCTACCCGGCAGAGAATGAGTCCGCGGTCGATCGCGATCTGGGTGCTCGTCGCCCTGGTGGGCGGGGTCGGCTGGAGCGTACTGGCCCTCTCCCGCGGCGAGGAGATCTCGGCCGTCTGGATGCTCGCGGCCGCTCTCGGCTCCTACGCCATCGCGTACCGGTTCTACGCGCGCTTCATCCAGTACCGCGTGCTCAAGGCCGACAAGACGCGGGCCACCCCCGCCGAACGCCTTGACAACGGTGTCGACTTCCACCCGACGGACCGCCGGGTGCTCTTCGGCCACCACTTCGCGGCGATCGCCGGGGCGGGGCCGCTGGTCGGACCGGTGCTGGCCGCCCAGATGGGATATCTGCCGGGCACCATCTGGATCATCGTCGGCGTGATCTTCGCCGGTGCCGTCCAGGACATGGTGACGCTCTTCTTCTCCACGCGCCGCAACGGCCGTTCGCTCGGCCAGATGGCGCGTGACGAGATCGGCCCGTTCGGCGGCGCCGCGGCGCTCGTCGCGGTCTTCGCCATCATGATCATCCTGCTCGCCGTGCTGGCACTGGTGATCGTCAACGCGCTGGCGCACTCGCCGTGGGGCGTCTTCTCCATCGGCATGACGATCCCGATCGCGCTCTTCATGGGCGTCTACCTGCGCACGCTCCGACCCGGCAGGGTCACCGAGGTCTCGGTCATCGGCGTCGCGCTGCTGCTGCTCGCGATCGTCGCGGGCGGCTGGGTCGCCGACTCCTCGCTCGCCGACTTCTTCACGCTGGAGCCGGGCACGCTGGTCATCTGGATGGTGGTGTACGGATTCCTCGCCTCCGTGCTTCCGGTGTGGCTGCTGCTCGCGCCGCGCGACTACCTCTCCACCTTCATGAAGGTCGGCACGATCGTGCTGCTCGCGGTGGGCGTGGTGATCGCCACGCCGGCGCTGAAGATGCCGGCGGTCACCGAGTTCGCGGGCAACGGGCAGGGACCGGTCTTCGCGGGCTCGCTCTTCCCGTTCGTCTTCATCACCATCGCCTGTGGCGCGCTCTCCGGCTTCCACTCCCTGGTCTCCTCGGGCACCACCCCGAAGATGATCCAGAAGGAGACCCAGATCCGGATGATCGGCTACGGCGCGATGCTGACCGAGTCGTTCGTCGCGGTCATGGCGATGATCTGCGCCTGCATCCTCGACCCGGGTCTGTACTTCGCGATCAACTCCCCCGCCGGTGTGCTCGGTACGACGGTGGACTCCGCGTCCCAGGCGGTCGCGAACCTCGGCTTCACCATCAGCCCCGAGCAGCTGACCCAGGCCGCCAAGGATGTCGAGGAGGCCAGCCTGCTCTCGCGCACCGGTGGTGCGCCGACCTTCGCGCTCGGCATGTCCGAGATCTTCTCGGCCGTGATCGGCGGCGCCGGGATGAAGGCGTTCTGGTACCACTTCGCGATCATGTTCGAGGCGCTCTTCATCCTCACCACGGTCGACGCGGGCACCAGGGTGGGGCGCTTCATGCTCCAGGACACGCTGGGCAATCTCTACAAGCCGATGAAGGAGGTCAGCTGGAAGCCGGGCGTCTGGTTCGCGAGCGCGGTCGTCGTCGGCTGCTGGGGCTACTTCCTCTGGGTCGGCGTGCACGACCCGCTCGGCGGCATCAACCAGCTCTTCCCGCTCTTCGGCATCGCCAACCAGCTGCTGGCGGCCGTCGCACTCGCCGTGTGCACCACGCTGCTGGTCAAGTCGGGACGGCTCAAGTGGGCTTGGGTGACGGCCGTTCCGCTCGCCTGGGACGCCGCGGTCACCCTGACCGCGAGCTGGCAGAAGGTCTTCTCCGACGACCCGAAGGTGGGCTTCTTCGCCCAGCGGGACAAGTACCAGGCGGGCATCGACGCGGGTCAGGTGCTGCCGCCCGCGAAGTCGATGGACGACATGAGCACGGTCGTCACCAACTCGACCGTCGACGGCGTCCTCGCCGCCTTCTTCGCCGTCCTGATCGTGGTGGTCCTCGTGGACGCGGCCTGGGTCTGTGTGAAGGCGATCCGCGCCCCGGAGAGCGCCCGCCTCACCGAGGTCCCGTACGTGGAGTCGAAGATCGTCGCCCCGGCCGGTCTGATCCCGACCAAGGAGGAGAAGGCGGAGCTGGCGGCGGCGGGATTCGCCACCGCGGCCGGGTCCGGGGCCGGGACCGGGACCACCGGCAGCGGCACGGGCTCGGCGTGAGCACCGTGGCGGGCAGGGCAGGGGTGAGCGGCGTGCGGCGCGCGGTGGACTGGGTCCGCTGGTACGTGCGCGAGGTGTCGGGCGAGTCGGTCTACGACCGCTACGTCGCCCACGCCAGGGCGCACGCCCCCGGCGCGAAGGTGATGTCGCGCCGCGAGTTCGAGCGCAGCCGCATGGACGAGCGGGAGGCGGACCCCCGGAAGGGGTTCCGCTGCTGCTGAGCCGCGACTGCTGAGTCACCGCTGCCGAGCAGCACGGTGACGGGCCGCCGCCGTCCGGGGGAAGGCGGCGGCCCGTTGCCGTACCCACGGGCACACCGCACGCCGGCGTACGGCCCGAGGCGGAAAACCGTCGCGACACAACATGTGGGGGGTGCCGCAGCAGGTCGCCCCCACATGTATGCTCATCTCGCTGTCGCCGCAGGGGAATCCGGTGCGAATCCGGAACTGTCCCGCAACGGTGAGCCGGTGCGTACCCGCGTGCACACCCGCCAGTCCGAGGACCTGCCGACAGCGCGCCCGGACCGTCCGGACCGGGTGCCCATGACGTCCGGGCCTCGCGGAAAAGGCCGTTGGACGCGGCGCATCCGCCTCCCCTGGGGGCGTCCGCCGTGCCTCCAGCGCCCCGCCGGCCCCGAGCCGAGCGAGGGAGAGCACCCCGTGACCATCGCGCCGCCCGATCCTGCTTCAACGCGGCAGGCAGAAGGAGCCGACGGGCCAGGGACCGCGCTGCTGCGGACCCTGACCGAGCTCACCGCCGATCTCCCCGACACCGACCCGGGCCGGGTCGCCGCCGCCGCGCTCCGCGGCCGGCACGCGGGCTCGGACGAGGCGGAGCTGAGGGAGCTCGCGACCGAGGCGGCCGCGGGGCTGATCGCCGAGGACCCGGCGTACTCGCGGCTCGCGGCCCGGCTGCTCACCCTCACCATCTCGGAGGAGGCGGCCACACAGGGGGCGGCCGCCTTCTCCGGATCCATCGCCGTCGGCCACCGCGAGGGCCTGATCGCGGACCGCACGGCCGCGTTCGTACGGACCCACGCGGCCCGTCTGGACGCGCTCGTCGACCCCGCGGCCGACGACCGCTTCGGCTACTTCGGCCTGCGCACCCTGTACAGCCGCTATCTCCTCCGGCACCCGATCACCCGCAAGGTGATCGAGACCCCGCAGCAGTTCATGCTGCGCGTCGCCGCCGGTCTCGCCGAGGACACCGCGTCCGATGAGCAGAGGGGCCTCCGCGCGCTCGACGAAGTCGCCGCGCTGTACGGGCTGATGAGCCGGCTCGACTATCTGCCGTCGTCCCCGACCCTCTTCAACTCCGGCACCCGCCACCCCCAGATGTCGTCCTGCTATCTGCTGGACTCCCCGCTGGACGAGCTGGACTCCATCTACGACCGCTACCACCAGGTCGCGCGGCTGTCGAAGCACGCGGGCGGCATCGGTCTCTCGTACTCCCGCATCCGCTCCCGGGGTTCGCTGATCCGCGGCACCAACGGCCACTCCAACGGCATCGTCCCGTTCCTGCGGACCCTCGACTCCTCCGTCGCCGCGGTGAACCAGGGCGGCCGGCGCAAGGGCGCCGCCTGTGTCTACCTGGAGACCTGGCACGCGGACATCGAGGAGTTCCTGGAGCTGCGCGACAACACGGGCGAGGAGGCGCGGCGTACGCACAACCTCAACCTGGCGCACTGGATCCCGGACGAGTTCATGCGGCGCGTCAACGCGGACGCCGACTGGTCGCTGTTCTCGCCCGCCGACGTGCCCGAGCTCGTCGACCTGTGGGGCGACGCCTTCGACGCCGCCTACCGCGCGGCGGAGGCCGCCGGGCTCGCCCGCAGGACGATCCCGGCGCGTGAGCTGTACGGCCGGATGATGCGGACGCTCGCGCAGACCGGCAACGGCTGGATGACCTTCAAGGACGCCTCCAACCGGACCGCGAACCAGACCGCCGAGCCCGGCACGGTCGTCCACTCCTCCAATCTCTGCACCGAGATCATCGAGGTCACGAACGACGACGAGACGGCCGTGTGCAACCTCGGCTCGGTCAACCTGGGCGCGTTCGTCACCCCGGACGGGGACATCGACTGGTCGCGCCTGGACGAGACCGTGCGCACCGCCGTGACCTTCCTCGACCGCGTCGTCGACATCAACTTCTACCCGACCGGGCAGGCCGGCCGCTCCAACGCCAGGTGGCGTCCGGTGGGCCTCGGCGCGATGGGTCTCCAGGACGTCTTCTTCAGGCTGCGGCTGCCCTTCGACTCGGCGGAGGCGAAGGCCCTGTCGACGCGCATCGCCGAGCGGATCATGCTGGCCGCGTACGAGGCGTCGTGCGACCTCGCCGAGCGGAGCGGCCCGCTGCCGGCCTGGGAGCAGACCCGCACCGCGGTCGGGGTCCTGCACCCCGACCACTACGACGTGGAGCTCAACTGGCCCGAGCGCTGGGCCGCTCTGCGCGAGCGGGTCGCCACGACCGGTATGCGCAACGCGCTGCTCCTCGCCATCGCGCCGACCGCGACCATCGCGTCGATCGCGGGCGTGTACGAGTGCATCGAGCCGCAGGTCTCCAACCTCTTCAAGCGCGAGACGCTCTCCGGCGAGTTCCTCCAGGTCAACTCCTATCTGGTGGACGAGCTGAAGCAGCTCGGCGTGTGGGACGCGCAGACCCGCGAGGCGCTGCGCGACTCCAGCGGCTCGGTGCAGGGCCTGAACTGGATCCCGGCGGAGGTGCGCGAGCTCTACCGCACGGCCTGGGAGATCCCGCAGCGCGGTCTGATCGACATGGCGGCGGCCCGTACCCCGTTCCTGGACCAGTCGCAGTCGCTGAACCTCTTCATGGAGACGCCGACCATCGGCAAGCTCAGCTCGATGTACGCGTACGCCTGGAAGCAGGGCCTGAAGACGACGTACTACCTGCGGTCCCGGCCCGCGACGCGGATCGCGCGTGCGGCGTCCGGCAGCACCGCGGTCTCCGCGCCCGCGCCCGCCCCCGCGCCCGTGCCCGTTCCCGGCCAGCAGCCGGCCCCCGACGCCGAGGCCATCGCCTGCTCCCTGGAGAACCCGGAGTCCTGCGAAGCCTGCCAGTGACTTCCCCCGCCACCCGCACATCACCCTCTGGAGGACGGCGCCCCGCGCCGACTGCTATGACCGAGAAGAACCTGCTCGACCCGGGCTTCGAACTGACCCTGCGCCCCATGCGCTACCCGGACTTCTACGACCGCTACCGGGACGCCATCAAGAACACGTGGACCGTGGAGGAGGTCGACCTCCACTCCGACGTGGCCGACCTCGCCAAGCTCACCCCGGGTGAGCAGCATCTGATCGGCCGCCTGGTCGCCTTCTTCGCGACCGGTGACTCGATCGTCGCCAACAACCTGGTGCTGACGCTCTACAAGCACATCAACTCCCCCGAGGCGCGGCTGTATCTGTCGCGGCAGCTCTTCGAGGAGGCCGTGCACGTCCAGTTCTATCTGACGCTGCTGGACACCTACCTCCCCGATCCGGAGGACCGCACCGCGGCCTTCGACGCCGTCGAGAACATCCCGTCCATCCGGGAGAAGGCCCAGTTCTGCTTCCGCTGGATGGCTGCTCTGGACGGAGAAGAGGGGGTCGAGAAGATCGACCGCCTGGAGACGAGGTCCGACCGCCGCCGGTTCCTGCTGAACCTGATCTGCTTCGCGGCGTGCATCGAGGGGCTGTTCTTCTACGGGGCCTTCGCGTACGTGTACTGGTTCCGCTCGCGCGGTCTGCTGCACGGCCTGGCCACGGGCACCAACTGGGTGTTCCGGGACGAGACCATGCACATGAACTTCGCGTTCGAGGTCGTGGACACGGTCCGCAAGGAGGAGCCCGACCTCTTCGACGACGAGCTCCGGCAGCAGGTCACCGACATGCTCAAGGAGGCCGTGGCCGCGGAGCTCCAGTTCGGCCGCGATCTGTGCGGTGACGGGCTTCCGGGCATGAACACCGAGTCGATGCGCGAGTACCTGGAGTGCGTCGCCGACCAGCGGCTCACCCGGCTCGGCTTCCCCCCGGTCTACGGCTCGCAGAACCCGTTCTCTTTCATGGAGCTCCAGGGCGTCCAGGAGCTGACGAACTTCTTCGAGCGCCGCCCCTCGGCCTACCAGGTGGCGGTCGAGGGCTCCGTCGATCTGGACGAGGACTTCTGACCTCCCGTGCTCCGGGACCGGACCACCGGTCCCGGAGCACGGCGGTGCTCAGATGCCGCAGCTCGGGGCGGACCAGAAGCGGCTCGGGCGGTGGTCGAGGTGGGTGTGGTCGTTGTGGTCCGGGTAGCCCGGGCCGAGGATCCCGTTGAAGCCGTGGTTGCGGGCCTGCTGGGCGAGCTTGCACAAGGAGTGCGGGCCGGCGCCGAGGTCGGCGGCGTCACCGTACAGATGGCGGCTGCTCGATGCGCCGCCGACCGCGTCGTTGCAGGCGTGCGAACGGAAGCCGCTGGTCACGGTGATGGGCTGGTCGCCGAGCGCGTGCCGCATGGCCTCCAGCTTCCACATGGTGCGCAGCGCGTTGGACTTCGCGGTGGCCGCGCTCACCGCGCCGCCCGCCCAGGTGGTGTTGCAGTCGTTCAGCTCGGCGTAGGTGAAGTGGATCGGGGTGCAGTCGTCGTCCTGGAGGGCGTAGAGCTTGCTGAAGGTCGCGGGGCCCGCGATGCCGTCGGCGGCGAGCCCGTACGCGGACTGGAAGCGCGTGACCGCGGCGGCGGTCGCCGGGCCGTAGTCGCCGTCGATCGCGAGGACCGCGCCGGAGCCGGGGTAGCCGGCGACGCGGATCTGGAGTTCGGTGACGTCGGCGCCGGAGGCGCCCTGGGAGAGGGTGCGGGACCAGGTGTAGCAGCCGTCGGCGTGGGCGGTGCCGGCCGTGGCCACCACCCCGCCGAGCGATGCAGCCATGAGCATGACAAGGGACAGCAGGAGTCGTGCGGCGCGTCTGGGCATCGTTCCTCCATGGCGGGTCCACCGGATGAGGGAGTGCACGCCCGAGACTGGCGGGGCGCTCGACGCGCGTCAACAGGGCCGGGACTGCCGTCATTTGTCCGCCCTTTGGCGGACCGCCGCAGGTAACGGCAGCGCCCCGCACCGGTCAACGGTACGGGGCGCGAACGCGGGCGCCGCGGGCGCCGGGCGTCAGTCGTTCGGAACGGTCTCGTACCGCGGCGTGCCCTCCGCCATCTGCCGCAGCGCGTCCTTGCGGTCCCGCTTCGACAGCCGGTCGATGTACAGGTAGCCGTACAGGTGGTCCGTCTCGTGCTGGAGGCAGCGGGCGAAGTAGCCGGTGCCACGCACCTTGATCGGGTTGCCCTCGGCGTCCTGACCGTGCACCTCGGCGTAGTCGGGGCGGGCGAGCGAGGCGTAGGCCGTCGGCACGGACAGGCACCCCTCGTTCGAGTCGTCGAGCAGGCGGCGCTCCGGCGGCAGCTCCTGGAGCACCGGGTTGCAGACGACTCCGGTGTGCCGCACGCCCTCGTCGTCCGGGCAGTCGTAGACGAAGACCTTGAGGTCCACACCGATCTGGTTGGCGGCCAGACCCACGCCCTCCGCCGCCCGCTGGCTGGCGAACATGTCGTCGATCAGCGCCGCGAGCTCGTCGCCGAACTCGGTGACGTCCTTGCACTCCTTGTGGAGGACCGGGTTGCCCACGACGGTGATGGGACGGGCCGTGCCGCGCTCGCGGTAGGTCCGCTCACGCTCCTCGCAGTCCTCCGTGTCGACGACGAAGCCGTCATTGACCTCGTCGGCACTGACCTCGTTGACCTGCTCGTCCGTCTCCTGCTGCGCCATTCCGCCGTATGCCTTCCTCAAAACCGTCTCGGTGACCCATACAGCCTACGGCCATGGCGGAGTGGTCAGCAGACCTCTTCGAGATCACGCCACTCGCGGGTGTCCGGACTGTCCGCGACCCAGCTGTCCAGCAGCCCGCGCACCAGCGCGGCGGGCGCGGCGATCCCGCATTCGCGCTCCGGCACCCACAGGTCCCCGGCCGTGCGGTGCCCGAGCGGCCCGGGATGGCCGGGCTCGCTGTGGTCGTGCGGGTCGAGATGCTCGCCGTCGCCCTCGGCGCTCGGCATCCGGCTCTCGGAACAGGCCCGGCACAGCAGCCGCACCGACGAGGACCAGTCCTCCGCCGCGAACCCGGCGTCCGCGGCGAGCTGCTCCAGCGAGTCCCGGTCGTCCTCGGCGGCGGCCTCCAGCAGCACCACCCAGGTGGGCACGGGCGACGGCGCCCAGAGCTCGATCTCGTCGAAGACGGGGAAGCTGTGGCCCGCGGCGGTGGTGCGCTCGCCGTGCGGTACGCCGTCGTGGAGCACGACTTCGCCCCAGCGGCGGCCGGACGACGGCAGCGGGATCGACAGCACCTCTATCCGGGCCGGGTCGAGCCTGCGGCCCCAGACCACTTCCGCCTCGCCCTCGGGCGACAGGCGTACGGCGGCGCTGCCCAGCTCCATGCCGACGGGCTCCCCGCCCGCGGCGGCCTGGCCCGGCACCTTCAGGCCGTACGCCTGCCAGGCGCGGCGGGCCAGCGGCCAGTCCTGCAGGGCGGTGGCGGCGATGCCGACGTTCCACCAGTCGGGGGCGCCGGTCTCCTTGTCGAGCAGCGCGACGGCACGCAGTCCGGCGGCGCGCGCCTGCTCCCAGTCGTGCCGGAACTTGTGCAGCAGGGCGAGATTGAACCAGGACTCCGAAAGCCAGGGCTCCAGGTCCGCCGCGCGGGTCAGCAGCGCGCCCGCGTCCTCGTACCGGCCGTCACCGATCAGCGTGAACGCGCGGTCGGTGGCCTGCCGCCACGAGGCGGAGGGCCGATGCCGTACCTTCCCGAAGATCCTCACGATTCCCGCCTGCCGGTCGCTCGGGTCAGTTCCCCCGGACACATGTCTGCCTGTGTCTTTGTCGATGTCTTGGTCGATGTCTTGGTCGCTGTGTCTCTTGTATCTGCCGTCAATCGCATCCAACCATGCCCGGTCGGACGCCCGCTCATTACCCATGGGTTACCCAGGCGGGCAGGGGCCCAGACCGCCCTCCGGGGGCCGGAACACCCCTGGACAGCACGCGGGCCAGCGACTCCACGACCTCCGGCTGGTAGTCGTGCGCGGTCCCGAGCCGGAGCTGCTCCAGGGCGCCGAGCGCGCCCGTGGCGCTGTCTCCGCTGAGATCGTCGTACGCGTTGACGGCGCGGACGATACGGGCGGGCAGCGGCTGCTCGCGGTACGGGTCCGCCTGCCGCTCGACGATGACGGCGACGGCGGCCGGGACACCGGTCTGGCGGACCACGGCCCCGCCGAGCAGGGCGATCCGGCGCTGCTCGGCGCCCGGGAGCAGAGCGGTGGCGCCCTCCGGTACGGGGTCGACCAGGGAGAGCTGCCCGATGTCGTGCATGAGCGCCGCGTACTCCAGAACGGTCAGCTCGGGACCGGAGAGCCCCAGCTCGCGGCCGACGGCGGTGCTGAGCACGGCGACGCGGCGGGCGTGGCCGTGCGGGGTGTACCCCGCGATCTCGGTCGCCCGGGCGAGTGAGGCGATGGTCTGGCGGTAGGTGGTGCGGACAGCCGCGTACCGGCGGAAGGACAGCTGGGTCAGCAGCAGCGGCACACAGAAGACCGGCAGCGCCCAGAGCCCGGCGACGGCGGTGCCGAGCGCCATGACGGCTCCGGTAGCGCAGACGGCGGAGCCGATGCCGAGGAGCGAGCGCAGCTCGTCGCGGAGCAGCGGGCCGTACGGGTAGCGAGTGCGGGCGCGCAGCATCAGCGAGGCCAGCACGGCGTCGCAGAGCGCGGTGAGCAGGAGCACCAGCAGCAGATACAGCGCGTAGAACGGCCCGTAGGGGCCCATGCCGATCCGGTCCGCCAACTCGCCCTGACTCGCGACCGAGTTGTGCAGCGGCTGGAAGCAGACGGCGGCGAAGGCGACGGTGAGCACCCGTCTGGCGACATGGTCGAGCGCGGGGCCGCGGCCGCGGGCGATGTGCGGCACGGTGCCGACGAGCGCGCCCGCCACGACGACCGCGACGACCTGGAGGACGCCGTGGGTGGTCGTACGGCCGGCGCTCTCGCCGAGCAGCGCGTATGCCAGCGCCCCCGCCGAACCGAGCGGCGCGGGCTCCCGCTCCTCGCGGGAGGCGCCCCAGCGGGCCAGCTCTCCGACGGCGATGAGCACGCCGAACGCCAGCGCGATGCCGGGCTCGTCGACCCCGGTCCACCCCGTCCATGCGAGCCCCGCCGCGGTCAGCGTGCCGGCCGCGCCGTACACGAGGGTGACGGTGGCCGGCACGCGCCGCCCGGTCACCCGTCCCGCCGTCGGCCGATGCCCTCGCGTGCGGCCCGCGCCCCGGTGACGGCCTCGGCCACACGCGGCACACGGGGCTCGTGCGCACCACGGAGGCCGTCCGCCGGGGCGGGCGCCGGCACGCCCGACGCGCCCCGGTGCGACGGGGGTGCGCCCGGCGGCGGGGGTTCGTCCGCGGTGACCTCGCTCTGCCAGCCGTGGCGGGCCAGGGCCCGGACGAGAGCGCGCACCACCTGGGGGTCGAACTGGGTGCCCGAGCAGCGCTTCAGCTCCTCGACCGCCGTCGCGACCGGGCGTGCCCGCCGGTAGGAGCGGGTCGAGGTCATCGCGTCGAAGGCGTCGGCGACGGCGACGACGCGGGCGAACTCGGGGATCTGGCGGCCGGCGAGACCGTACGGATAGCCGCTGCCGTCGAGCCGTTCGTGGTGGTGCAGGATCGCCGCCCTGGCCTCGCCGAGGAAGCCGATGCCGCGCACCATCTCGTGCCCGTACTCCGGGTGGAGCTCGATCACCCGCCGCTCCTCGGGGGTGAGCGGACCGTCCTTGCGCAGCACGCGCGTGGGGACGCCGAGCTTGCCGACGTCGTGGAGGATCCCGGCGAAGCGCAGGACCTCCAGCCGCTCCTCGTCCATGCCCAGCTCGCTCGCGATCAGCACGGAGGCCCGCCCCACCCGCTCGCTGTGCCCGCGCGTGTACCTGTCCTTGATGTCGACGGCCTGGACGAGGGCGCGGATCGTGGACCGGTGGGCGTGCTGCTCGCGGTGGTACTGGGTGAAGACCCAGCACGAGATGTACATCGGCAGCAGGACGAACAGCGCGGACAGCGGCCCGTACGGGCTGCGCCAGAGAACGGCCATCATCAGCCCGGCCAGCCCGTGGGCGGTGTGCGGGGCGAGCGAGCGCGACAGCGGCCCGCCCCAGGCCGCACGCGGCGGCAGCCGTTCGGCCGTGGCCAGGATCGCCCCGTCCAGCGCGGTCAGCACCAGGCAGAACGCCAGCGCGGCCGCCCCGGCCGGCAGCAGCGCCCGCGGAAAGTCAGGGGCGGCGCCGAGACCGCCGCAGCGCACGGCGGCCCAGGCGGCGGCCCAGGCGGCGAGGGCGAGCTGCGCGGCCCGCCAGAGCCGCCGGGGGCCCGCCGGGCGCTGCTCGACCCCGGCGACGACCGCGCCCGGCACCGCGGCCAGCGCCGCCGCGGCGGGCGGCAGCAGCAGGGCCGCGGCCAGCAGTACGGGGAAGAAGGAGCCGGCGCTCAGCGGCACGGATCCGCCGAGGAACCGTCCGAGGAAGGGGCCGCGGGCGGGCAGCTCGCACACCGCGTAGACCGCCGCGATCAGGGCGACCGTGCCCCAGGGGACCCGAGCTCCGGGAAGCAGCGCGGGGAGCGCGCACGCAGCGGCGCACACCACGGCGCAGAGAATCAATGCGCGTGCCCCGCCCGGAATGCCTCTCACCCGCCGTCAGCCCTTCCTCGGCCGCCCCCGAACAGCTCCGTACAACTCTCAAATAGAGGGTCAGGCTAGCGAGTTGGATGATCCAGGGCGGCCGGATACGACCGATTAGCACCATCGGGTGACACGCGTGAGGGGCGCACCTTTCGGTGCGCCCCTCGTCACGTCGCCATGCGGCCGGCCTACTCCGCCGCGCTCGGCACGTCCGCCCCGGCCGCCGTCACATCGTGGTCCGGCACCGCCTGGCCCGACCTGATCAGCTCGATCCGGCCCATGACCTTGGCCCGCAGGTCCACGGGCACGTCGTCATGGCCGCAGCAGCGCTTGACGAGCTTCTTCACTGCCTGCTCCAGACCGTACTTCTCCAGGCACGGCGAGCACTCCTCGAAGTGCGTCTCGAACTTGGTGCAGTCGGCATCGGGCATCTCACGGTCGAGGAACTCGTAGAGATGGTCGAGAACCTCTTCGCAATCCGTCTCGTGCGGCTCTCCGCAGCTCATGAGCCCGAGCCTTTCCGATCGTTCGTCGACTCCCCGGCGCCTGCGGGAACCAGCCCGCGGTCACGGGCGTAGTCCTCCAGCATTCCGCGCAACTGGCGGCGGCCCCGGTGCAGTCGGGACATCACCGTACCGATGGGAGTTCCCATGATGTCCGCGATCTCCTTGTAGGCAAAGCCCTCTACATCCGCGAGATAGACCGCAATGCGGAATTCCTCCGGGATCGCCTGGAGGGCTTCCTTGACATCGGAGTCCGGCAGGTGGTCGAGCGCCTGGGACTCGGCGGAGCGCAGGCCCGTCGACATGTGCGACTCGGCGCGCGCGAGCTGCCAGTCCTCGATCTCCTCGGCGGCGCTGCGCTGCGGCTCGCGCTGCTTCTTGCGGTACGAGTTGATGAAGGTGTTGGTGAGGATGCGGTACATCCAGGCCTTGAGGTTGGTGCCCTCCCGGAACTGGTGGAAGGACCCGTACGCCTTCGCGTACGTCTCCTGTACGAGATCCTCGGCGTCCGCCGGGTTGCGCGTCATGCGCAGCGCGGCCGAGTACATCTGGTCGAGGTAGCCGAGGGCGTCCCGCTCGAATCGTGCGTTGCGCTCGGCGGCCGTTTCTTCGGTCGTGCGGCCGTCGTCGGTCCCAGTGACCGGACCCACCTCCTCCAACGCTGGGGCGGGACCGAGACCGGACCCGCTCGAATCGGAGGATAGACGACCAACCGCTCCGCCCGCCGCCCCAAGGGCGCCGGTCCTGGCCGCGGGAAGGACCGTCCTCCCCCAGTCTCCGGCCGGGGCCATCCCCACCAGATCGGAGGCGCGCGAGCGGCTGGGGCAGATGGTCGAACCCATGCGACGGACTTCCTCTCCACACTCCTGCTGTGCTGACGTCCGGCACAACAGCGATCCGCCGGTCCGCTATTCCCAGGGGGCTATGCGCGTAGGGGCCATGCGCACAGGGCTGTCCCGCAGAGGGCCGTCCGCAGAGGCACTGCCCCGCGGAGGGCAGCCCGCAGAGGCGCTGTCCCGCGGAGGGCAGTCAGCAGAGGCGCTGTCCCGCGGAGGGCAGTCAGCACAGGGACGTGATCCACTTCCGTACGCCCCCGACGACCGCGGCCAGCGCCTCCTCCTGGGTCAGCGCCGCCCGCTTGGGCACGGAGAGTCCGTGATCGGCGGCGTCCACCTCGATCAGCTCGTACGCGCCGTCGGGGAACTCCTCCGGCTTCCCGAAGGGGTCGTTGCCTCCCTGGACGACGAGGACGGGCACCCCGGCGCCGAGCAGTTCGTCCGCCCGGGACTTCTCGGGCCGGCCCGGCGGGTGGAGCGGGAAGCTCAGGGCGAGCACGGCGCGGGCGCCCAGCTCGCGCGCCGTACGGCAGGCCACGCGCGCCCCGGCGCTGCGCCCGCCCGCCACGACGGGCAGGCCCTTCTTCTCCAGTGCGGGCCACAGCCCGCGCCAGCCGGTGTCGAGGGTCTTCGGCGCGGGCGCGACCTGCTTGCCCGCCACCCGCCAGGGCTGCTCCACGAGGGCGACGGTCACCCCCGCGGCGGGCAGCTCGGCGGCGAGGGCCTGGAGGTCGCGGGCGTGGATGCCGCCGCCCGCGCCATGGCTGACGGCCAGCACGAGCCGGGCCCGGCCGGTCGCGGGGTGCCAGGTGATGCGGGCGTCACCCGCGGGGGTCTCGACGATCTCGCTCTCTGTCACATCAGCAGTGTCACACCCTGCACAGCGCGAGCGGCGGACGTGCCGGAGGCACCGCAGGAGCCGGGAGTGCCGAGGATGCCGGGGGGCCGGGGACGCCGGGGACGCCGGGGGGGGCCGGGGGGCCGGGGGGTGCCGGGGGTGCGCAGCACGGTGCCGCAGGCATGCGACGTGCGGGAGGAAACGGCGCAGGCGTCAGAACAGCGTGCCCACCTCGGGGGCCTCCAGCTCCTCCACCAGCTCCGGCCCGTTGTTGCGGACGTTGGAGACCGCGGTGGCCACCGGGTACGCCCGCATCAGACCGGGCGGCGGCGGCGCGAGCAGCGCCCTCACCTCGTCGGGGTCCGTACGGGCCGGGTCGAGCCAGGCGTCCCAGCGGTCCTCCGTCAGCATCAGCGGCATCCGCGGATGGATGTCGGACAGGGTGTGCGGGCCGTCGGCGGGCGCGACGGCGAGCGGGCTCGTCTCCGCCTCCGTGGTGATCACCGAGCAGGTGACCCACCAGGACTGCGGGTGGTCCGCGGGCAGCGTCCTGTCGCGCCAGAACTCGTAGAGCCCCGCCATCGCGAAGACCGAGCCGTCGGCCGGGGTGACGAAGTACGGCTGCTTGCGGGGCCGCTTCCTCTTCCCCTCCACCTCCAGCTGCCGCTCGTCGGAGCCGGTGACCCACTCGTAGTAGCCGTCGGCGGGCAGGATGCAGCGGCGGGCGAGGAAGGGCTTGCGGAACGAGGGCTTCTCGTGGACGGTCTCCGCGCGGGCGTTGATCATCCGGGCCGCGCCCTCGGGCGTCTTGGCGAAGGACGGGACGAGTCCCCACCTGAGTTTCCGCAGCTGACGAACCGGACTGCGGTCATCCGCGTCCTTCAGAGGACGTTCGAGTACCGCGTAGACCTCCTTCGTCGGGGCCACGTTCCAGTCGGGGGCCAGGGTCTCCGCGGGCTCCCACTTCTCGACATGGAACAGTCCGGTCAGGTCCTCGGGCCTGCGACTCGCTGCATACCGTCCGCACATAAGTGCCACACTGCCACGACCCCGACCCTCCCGAGGAGCCACCCCGGACATGGCCACACCCGAAGTCTTCGGCACCCAGCCCGCGCCCGAGCTGTGGCTGGTCGCCGGCACGGCCGCGCTCGCGCTCGTCGCGGTCGTCCCGCACGCGATATGGCGGCTGTCCCGCAACGCGATCACCATCGCCCACGAGGGCGGCCACGGGCTGATCGCCCTGGTCACCGGCCGGCAGTTGCAGGGCATCCGGCTGCACTCCGACACCAGCGGCCTCACCGTCAGCCGCGGCAGGCCGACCGGCCTCGGCATGATCCTCACCGCGGCCGCGGGCTACACGGCCCCGCCGCTGCTCGGCCTCGGCGGCGCCTGGCTGCTCGCGGACCACCGCATCACGCTGCTGCTGTGGGTGGCGACGGCCCTGCTGGTCGCGATGCTCGTGATGATCCGCAACGCGTACGGGGCGCTCACCGTGATCCTCACGGGCACGGCGTTCCTGCTGGTGTCGTGGCTGACCGAGCCGGCCGTACAGGCGGCTTTCGCCTACGCGGCGGTGTGGTTCCTGCTGCTCGGCGGCGTACGCCCGGCCTTCGAGCTCCAGGCCAAGCGGCGCCGCGGAGGGGCGCCCGACTCGGACGCCGACCAGCTGGCGCGGCTGACGCACGTGCCTGCCGCGATGTGGTTCTTCCTCTTCCATGCCGTGTCGCTGTGCTCGCTGATCGGGGGCGGCCGCTGGCTGCTCGGTCTGTGACCGCCGGGGATCGGCCCTGGCTGCCCCGGGCCACTAAAGTAAGGGCCATGACCGACACCCCCGTGCACCCCGAGCACCCTGACCTCTGGCCCGCCCCTCATGCGAGCGGGCCCGTCGACGCGACGGTCACCGTGCCCGGATCCAAGTCGGTCACGAACCGCGCGCTGGTCCTCGCGGCGCTGGCCGCCGAGCCGGGCTGGCTGCGCCGCCCGCTGCGCTCCCGGGACACGGTGCTGATGGCCGAGGCGCTGCGGGCCATGGGCGTCGGCATCGAGGAGCAGGTCTCCTCCAGCTCCACCGCCACCGGCGGCCCCGACAGCGGCGAGGCATGGCGGATCATCCCGGCCGGGCTGCACGGCCCCGCCACGGTCGACGTCGGCAACGCCGGCACGGTGATGCGCTTCCTGCCGCCGGTCGCCGCCCTCGCCGACGGCCCCGTCCGCTTCGACGGCGACCCCCGCTCGTACGAGCGTCCGCTCGGCGCTGTGATCGACGCGCTGCGTGCGCTGGGCGCCCGGATCGACGACGACAGCCGGGGCGCCCTCCCGATGACCGTGCACGGCGGCGGGGCGCTGGACGGCGGCCCGGTGGAGATCGACGCCTCATCCTCGTCGCAGTTCGTCTCCGCCCTGCTGCTCTCGGCACCGCGCTTCAACCAGGGCGTGGAGGTGCGGCATGTGGGCTCGACGCTGCCGTCGATGCCGCACATCCGGATGACCGTCGACATGCTCCGCACGGTCGGCGCGCAGGTCGACGAGCCGGAGACGGGCGGCGAGCCGAACGTGTGGCGGGTGCGCAGCGGCGCCCTGCTCGGCCGCGACCTGACCGTCGAGCCGGACCTGTCCAACGCCCAGCCGTTCCTCGCGGCCGCGCTGGTGACGGGCGGCCGGGTCACGGTCCCCGACTGGCCCGAGCGCACCACCCAGCCCGGTGACGCACTGCGCGGGATCTTCACCGAGATGGGCGGTTCCTGCGAGCTCACGGACGCCGGACTGACCTTCACGGGCACGGGCCGGATCCACGGCATCGACGTCGACCTGGGCGAGGTCGGCGAGCTGACCCCGGGCATCGCGGCGGTCGCCGCCCTCGCCGACTCCCCCTCGACGCTGCGCGGCGTCGCCCATCTGCGCCTCCACGAGACGGACCGGCTGGCCGCGCTCACCAAGGAGATCAACGAACTCGGCGGCGATGTGACCGAGACCGAGGACGGTCTGCACATCCGGCCCCGCCCGCTGCACGGCGGGGTGTTCCACACGTACGACGACCACCGCATGGCGACGGCCGGCTCGATCATCGGTCTCGCCGTCGAGGGTGTCGAGATCGAGAACGTGGCGACGACGGCCAAGACCCTGCCCGACTTCCCGAGGATGTGGACCGACATGCTCGCGGGCAACTGAGCGGGGACGGCACGAGATGCGCCGCTACGGCAAGCACACGGACGAGGACGACGTCAGGGTCCGCCCCAACCGCAAGGGCAACCGCCCCCGTACGAACATCCGCCCGAAGCACGAGGACGCGGCGGAGGGGATGGTCCTCACCGTCGACCGGGGCAGGCTCACCTGCCTCGTCGACGACCGCACCGTCATGGCGATGAAGGCCCGCGAACTTGGCCGCAAGGCGGCCGTCGTCGGCGACCGGGTCAGCCTGGTCGGTGACCTCTCCGGCAAGAAGGACACGCTCGCCCGTATCGTCCGCATCGAGGAGCGGTCGTCGGTCCTGCGGCGCACGGCCGACGACGACGACCCCTACGAGCGCGTCGTCGTCGCCAACGCCGACCAGCTGGCCATCGTCACTGCCCTCGCCGACCCCGAGCCGCGGCCCCGGCTGATCGACCGCTGTCTCGTCGCGGCCTACGCCGGCGGTCTCGAGCCGCTGCTTGTGCTGACCAAGTCCGATCTGGCCCCCGCGGAGAAGCTGCTGGAGCTCTACGGCGCGCTCGGCATCCCCCATGTCGTCACCACCCGCGACGAGTTCGTGGGCGGCGTCGCGGCCGACCGGGTCTTCGAACACCTCAAGGGCCGGACCACCGCGTTCGTCGGCCACTCGGGCGTCGGCAAGACGACCCTGGTCAACGCCCTTGTCCCGAAGGACCGGTGGCGCAGCACGGGCGTCGTGAACGCGGTCACGGGCCGCGGCAGGCACACCACCACCTCGGCGCTCGCGCTGCCCCTCGCGGGCGACGACGGCTGGGTGATCGACACCCCGGGCGTGCGCTCGTTCGGGCTGCACCACGTCGACCCGTCCCGGGTCATTCACGCCTTCCCCGATCTCGAACCGGGCACGGAGGGCTGTCCGCGCGCCTGCTCGCACGACGAGCCGGACTGCGCGCTGGACGAGTACGTGGCTCAGGGAAACGCCGATCCGGCGCGTCTCTACTCACTGAGACGACTGCTGGCCACCCGCGAGCGGCGCGAGGGCGACTGAGACGGCGCCGCGGGCGACGCGTGCGCGCCGCGTGAGCAATGCGCAGGCCGTACACAGGCGACGCACAGGCGACGCGCAGGCGATCGAGCCGCGCACGTTTGCGGGCGACCGCCACTGGTAAGTGCATAATCGCACCAAGCGAGACGAAGCAGTCACTGGACGCGAGACTGGGGACGCGGGAGGCACTGACCATGGCGTGGCTGCTCGTAGTGGTTGCCGGACTCCTGGAAACGGGGTTCGCGATCTGTCTGAAGCTGTCGCACGGCTTCACCCGGCTCTGGCCGACCATCGCGTTCGCCGTCTTCGCCATGAGCAGCTTCGGGCTGCTGACCCTGTCCCTGAAGAGACTCGAGATCGGTCCCGCGTACGCGGTGTGGACCGGGATCGGCGCCTCGGGCACGGCGATCTACGGGATAATCTTCCTCGGCGAGGTGGCCTCCACCCTGAAGATCGTCTCGATCATGCTGGTGATCGCGGGCGTCATCGGCCTGCAGCTCTCGAGCCCTGCCCACTGACGGCCGTCCCGCCCACGGGCGCCCCGCCGGATGCCGACCCGCCGAGGGCCGCGCGCACCAGCTGACCGACCCCCTCGGGCGTGGGCGCGACGACGTAGGACAGTGCGAGCCGCACGGCCAGTTCACAGCGGTGCGCGAGCGCGGCTGTCTCCTCCTTCGCGTCCTTCGCGCTCGGGCGGTTGCCGCGGGTGTCCTGCTCCAGCACGGCGAGCGAACGGTCCCGTACCGCCGCGGCCAGCTCGGCGGGGGCGGGGTGCCCCGCATCCGCACGGCGCTGCGCGGGCACCCCGGACCGCCCGGCGAGGTGCCCGGGCCGCGGGGCCGGCAGCCGCTCCCCCCAGCAGCCGGTGAGCAGGGCACGCAGCAGCGGCCTGCCGCGCGCCTCGCCCACGGTCCACTCGGCGACCGCCACCAGGCGCTCGGCGCACCCCGCGGTCCTGTCCGCGTGCAGGAGCCGGTCCACACCGTGCAGGTACGCGTCGGCCTCGCGGCGCACGAGGGCTCGGGCGAGGCCGTCCTTGCTGCCGAACTCGTTGTAGAGGGTCTGCCGCGAGACCCCGGCCGCGGAGGCGATGTCGACCATCCGGATCCCGGACCAGGGCAGGGCGGAGAGCGCGGTGAGAGCGGCGTGCAGCAGGGCTTCGCGCGCTGTGGGCATCGTTGCCTCCCGAGCCGGGCCGCCAGGGCGGGCCTCCGGCGCCCTGTGGCTCTGCGCACAGAGTTGACGGGTGACCACGCGCTGTCAATACCACCGGCGGTCTTCGGCCACCCCCGCACCTCGCGCACGGGGTGGTCGGCCGAACCGGTGTACTGGACCCGGCGATAGAGTTCGACCATGGCCGACTATCACGATGATCTGCGTCTCGCCCATGTCCTCGCGGACGCCGCCGACGCGGCGACGATGGACCGGTTCAAGGCGCTCGACCTCAAGGTCGAGACCAAGCCGGACATGACTCCGGTGAGCGAGGCCGACAAGGCGGCCGAGGAGCTGATCCGCTCCCAGCTCCAGCGCGCCCGGCCCCGCGACGCGATCCTCGGCGAGGAGTACGGCATCGAGGGCACGGGCCCCCGGCGCTGGGTCATCGACCCGATCGACGGCACCAAGAACTACGTCCGCGGGGTCCCCGTCTGGGCGACGCTGATCTCCCTGATGGAGGCCGGCGAGGGCGGCTACCAGCCGGTCGTCGGCGTCGTCTCGGCCCCGGCGCTCGGCCGCCGCTGGTGGGCGGCGAAGGGCGCGGGCGCCTACAGCGGCCGCAGCCTGACATCCGCGACACGGCTGCACGTCTCGAACGTCTCCCGGCTCTCCGACGCTTCGTTCGCGTACTCCTCACTGAGCGGCTGGGAGGAGCGGGGCCGGCTCGACGGCTTCCTGGACCTGACCCGCGAGGTCTGGCGCACGCGCGCGTACGGCGACTTCTGGCCGTACATGATGGTCGCCGAGGGCTCGGTGGACATCTGCGCGGAACCGGAGCTGTCGCTCTGGGACATGGCGGCGACCGCGATCGTGGTCCAGGAGGCGGGCGGCCTGTTCACCGGCCTGGACGGGGCACCGGGGCCGCACAGCGGCAACGCGGCGGCGTCGAACGGACTGCTGCACGAGGAACTGCTGGGCTACTTGAACCAGCGCTACTGAGCGCTCGCGCCCGGTAGGCCGTGCACGGCCCCTTGTTGATACCGCGCATCACTGCAACTCTGGGAGTCCCCCCACTTGTGAACTTGTGAATCGCTTCTCGTTGAACGGTTCACCAAGGAGGTGGCTCCATCCATGCTCGTCCGTGACGCCATGAGCACGGTGGTCCTCACCATCGGCCCCGCACACACCCTCCGACAGGCCGCGCGGCTCATGGCCGCGCGCCGTGTCGGGGCGGCCGTCGTCCTCGATCCCGACACCAGTGGTCTCGGGATCCTCACCGAGCGCGATGTCCTGAACGCGCTCGGCGCGGGCCAGGACCCCGACCGCGAAACCGCAGGCGCCCACACCACCACCGACGTCGTCTTCGCCGCACCGTCCTGGACGCTGGAGGAAGCCGCGGAGGCCATGACGCACGGCGGCTTCCGCCATCTCATCGTCCTCGATGCCCACGGGCCCGTCGGCATCGTCTCCGTACGCGACATCATCCGCTGCTGGACACCGGCCAGGCACCGCGCGGCGTCGACGCTCACGGGCTGAGACGAGGCTCGCGGGCCGAACGACGCGGGGGCCGGGTTGCGTGAACCCGGCCCCATCACCCTCGGCGGGCAATCGCCGATCGGTGACCCCGACGGCGGCCGGCCGCCTCCGCGAGAGCGGTGGCGGCCGGCCGCGCAGGGGGGCCTCAGCCTCGCAGGGCCTGGACCGCGGCCTCCAGCCGCTTGCCGAAGTCCCCGTCCGCCCTACGGAAGTTGTCGATCGCACGCTCGGCGATGTCGTCACGCGAGACCCGGGCGATGAACCCCGCCAGGTTCTCGATCAGACGACCCTTCTCGCCCTCGGACATCAGGCGGTAGAGGTTGCCCGCCTGGACGAAGTCGTCGTCCTCGGAGTGCGCCGGGGCCGCGTGGTCGCCGGTCGCGCCGGAGACGGCCACCGGCTGCCACAGGGGCCTGTCCGTCTGGAACGGGCCGCCGAAGCTGTTCGGCTCGTAGTTCTTGGCGCCCTTGTGGCGGCCGTCGTACAGGAAGCCGTCACGGGAGTTGGTCCGCGCCACGGTGGCGTGCGGACGGTTCACCGGCAGGTGGTCGGCGTTGATGCCGACGCGGTAGCGGTGCGCGTCGCCGTAGGCGAAGAGGCGGCCCTGGAGCATCTTGTCCGGAGACGGGCCGATGCCCGGCACGAAGTGCGCGGGGCTGAAGACGGACTGCTCGACCTCCGCGAAGATGTTCTCCGGGTTGCGGTTGAGCTCCAGCTTGCCGATCTCGATCGGCGGGTAGTCCTCGTGCGGCCACACCTTGGTGAGGTCGAAGGGGTTGAAGCGGTAATCCGCCGCCTCCGCCGCAGGCATGATCTGGACCTGCACGGTCCAGGTCGGGAAGTCGCCGCGCTCGATGGCCTCGCGCAGGTCGCGCTGGTGGCTGTCCGGGTCCTCGCCGGCCAGCTTGTCGGCCTCGGCCTGGGTGAGGTTCCTGATGCCCTGGTCGGTCTTGAAGTGGTACTTGACCCAGAAGACCTCACCGGCCTCGTTGTTCCACTGGTACGTGTGCGAGCCGTAGCCGTTCATGTGGCGGTACGAGGCGGGGATGCCGCGGTCACCGAAGAGCCATGTCACCTGGTGGGTCGACTCGGGGCTCAGCCCCCAGAAGTCCCAGACGTTGTCGGCCTCCTGCGAGCCGGTGTACGGGTCGCGCTTCTGGGTGTGGATGAAGTCGGGGAACTTGATGGCGTCCTTGATGAAGAACACCGGGGTGTTGTTGCCGACGAGGTCGTAGTTGCCCTCCTCGGTGTAGAACTTCAGCGCCCAGCCGCGCGGGTCGCGGACCGCGTCGGCCGCACCGAGGTTGCCCGCGACGGTGGAGAAGCGCAGGAAGGTCTCGGTCCGCTTGCCGACCTCGGAGAGGAACTTCGCGCGGGTGTACGCGGTGACGTCGGCGGTCACGGTGAAGGTGCCGTAGGCGCCGGCGCCCCGGGCGTGGACGACGCGCTCCGGGATGCGCTCACGGTTGAAGTGCGCGAGCTTTTCGAGCAGCAGCTGGTCCTGGACCAGCACAGGACCGCCGACACCCGCGGTCTCGCTGTTCTGGTTGTCGGCGACCGGTGCGCCGGCCTCCGTGGTGAGCGGTCCCTGGGTCACGTGCGCCTCCTGCGAATGCGGCGAATCCTGCGCCATTGCGTGCAAGTCCTGTCCCTTGGCGAATGCCGTACTCGATCCTACGATGGACTTTGTCTAAGTCAAGTTGCTATCCAAACTCACACCTGTTCGGGACCTGGTCCCCACGACTGTTAGGCTGATACGCATGAGTGACCTGTTGGAACGACTGCGCGGACGCGGTTGGCGTATGACCGCGCAGCGGCGCGTCGTGGCCGAGGTCCTCGACGGTGAGCACGTCCATATGACCGCCGACGAGGTGCACGCGCGTGCCGTCGAGCGGCTGCCGGAGATCTCGCGGGCGACGGTGTACAACACGCTGGGTGAGCTGGTCTCGCTGGGCGAGGTCCTGGAGGTCGCGACGGACCGCCGCGCCAAGCGGTACGACCCGAACGCGCACCGGCCCCACCAGCACCTGGTCTGCGCCCGCTGCGGCGCGATCCGCGACGTCCACCCGGCGGGCAACCCGCTCGCGGACCTCCCGGACACGGAGCGCTTCGGCTTCACGATCTCCGACGTCGAGGTCACGTACCGGGGGATCTGCCCCCACTGCGCGAGCGCATAGCTCCCGGAGCCCTGTCGACCGGTGGGCGCGGACGTGCGCCCTCCCGTCCACCCACTGGTCGCCACATGAGCGCACACATGCCGAAGGCCCGGATCCATCAGGATCCGGGCCTTCGGGCTTCAGTAGCGGGGACAGGATTTGAACCTGCGACCTCTGGGTTATGAGCCCAGCGAGCTACCGAGCTGCTCCACCCCGCGTCGGTGAGCCCAACAGTACGTCACCGTGTGGACCAGCGCAAATCGACAACCGTTAGCCCTTCCGTCACGCTGTGAGCTCCTGGAGGAGCGCCTCCCGCAGCGCCGCCGCCCGCTCCGCGACCTCCGCAGGGCCGAGCTCCACCGCCCGGGCGCACCACCGCTGCCCCTCGGCAAGCTCACCGCGGCGCGCGGCGAGCAGAGCCAGCCGAAGGGCGGCACGCCCGTGGCCCGCGCGGGCCGCCCGCGCCCACCAGAGCGCCGCCTCGCGCTCGTTGCCCTCGCGGGCGAGCAGCAGCCCGAGGTTGAACGCGCCGTTGCGGCTCCCCGCCTCGGCCGCCTCCCGGTACCAGCGCGCGGCGTCCCCGAGGTCGCCGCGGGCGGCGGCGAGCATGCCGACGCGCACCTGGGCACGGCGGTGCCCCTGCTCGGCCGCCCGCTCGTACCACTCCTCGCACTCGCTCTTCCCGGTCACGGGCTCGCCGAGCGCCGGCGGCCCGGGCGGAGCCTGGCGCGCGTCGAGCACCGTCGCGAGCCGGAACGCCGCCTCGGCGTTGCCGCCGCCCGCCGCGCACCGCAGATGGCGCTCCGCCTCCCGCTCGTCCCCGTCCCGCAGGCGGGCCATCCCGACCTGGAGCGCGGCCTCGGTGTGCCCGGCCGCGGCCGCGCGCTCGTACCAGCGCAGCGCCTTGCCGTCGTCGTCCCGGCCGGCGTGCAGGATGCCCATGTTGAACGCGGCGTCCACGCTGCCCGCCTCCGCCGCCTTGGAGAACCAGGGCTCGGCGCCGGTCGCGTCGCCGGCCTGCAGCAGCAGCACGGCGAGCGCGTTGGCGGCCTCGCGGTGCCCGGCGTACGCGGCGCGCCGGTACCACTGCTCGGCCTGGGGCGTACGGTCCTGGGCCGCGCAGAGCAGGCCGAGGTTGTACGCGCCGTTGACGTCGCCCGCGTCCATCGCGGCGCGGTACCAGCGCTCGGCGGTCTGCTGCTCCCCGCGGGCGGCGTGCAGCGCGCCGAGGGCGTTCGCGGCGTTGCCGTCACCGTCCTGGGCGGCCCGCAGCCACCACACGGCGGCGCTCTCCTCGTCGCCCGCGTCACGCAGCAGGAACCCGAGCGCGCAGGCGGCACGGGCCTCGCCGTCCTTGGCGGCCGTCAGGTACCAGCGCCCGGCCTCCTTGAGCTCGCCACGACGCTCCAGGATGACCCCGAGGTGCAGCGCGGCCCGCCGGTGCCCTCGCGCGGCAGCCTGCCGGAACCACTGCTCGGCCTCCCGCCAGAGCCGGTCCGAGTGCCCCGCCCCCGTCTCTCGCCCTTCCCGTCCGGCGGTCCCGCGTACGCCCGCGGCCGCGCCCGCGCTCGCGCCGGCGCCGGGCGCACCCTGCGGACGGTCGGCACGGAGGTCGGCGGCCGCGGCGGCGCGCTCGAGTGCGCGGGCCAGACGGTAGGCCGCCTCCCTGTGGCCCTGCTCCGCCGCCGCGCGCATCCACCGCTCCACGCCGGGCTCACTGCGGTGCTCCAGCAGATCGGCGAGTGCGTACGCGCCGAGCGCGTGCCCCTGCTCGGCGGACTGGCGCAGCCAGTACTCGGCGGCCGGCTCGTCGCCGCGCTCCCGGAAGTGACGCCCCAGGGCGTGGGCCGCGGGCGCGGAGCCCGCGACGGCGGCGATGCGCCACCAGCCGGCGGCCTCGTCGGCGTATCCGCGCTGGTGGAGCAGCACGCCCAGGTTGTTCGCGGCCGCGCGGTCGCCCTCGGCGGTCGCGGCGCGCAGATGCGGCTCCGCGCCGTCGAGGTCGCCGCGGCGCAGCAGCAGCGCCCCGAGGACGCTCATGGACGCGACGTCGCCGGACTCGGCGGCACGGCGGTGCCGGTCCTCGCTCTCCGCCTCGGCGGACTCCACCGCGCCGGCGGACCCGATCGCGTCGGCGATGACCTCCCCGGCCTCGGCCGGGTCCTCGGGCTCGGCCGGGTCCTCGGGCTCGACGGTCTCCGCGGGCCCCACACGGTCGAACGGCACGACGATTCCCAGGGCGCCTGCCGCATCCATGGCATCGAGATCCACCACACCCGCGGTGGTCCCGGTATGCCGCTGCGCAAACCGCCCCGTATCCAACAGAGTTGCCCTGTCCCCCATAAAATCCATCGTCGCACCACCTGCAACCCGCGTACACCTGGTATACCGCAGCCAGTGAGGTCACTTCAGCGTTTTGTCGACATGCCCACAGAGAGATAAGTCAAACACGCGTCACCCCAACGCGCCCCCCTCAACTCGCCGCGGCCGGTGCCCACTTCCCCCGGACGCCTCGCCCGCACACGACGAGGGCCCGGATCCTGATGGATCCGGGCCCTCGTCTTCAGTAGCGGGGACAGGATTTGAACCTGCGACCTCTGGGTTATGAGCCCAGCGAGCTACCGAGCTGCTCCACCCCGCGTCGTTGTGATGCAACCGTATCACGACGTGGGGTGACCTCCGCCCGGCGGCCGTTCAGCCGCCGGGCCGGAGATCCCGGCCGATCGGCCGGAGACCTCGGGTCCGCGCCCGGGGTCAGTCTCCCGGCGGTGGCGACTCGGCCGGTGCCTCCGGCTCCGTCTCCGACCGGGGCTGCGACTGCGCCGCTGCCGCCCGCTCCAGCGCCGCCTGCAGATCCGCCTGAGCCTTGCCGTACGCCGCCCAGTCGTTCTTCTGGAGCGCGGCCTGGCCCTCCTCGTACGCCTTCTGGGCGTCCGCGATGGCCTGCTTCAGCGCCGCGTCCCCGGTGGCCGGCGGCTGCGTCGTGTCACCCGGCGGCGGTGGCGTCGTCGTGGGCGGCGGCTGCTCGGCGCCGTCGACCCCGAAGACCGCGTTCAGCGCCTCCGCCAGGCTGTCCTTGAAGACCGGCTTGCCGCCGTAGGAGACGGCCACCTTCTTCAGCAGCGGATAGTTCGCCGCGCCACCGCGCGCGTACACCGGCTCGACGTAGAGGAACCCGCCGTCCAGCGGCACCGTGAGCAGGTTTCCGTAGTCGATCTCCGAGTCCGTGCCTCTCAGGTCACGGACGAAGGTGGCGACTTCGGGCACACTGTTCAACTCGCTCTGCACCTGGGACGGCCCAGGCACGGTCGAGGTGACTCTCAGGAGCCTGATCGCCCCGTACCCCTCGCTGTTCGCGTCGGCGTCGACCGCCATGAACGCACCGAGGTTGGGGCGCCCGCTGGGGGTGAACGTCGTCGTCAGCGAGAACTTCTGCGCCGACTCCCCCGGCATCTTGAGGCTCAGGTAGTACGGCGGGACCGCACTGGTGTCCTTGTTCGTCGGGTCGTCCGGCACCTGCCAGGCGTCACTGCCGCTGTAGAACTGGTCGGGGTCGGTCACGTGGTACCGCGTGAGCAGCTCGCGCTGGACCTTGAACATGTCCTGCGGGTACCGCAGATGGGACTTGAGCTCGGGCGCGATGTCGCTCTTGGCCTTCACCGTGCCGGGGAACGCCTTCATCCAGGTCTTCAGGACCGGGTCCTCGGTGTCCCACTGGTACAGGTCGACCGTGCCGTCGTACGCGTCGACGGTGGCCTTCACCGAGTTGCGGATGTAGTTGACCTGGTTCTGCTGCGCGACGACGGCCCGCTGGGTGTCGGTCAGCGAGTCGGCCGTCGTCTCGCCCAGCGTCGTACGCGATGCGTACGGGTAGCCGTCCGAGGTCGTGTAGGCGTCGACGATCCACTTGATGCGGCCGTCGACCACCGCCGGGTAGGCGTCGCCGTCGATGGTGAGCCAGGGGGCCACCGCCTCGACGCGCTCCTTGGGCGTCCGGTTGTAGAGGATCCGCGAGCCGTCGCCGATCGCTCCCGAGTAGAGGATCTGCGGCTCGCTGAACGCCACCGCGTAGGCGGCGCGGTTGAACGTGTTGGAGAGGCTGACCCCGCTGTTGCCCTTGTAGCTGGTGGTCTCCTCACCGTTCTTCTCGTAGTCGAGCTCCTTCTGCGGGCCGCCCACGATCGAGTACTGCTCGGTCTTCTCGCCGTAGTAGATCCGCTGCTGGTACTCCCCGAGCTGACCGGTGGTCGGCAGTCCGGACTCCGTGAAGTCGGGGGCGCCGACGGTGCCCTTGTCCGGGTCCGTCACCGCGCTGGTGCCCTTGGCCGCGATCGCGCCGTAGCCGTGGGTGTAGGTGAAGTGGTCGTTGATCCAGTTGCGCTTGGGGATGCCCTTGATGTTGAGCTCGCGCAGACCGATGACCGTGTCCTGGGGCTTTCCGTCGGGGCCGGTGTACCGGTCGACGTCCAGCGTCGCGGGGAACTGGTAGTACTTGCGCTCCTGCTGGAGCTGCTGGAACGCGGGCGAGACGATGTTCGAGTCCATCAGCCGGTAGCTGGCCGCCGATGTGGACTGCTCGCGCTGCTCCGTCTTGCGCTTCGGATCGCCCTTGCCCGAGTAGTTCTCGGCCTTGGTCTTGTCGATGCCGTACGCCTTGCGCGTCGCGTCGATGTTCTTCTGGATATACGGCGCTTCCTTGGCCTGCTCGTTCGGCTGGACCTGGAACTTCTGCACGATGGCCGGGTAGAGGCCGCCGATCAGGATCGCCGAGAGCACCATCAGGCCGAAGCCGATCACCGGCAGCTGCCAGGTGCGGCGCCACAGCGTCGCGAAGAACAGCAGGGCGCAGATGACGGCGATGCAGAAGAGGATCGTCTTCGCCGGCAGATAGGCGTTGGCGTCGACGTACCTCAGGC
Source organism: Streptomyces sp. FIT100 (assembly GCF_024584805.1). Lineage (NCBI taxonomy): Bacteria > Bacillati > Actinomycetota > Actinomycetes > Kitasatosporales > Streptomycetaceae > Streptomyces > Streptomyces sp. FIT100. The sequence continues at coordinate 5,323,532 of NZ_CP075715.1, read as the reverse complement.
CGGTCCAGTTGCCGGTCGCCTTGAAGTCGCTGGACTTCACGGCCAGGCCGTACCGGTCGAGCCAGTAGGCGATGGCCTTGAGCGCGACGAAGAAGCCGAGCAGCACGGAGAGATGGCCGGTGGCGGCAGCGGTCGCCCGCGCGCCCGGGCTGGTGATGCGCAGCCCGCCGTACAAATAGTGCGTGAGTGCGGCGGCGATCAGCGAGAGCACGGCGGCGGCGAAGCCGAAGCCGAGCAGGAACCGGTACCAGGGCAGATCGAACGCGTAGAAGGCCACGTCCATCTGGAACTGGGGGTCCTTCGTGCCGAACGGCACTCCGTTGACCCACATCAGCCAGGTGCGCCACTGGGTGGAGGCGGAGGCTCCGGCGATCAGCCCGACCAGCGCGGTGATCGCGAGGAGCACCCACTTCTTGTACGGGGCGATGCCCATCCGGTACCGGTCGAGGCTCTGCTGCTCGAGCGACATCGCGCTCAGCGGCGGCCGCAGCCGGTGCGCCAGCCAGATGTTCAGCCCGACGATCCCCGCCATCAGCAGCCCGAAGACCGCGAAGAGACCGATCTTGGTCCAGAGCGTGGTGGTGAACACCGACGAGTACTTCACCGAGCGGTACCAGAGCCAGTCGGTCCAGAACCCGGCGAACATGACGAAGGCCATGGCCAGGACGGCCAGCACACCCAGGGTCATGAGCAGGGTGCGGACGCGCCGGGTCGGCCGGCCGACTCTCATCCGTGGCCCGCTAGGGCCTCCGCCGCGGTCCGGCATCTGGAAAGCCAACGTGCGCCCCTCGAGTTCGCGGTCGTGTAAAGCGTGCGGTTGAGCGTGCACCACACGGATGCACACTGCGGGTAAAGCAGGCCCAGCGATCGTAGAGCCCACTCATGCAACTTACTGAGGCTTTACCTAGTTCCCGACTCCGGGCCCGAAGGAGGCAGGATATTGACCATGTCCAACGATTCCCCCTCAGGCCCCCCGATGGCCGCGAGCCCGCTCACGCGAGCGGTGCTCGAAATCGACGAGTACGCGTCCGGCCTCGGCTGGGACCAGCCGGCCAGGCTCTTCGCCCTGGTCGACACCGCGCAGCTGCGCGCCCAGGAGCCGGGCCTCGCCGCCCAGCTCGGTCTCGACGAAGCGGACGCCGCCGCGCCGCTCACCCCCGTCGAACAGGACGAGATCCCATCCGGCACCGCGCTGGACGAGTTCCTCGCGACGATCGCCTGGCCCGACGCGGTGGCGGGCTGCGCACTGACGGTGGAGCGGCTGATGCTGCCGCCGTCGGCGGAGGCATCCGTACCGGACGGTCTCGACGAGGCCGCTCTGGCGAAGTGGGTCGCGAAACACCCGGACCGGCAGGAGGTCCGGATGACGGTGGCGGTCCTGCGCGACGGCGCGCGCGAGTCGGCGCTGCGGCTGCGCGAGAAGGACTCCCCCACGGAGGTGCTCACCGGCTCCGACCTGGTGCCGGGGCTGGCCGAGGCGCTGTCGGCGACGTTCGAGGCGTAGCCGGTTACGCCGCCGGGCCGGGGTGCTGGGCACCGGACGCCAGACGCCGGACGCAGCCATGCACGGCGAGGGGGCGCCCCGCTGATGCGGTGCGCCCCCTCGCCGGTCGCCCTTGCCCGTCGCCTTCGTCCGCGGCCCCGGGCGGGCGGTCAGCCGGTGGAGCAGCTGGGAAGCCCCGCGGTGTCACCGCCGCGGATCTTCTCCAGGGCCTTCGTGGCGTCGTCGATCGTGCCGACCTTGACGAGCGTGAGACCGTCGGGGATGTCGGATGCCGCGGCCTTGCAGTTGTCGCTGGGCGTCAGGAAGTACTCCGCACCCGCGTTCCGCGCGCCGACGAGCTTCATCTCGATGCCGCCGATCGGTCCGACGGCCCCCGTCTCGTCGATCGTGCCGGTGCCCGCGACGAACTTGCCGCCGGTCAGATCGGCCGGGGTGAGCTTGTCGACGATGCCGAGGGCGAACATCAGTCCGGCGCTCGGGCCGCCCACGTCGGCCAGCTTGATATCGATGCTGAACGGGAACGTGTGATCCGTACCCGCCGTGATCCCGACGATCGCCCGGTCGCCGTCGCCCGCCTTCACCGTGGTCAGGCTCACGTCCTGGGCGCCGCTCGGCTCCTTGCCCGCCTTCTCCGCCGCGGCCGCTTCCTTCGCCGGGACGACGGAGAAGACGACCTTGCCACCGGGCTCGTGCTTGGTGACGGCCTTCGCGACGTCGTCCGGCGCCTTGACCGGAGCGCCGTCCACGGCCTTGATCACATCGCCCGCGTGCAGCCTGCCCTGCGCCGGGCTGTCCTTGCGGACGGAGGAGACGACCACGCGGGTCCGCACCGGGATCCCCAGCTCCCGCAGCGCCGCCACCTTGGCGCTCTCCTGGGACTGGCTGAACTCCTCGGCGTTCTCCTGGTTGGACTGCTCTTCCGTCTTGCCGTCCGGATAGAGGGTGTCGTGGGGCACCACCACGTTGTCGTGGGCCAGCCAGCCGTAGACGACCTCGGCGATATTCATCTTGTAGTCGGCACCGGTGACCCGGACCGTCGTCATGTTGAGATGCCCGGACGTCGGATAGGTCTTGCGACCGGAGATCTGGAGCACCGGCTCGCCACCGGACTCACCGAGCGTGTTCACCGTCGGCCCGGGCGACATCTCGGAATAGGGCGGCGTCGTCAGGACGCCCACGCAGAGCAGCACGATGAGAATCAGGGTGGAGGCGAGCATCGTCGCTGTGCGGCGTGGCATGGAACGACAGTACGGGACTGGTCCGTCAGTGCACCCGTCGGGCCGGGCCGTACGGGGCCCGGGCCCGCACGGGCCATGACCCCTCACCATGCGGGTCAGGCGGCGTCCGTGCCGGAGTGCGACTTCTCCATCGCATCGCGGAAGCGTGCATAACCGGCGAGCTCGGCGACGTCCCCCGTAGTGCGATTGCGCGAGGCCCAGCTTCCCCATATCGCCGCCCCGACGGCGGCGAAGAGCGGAATAAGCAACCAGGCAAGTGCCGCCATCCCGACCTCCCGACCCCATGAGCTGAGGCAACCGCTGCAACACTGAACGATCAGCAGATTAACCATCCGTCGGTTCAACGCTGGTGCCAGGGTGCCGGTTACGCAAATCGGACCGCGTTTGCCCCCCATTCGGGTCAACGAAGGGGTCACTGCGCGCGGGATGGCTCCCCAGAGGTTTCCCTCAGGAGGCTTCCCTCAAGGGGCTTCCCTCAGCAGGCGCCGACCCACTCCTCCGTACCGTCCGAGAACCGCTGGTGCTTCCAGATCGGGACCTCGTGCTTGAGATCGTCGATCAGCTTCCGGCACGCCTCGAACGCCTCACCACGATGCGGGCACGAAACGGCGACGACCACCGCGAGATCGCCCACTTCCAGGTCACCCACACGGTGGATGGCGGCCAGGGCGCGCACCGGGTACTCCGCCACCACCTTCTCCGCGATGCGGCGCAGCTCCGCCTCGGCGGTGGGGTGGCACGAATAGCCGAGGGTGTCGACGTCGGCGCCGCCGTCGTGGTTGCGCACCGTGCCGACGAAGAGCGCCGTGCCACCGGCCGCCGCGTCACCGACGGCGCGGAAGACCTCGTCGACCGAGAGCGGGGTGTCGCGGATATCCAGCAGCCGGATCGGATCCGCTGCCGCCTGCTCGCCGGGGTGGGTGTTCGTGTGGGCCATGGCCCCATCGTGCCGCACGCTGCTGACAACGCGGAATAGCGCTTTCCACCGGGCGGGCGGGGCCGCGTCTGGAGCCTCCTACAGAGGCTGCCGCGGTCGCACCGGTCCCCGGGTGCCCCGATGTCCCCGGACGCACTGCGGCGCTACAGTCCGCGCCGCCTGCGGGCCCGCCGCACCAGTGCCGCCGTACCGAGCAGTGCGACCGTCGCACCCGCCGCACCCGCCGCGGCCGTGGCGTCCTTGCGGCCCAGCCGACGGCCCGCGACGGTGTGCCGGCCCTCGACCTCCTCCAGGAGCGCGGCGAGCACCTCCTCGTTGGTCCACTGCGGGCGCCAGCCGGCGTCGTGCAGCCTTCCGACGCTGACCACCCAGGGGTGCATCGTGTACGCGAGATCGCCCGCCGGGGACGGCGTGAGCCCGATCCGGTGCAGCCGGGCCGCCGCGCCGAGCGCCACCGCGGAGGGGAGCTCCATGCGCCGGATGCCGCTGAGCTCCTCGACCTCCTCCTGCTCGAGCCAGCCGTCGCAGCCGACCACGAACTCGCCTTCGGCCTTCTCCAGGGCCGCGTACTCCAGGGCGCTCACCAGGTCCTCGACATGGCAGAACTGCCAGGTGGGGCGGGAGCCGGCGACCACGAGGAGGCGCGGCGACTCGAAGTAGCGGGTGAGGGCCGTGTCCGTACCGCCCACCAGGATCGCCGGCCGTACCACCGTCACGTTGAGGCCGGGGTGCGCGCGGGGTGCGCGGCGGCCCAGGCGCTCGATCTCCAGCAGGTCCCCGACCCCCGTGGCCTCGGCCGTCGCGCGCAGCTCCGCGTCCTCGGAGAGCGGGATGTCGTTGTCGGGAAGCGCTCCGTAGACCATCGCCGACGTGCACAGGACGACCCGGTGGACGCCCGCGGCGGCCGCGGCGGTGAGCACGGTCTGGGTGCCGCGCACGTTGTACGCGGTACGAGCCGCCGAGTCGGTCTCCAGGTCCAGGTCGAGCGCGAGGTGGACGACGACGTCGGCGCCGCGCAGCTTCTCGGCGATCGCGGGGTCGCGGACGTCGAGGATGTGCCAGTGCGCCTCGGCGACGTCGCCGCGCCGCTCGTCGATGGCGATGACCTGCTTGATCTCGTCGGACGCGGCAAGGCGTGCCGTCAGCAGCGCCCCGACGCCCGAGGCGGCGCCGGTGACCGCGACCACGGGGCCGCGCCCCGCGGCCGAGGCCGAGTGGTTTCGCCTGTGGCGAACGTCAGCACCGTGTGCCGCGCGAACCTGCGGATCTGGGGAACTCACCGGGCGTCTCCAGCGGTTGTCTTCAGTACGTACGCGGGATGACACGTACGGACCAGGTGGCGTCCATCCTGCCGCAGCCAGTCCGCCGGTGGAGCACTGAGCCCATGTGGGGCCCGGATGTCTACGCTGGTGGTGTTGTCGGGCAGTCGCCGCCGGCAGGAAGCCGGCGGCCCTACGAGCCGAGGAAACCCGTGAGTGACACCCCATTCGGATTCGGCCTTCCGCCGGAGGAGCCGGAGAACGGCGACGAGGGCAAGAAGAAGGACCCCGCTGGAGGTGGGCAGGGTTCCGGAGGCCAGGGCGGCGCGGCCAACCCCTTCGGGGGATTCGGCTTCCCCGGCGCCGGTGGTCCGGGCGGCGGGGAGAACCCGTTCGCCGCGATGTTCGGTTCGATGAACCCCACCGACCTCGGTGCGGCCTTCCAGCAGCTCGGCCAGATGCTGAGCTATGAGGGTGGTCCGGTCAACTGGGACATGGCGAAGCAGATCGCCCGCCAGACGGTCTCCCAGGGCACTCCGGACGGCACGAAGGACGCGAGCGTCGGGCCGGCCGAGCGGCACGCGGTCGAGGAGGCCCTGCGCCTCGCCGACCTGTGGCTGGACGGCGCGACGCCCCTGCCCTCGGGGGCGGGCACCGCCGTGGCGTGGAGCCGCGCGGAGTGGGTCGAGGCGACCCTGCCGGCGTGGCAGAAGCTCGTCGACCCGGTCGCCGAGCGCGTGGGTACGGCCATGGGCGATGTGCTGCCCGAGGAGATGCAGGCGATGGCCGGCCCGCTGATCGGCATGATGCGCTCCATGGGCGGCGCCATGTTCGGCCAGCAGATCGGACAGGCCATCGGTGTGCTCGCGGGCGAGGTCGTCGGCTCGACCGACATCGGCCTTCCGCTGGGCCCGGCCGGCAAGGCCGCCCTCCTCCCGCTGAACGTGGAGGCGTTCGGCAAGGACCTGGGCGTCCCCAAGGACGAGGTGCGGCTCTATCTGGCCCTGCGCGAGGCCGCCCACCAGCGGCTCTTCGCCCACGTGCCGTGGCTGCGCTCGCACCTGTTCGGCGCCGTCGAGGGATACGCACGCGGGATCAAGGTCGACACGACGAAGCTGGAGGACGTGGTCGGCCAGTTCGACCCGACGCACCCCGAGCAGCTGCAGGAGGCACTCCAGCAGGGAATGTTCCAGCCCGAGGAGACCGCGGAGCAGAAGGCGGCGCTCGCCAGGCTGGAGACCGCGCTCGCGCTGGTCGAGGGCTGGGTGGACGCGGTCGTGCACGACGCCGCGAAGGACCGGCTGACCTCCGCGGCCGCGCTGCGCGAGACGCTGCGCCGCCGCCGCGCCTCCGGCGGCCCGGCCGAGCAGACGTTCGCCACGCTCATCGGTCTCCAGCTGCGTCCGCGCCGGCTGAGGGATGCCTCCCGGCTGTGGGCCTCGCTGACCGACGCCCGTGGGCTCGACGGCCGTGACGGCCTCTGGGCGCACCCGGACATGCTGCCGACCGCGTCCGACCTGGACGACCCGGACGGCTTCGTGCACCGCGAGCACCTCGACTTCTCGGAGATCGACAAGATGCTCGGCGATGCGGCCAAGGGCCGGGACGACGCGCGGGACGCCAAGAGCGACGAGAACGACCGGGGCAACAAGGACGACGAGGGCGACAGCGACAAGTGAGCCTGTACGACGACGCGGTCCGCGTCCTGAAGGAGTACGAGGGCGACAGCGGCGGGGGCGAGGGCCAGGAGTCGCTGCGCCAGACGTATCTGGATCACCTTGCGGCGCATCCCGACGGTATGTGGAAGGCGTGCGGTGCCGGGCATCTGACGGCCAGCGCGCTGGTCGTGGACCCGTCCCGCGGCCGGGTGCTGCTGACGCTCCACAGGAAGCTGGGCATGTGGCTGCAGATGGGCGGCCACTGCGAGCCGGGGGATGCCACGCTCGCGGATGCGGCGCTTCGTGAAGCGGCGGAGGAGTCCGGGATTGCGGGGCTCGCGCTGCTGCCGGGCGGCCCGGTGACGCTGGACCGGCATGCGATCCCGTCGCCCTGTCACTGGCACCTCGACGTGCAGTACGCGGCGCTGGCTCCGGCCGGCGCGGTGGAGGCGATCAGCGAGGAATCGCTGGATCTGCGCTGGTTCGCCTACGACGAGGTCGCGGCCGTGGCCGACGCGTCTGTCGTCCGGCTGCTCGATGCCACCCGGGCCAGGCTCTGACCGTCCGTACGCTTCTGTGACCTGCGAAGGGGGCGGTCCCGCCGGGCGCGGGGCCGCCCCCTTCGTGCAGTCGTACGACCGTCAGTTGCGGCTGCCGCCCAGGGAGTTGCCGCGCAGGCCACCGCCGCCCATGCCGAACTGGCCGAGGAGGCCCGAGCTGCGCAGGTGCTGCGGGGGCAGCAGTTCGCTGGGTTGGACGAGGACGTGTCCGCTGCCCTGGAACTGCATCTCCCAACCCTCGCCGGTCGAGCCCCTGCGCCGCCAGACGGCGGAGGTGGAGGTCGGCGCCTGCATCTGGGTGTGCAGTGAGGTCGACCAGGCGATCACCGCGTCGGCGTCGGCGCAGATGTTGCGCTGCGGGGTGACCTCCAGGACCAGGGGCTCGCCCGAGGTCAGCAGGGCCACCTTGCCGGCACCGGTCAGCTCCAGGTTGTACGCACCCGCCGAGGCGACCCCGACGGCGCTGTCCACGGCGACGATGCCGACGCCGAGCGTCCCGTCGAGCGCGAGCACCGAGGAACTGTCGACCGTGATGCCCCTGCCGGCCTCCATGATGTGGATGTGCTGCGCGAAGTTGGCCAGGTAGACGTAGCCGTTCCCTTTGCAGCGCATCAGTTCGAGACGCTCGTTGGTCATCCGCTCGACGTTGCGCCAGCCGCGGTTGCGGTACTGGCTCTCGAAGTCGATCTGGCCCTCGAACGCGACCATCGCGCCCTGGCGGGCGAGGATCGCACCGCTGCCCCGGTTCACGTCGACCTTGAGCAGCTGCGGGTTCTGGAGCGTGTAGCGCTCGGTGGACTCCACCGGGACGTGCGCGAAGAGTGTGCTGTGCATGGGTGCTCCTCTCAGCCCCGGATCTTGAATCGGTCGCCGGTGTCCTCGCTGGGCTGGACGACGACGAAACCCTGGCCCTTGAAGCCGATCTGCAGCGCCTCGCCGCTGCCCCGGCCGATCAGGGCGCTCGCCTTGACCGTGCGCCGCGCCTTCATCTCGAGGCCGGTGGTCCAGGCGACGAGCGCGTCCGGGTCGACGTACGTCTCGCGCTCGGCGCAGTCGAGCACGGTCGGAATGCCCCGGCTGACGAGGGCGACCCAGCCGGTGCCGCGGATGACGAGGTTCGTCAGCCCGGACCCGGACAGCTTGGCGATGCCCTTGACCGGCTCGATCGAGAGCTGAAGGGAGGCGTCGCAGGCGAGCAGGGTCGCGCCGTTGACCGAGAGCGCCTCGTCGGCGAGATGGACCACGACGACATCCGCGCCGTAGTCGGCGAGGTAGAGGTCGCCGTCGCCACGGCAGAGCATCAGTTTGCCGCCCTCGCCGGTGACCATCGCCTCGGCGGTACGGCGCAGCGTGCCGGGGGGCGCGTCGAACTGCACATAGCCGTCGTACGCGATCATCGAGCCCGACTTGGCTATCAGGTCCTGGCCCGTGACCATCGTGACCTTGAGCGTCTTGGCGCTGTGCACGGCCATCCGGACGCCGGTGGGCGCGGGGCGGTGGGCCGTGAGCGTGTGCGTATCCATGGCCTGCCTCACACCTCGAAGGGCTGGACGACGACGAAGTTGCCCGGGGCGCCCCGGAACTGGAGGTTGATCGCCTCCGACTGGCTGCTCGCGTAGCCGGAGCGGCGCAGCCGCAGCGCGGCCGTGGTGACGGCCTGGGCACCGGCCGACCATGCGATCACGGCGCTGCCGTCGACGTACGTGGCGGGGCCGACGGGGAGGACGACCGGGATGCCGCGCGTCTTCACGACGACGGCGCCGGTGCCGGAGAAGAGCATCGAGAAGAACCCGCCGCCGGGCAGTCCCGCGCCCTCGATCCGGCGTATCTCGGTGTCCAGGGACTCGTCGAAGGCCAGGACGCCATGGGCGCTGGTGTAGAGCTGCTCGCCCTGGAGGCGGATGACGAAGAGCCGGCTGGCCTCGTCGGCGAGGAACACCTCCCCGTCGCCCGAGCAGCGCATCAGGGCCATGCCCTGGCCGGTGAGCTGGCCGGTGAGCTTGCCGAGCAGTCCGGAGCCCTTGTGGGCGAAGTCGATGTCTCCCTGGTAGGCGACCATGCTGCCCTGCTTGGCGAGGATGGACTGCCCCTTGGTGAGGGTGGCCCGCACCTGCTGGGGGTTCTGCTCGGTCCACCGGTCGCCGACGGCCACCTCGGCGTACTTGGTGAGGACGACGCGCAGTCCGGCCTCGGCGGGAACGGGCCCCGGCGCCTGGACGCCGCCGAAGGGCTGGCCCGGCACACCGGGCGGGCCGGGTATTCCGGGCGGGGTCTGAGCGCCGGGCGGCTGGGGGGCGAAGGGCGCGGGCACGGCGTCGGGTGGGGTCATCGGTGCGGGGATGGTCGGCGCCGAGTACATCTGCGGACTCACGGGAGCAGGCGCAGGCGCAGTTGTGGGCGCGGGCACCGGGGCGGCCGGCGCACCGAACGCGGGAGCGGTGGCGGGTGCGGGCGCCGGTGGGGCCGCCTGCGCGGGCGGAGCGAACCCGGGCGCGGCCTGCAGGGCCGGCTGCGGCTGCTGCGCGGCGGGCTCCTCCTCGGCGACCTCGCCGCCGAAGTTCTTCAGGAGCGCGTCCAGGCCCCCGTCGAAGCCCTGGCCGACGGCGGCGAACCGCCACACGTCCTTGAGGTAGAAGTCGCCGAGCATCACCGCGCGTTCGGTGGAGAACTCGGAGCCGGAGAAGGCGTACCGCACGACCTCCTCACCGCCCGCCACGATCCGGATGTACCCGGGACCGATCTGCGACATCTGGCCGGCGCCGTCGATGGTCGCGGTGAACGAGAGCCTGTGGATGCTCGTGGGGATGCGGTCCAGCGTGACCCGGAACGACTCGGTGTCACCCGCCTGCGCGCCGAGCAGCTGGATGGACTCCTCGGGCGACTTCGGCTGGTTGAAGAAGATGAAATACCGGTCGTCCGAGAGCTGTTCACCGGCGTCGAGGCCGAAGCAGCTGATGTCGAAGGTCAGTCCGGGCGCCGCGATCTGCACGCCCACATACAGATCGGTCCCCGGAGTCAGATCACTGATCTTGGCCTTGTGGCCTCGTTGGAATTCCCTGGCCATGCGTAACGACCGTCCCCCATCCCGACGAACTCTGAATACGTCGCGCCAGGCTAACCGCTGCGAACGACAATGAGCCAAGCCGGGACGGAATCGGTACAGACCGGCCGGACTCACTCTCCGCGCGCGGTGGGGAGATGGGGAAGGCGGTCCGCCGCGACCACGCCTTCGAGGTAGCCGCGAGCCCGCTCGGTGCGCGGATACGCCTCCAGGAGCCGCCAGAAGCGCGGCCCGTGCCCCGGGACCAGCAGATGGGCCAGCTCGTGGACCAGCACGTAGTCGACGACGTACTCCGGCATGCCCTGGAGCCGGTGGGACAGGCGGATGCTGCCCTCAGCCGGGGTGCAGGACCCCCAGCGGGTGTTCTGATTGGTCACCCAGCGCACCGACGTGGGCCTGGCGCGGCCGTCGAAGTACTGCTCGGACAACCGCTCTGCGCGCTCTGTCAGTTCCGCGTCCCCGAGGGTGCGCTTGCTCTCCTGGGCCGCGAGCTTGTCGAGCATCACGGTCACCCAGCGCTGCTCCTCCGCCTCGGACATGCGGGCCGGGATGAGCACGATGGTGCGGTCGCCCTCCCGGTACGCGGAGACCGTTCTGCTGCGCCGGGCGCTTCTGCGGACCTCGACAGCGCTCGTCGCGGAGGAGCGGGAGGTGAGTCGGGTCACGCTGCGCTGCTGGCTTTCGGCGCTGTGCGGTCGGTCGGCGGACACGCCCCGACGTTACCCGCTGTCAGTGGAGGAAGTCCCGCCTCCGGGTCGGTTCACGCGTGATCCATTCGACGGCTCGCACCATTTGAACGACTAATACCCGATGCCTGTGGATAACTTTCCGGGCACGCTGCCGGGTCCGTGCATTCTGATGCGAGAAAGATCCACACGACGCGGAAGAGCGGCGCGTGGAAACGGAAGCGGAACGAGGTCCGAACGAGCGGACCCGACAGGGGGGCGGAAATGCATCCGATGGTGAAACCGGCGCTGCGGCGCGCCTGGCGGGACCGCCAGTATGTGCAGTTCGGCGCGACACCCGCGCATGCGGTCGTGGTCGGACCGGTGGACACGGCGACCGGGAGTCTGATGTCGCTGTTCGACGGGACACGGGGAATGCCCCTGCTCCGGGAGGAGGCCAGGTCCATGGGGCTGCCCGAGGGCCAGGTGGACACGCTGCTCGGACGGTTGACGAAGGCGGGCCTGGTCGACGACGCGACGGGCGGCGGGGCAGCGGCCGATGCGTTACGGCAGCGGGCCGGCGCGCTCGACCGGCTGCGCCCGGACCTGGCCTCACTCTCCGTCGTCCATCCGGAACCAGGCGGCGCAATGGCCCGGTTGGCCGCCCGGAGCGCGATGCGGGTGCAGATCCGGGGTGCGGGCAGGGTCGGGGCGGCGGTCGCGGCGGTGCTGGCCGCCTCGGGTGTGGGCACGGTGGAGGTGTTGGACGGAGGTCTGACGGAGCCCTGGGACGTGGCGCCCGGCGGGCTTACCGCCGATGCGGTGGGCGAGCGCCGCGCCACCGCGGCGGGGCAGCTGGTGCGGCGGTCCGCCCCGGGCAAGGTGCCCCGGACGCCACGACGGCCACCCGGCGGGCCGCCTCTGGACGAGCCCCCGCTCTCCCTGGTGATCATCGCGCCTCGGGACGGCCTCGCGGCCTACGCTCCCGATTCGGCAGCCTCCGGGCAGTGGATCGCCACCGGTACTCCCCATCTCTATGCGGGGGTTGTGGAGGCCACCGGCGTGGTCGGACCGCTGGTGCTGCCCGGCGGCAGCGCCTGCGCCGGATGTCTGGACCTGGCCAGGGCCGAGCGGGACCCTGCGTGGCCGCGGATGCTGGCGCAGTGGCGCTCCGGCCACCGTGGCATCACCGCGGGGCCCTGTGATCTGGGGCTCGCCACCGCGGTCGCGGGGCTGGCCGCGGCCCATGCGCTGGCGTTCCTGGACGGTGAGCTGCCGGCGAGCACAGGAGCACGGTGGGAGGCGTCACTGCCGCTGCTCGACTGGGCTTCCTCGCCGATCAGGGCTCATCACGACTGTACCTGCGGTGCCGCTGGGCAGACTGAGGGGGAGCGCGCCTCGGGGGCCGGGACGCCGCAGGACACAATGGCCGGGTAACCGCCGCACGCGACACGGCAGTCTGGGATCTGGAGGGGCGCCATGTCTGATCTTCCCCGGAAGGCGGTCACTCGTACCGCCAAGTTGGCCGCTCTTCCCCTCGGCTTCGCCGGGCGTGCCACCTGGGGCCTGGGCAAGCGGATCGGTGGCAAGTCAGCGGAGATCGTCGCGCGAGAGCTGCAACAGCGGACGGCGGAGCAGCTGTTCAAGGTGCTCGGCGAGCTCAAGGGCGGCGCGATGAAGTTCGGGCAGGCCATGTCCGTCTTCGAGTCGGCCTTGCCGGAGGAGATCGCGGGCCCGTACCGCGCCGCGCTGACCAGGCTCCAGGACGCCGCGCCCCCGATGCCGACGAGCACGGTCCATGAGGTGCTGAGGGAGCGGCTGGGCGAGGACTGGCGAGACCTCTTCCTGGAGTTCGAGGACAAGCCCGCTGCCGCCGCCTCGATCGGACAGGTCCACCGCGCGGTCTGGCACGACGGGCGCGAGGTCGCGGTGAAGGTGCAGTACCCGGGCGCCGGTGAGGCGCTGCTGTCGGACCTCTCCCAGCTGAGCCGGTTCGCCCGGCTGCTGGGCCCGCTGATTCCGGGGATGGACATCAAGCCCCTCATCACCGAACTGCGGGACCGGGTCTCGGAGGAGCTGGACTACGGACTGGAGGCGCAGGCCCAGCAGGAGCATGCGGCGGAGTTCGACGGCGATCCGGATGTGGTCGTGCCGGACGTGGTCCACCAGGGCGACCAGGTGCTGGTGACCGAATGGATCGACGGCATACCGCTCGCCGAGGTGATCAGCGACGGCACCCAGGAGCAGCGGGACCGAGCGGGGCAGCTGCTGGCCCGCTTCCTCTTCGCCGGCCCCGCACGCACGGGTCTGCTCCATGCGGATCCGCACCCGGGGAACTTCCGGCTGCTGCCCCCGGCCGACGAGGACAGCGGTGAGGAGGGCGAGCAGGGCGGCGAGGGCTGGCGGCTCGGCGTGCTGGACTTCGGCACGGTCGACCGGCTCCCCGGCGGACTGCCCGGGACCATCGGGGAGTCCTTGCGGATGACCCTGGCAGGCGAGGCCGATGCGGTCTACGGACTGCTGTGCGAGGAGGGATTCGTCAAGGAGTCGATCGCTCTCGACCCCGACGCGGTGCTCGACTATCTGCTGCCGATCATCGAGCCGGCCGAGGCCGACACGTTCACCTTCACCCGGAGCTGGATGCGCAGCCAGGCGGCGCGGATCGCCGACCCCCGCTCCCCCGCACACCAGTTGGGAAAGCAGCTCAATCTGCCGCCCGCGTATCTGCTGATCCATCGGGTGACGCTGAGCACCATCGGCGTGCTCTGCCAGCTGAACGCGACAGTGCGGCTCCGCGATGAGCTGGAGTCCTGGCTGCCGGGCTTCCTGGCGGAGACGGACGAGGCCGAGGGGGCGGAGGAGGCGAGGGAGGCGAGGGAGCTCGCGGAAGCCGGCGAGACGGACAGGGACGACCTGGTCGTGGAGGCCTGACCGGTCGCCTCGGCCACCATCACCACCAGGCGGAGTCGAGCCGCCCCTCGATGGCCCTGATGTTGGCGCGGGCGCAGTCGTCGCAGAAGTAGTGGCGCCGGCCGTTCTCCACGGAGCACGTCCAGGTCGGTGGAGCGCCCTCGGCGACCTTGCCGCACCGGGAACACACGACGTTCTCGGCACCCGGCTGGACTGGGTGATGAGTGTGCTGGTCCACCTCGTGACGATAACCCCACCCGGGCCGACGGGCAGGGACAACGCACCGCGGGGGCCGGTCGGTTCGGACCGGCCCCCGCGGTGGGAGCTGTGCGTGGTGCCTGAGGGCCTGGCTCAGTTCATGACGGCCATGGCCAGCGCGCGGCGGGCCCGCAGCGACACGCGCTCGGCGCGGCGCTGCATCCGCCGGGCGGCTACCAGGCGCGCGGCCTGGCGTTCCGACTCGGCTTCCCGCAGGCGCTCGTGCATATGCGCACGAGCCAGGGCTTCTGGGATGAGTTGCATCTCACGGGTCCTGTTCTGACGCGAGGTGTTCGCGTCGAAGGTGGTGGTGGCTGGGGTGCTGGCGGAGCCGGACGGCTCGCTGGCGGAAGAGGTCATCGGGGCCTGCTTCTGGGGATCGTGCGTGAGGGGACGGTCGATGGTGCCGACGGCGTTCATGCCGCGACCGGGTTCTTGCGCGGGCGACCACGCGGCCGCTTCCGGGCGACGACGACGCCCTGGACGAAGAGCTCTCCGCCCCAGACGCCCCACGGCTCACGCCGTTCCTTGGCGCCGGCGAGGCAGGCCTCGATCAGCGGGCAGGTCCGGCAGAGGGACTTGGCGTACTCGACATCGGCCGGCGACTCCGCGAAGAAGACCTCCGGGTCGTTGGAGCGGCAGGGGACGGGCACGCCGAGGTTCTCGATGGCGTCGTCGAGCGCGGTCAGCGCGGTGAGCGGGGTCAAGGTGGAGTCCTCCGTGAGGCCGGGCGGGGGGATCGTTTCGGAAGGCGGTACGGACGGGGCGTGCGCTTCGAGTTGCACGGTGGTGTTTTCCTCGTCTGGTCTGTCCGGTCTGTTGACCGGGCTTCGGCTGGTACCGGGTCTTGCTGGTCCCGAGGCCCCTTCGCTCCGTTTCCTCATCGGGGAAAACAGAAGGGCCGCGGATCCCGGGTGGGGTTCCGCGGCCCTGAAGGCGCCGGCCTGATTCTGGATCAGGCTGGATCACTCCAGGGTTCGAGCCCACGGAAGGCCCACATCGTGTGGTGCTGCGTCGTCTGCTTCTTGCTGCCGGCACTGGCCGCCGCGATGGCGTAGGCCTTCGCCTCTGCCGCCGCTACTCCTGCTTCCAGTGCCTTGGTCGGTCGCTCATTGCGCTCCCGGACGGGCAGACCCGCAGGAAGGGAGACCGGACGGACGGCCGCGAAGCCGGACAGACCGGTGCCAATGAACGCCGAACCGGAGAGGCCGAGCGAGCAGGCGGAGACGACCGAGCGATCGGTCATTTTGACGGCGGTGCGGATGAAGCTGGTGTTGATGCTGATCACTGGAATCGCCTCCTCTCGGCGTCTCTGGGACCGGCCGGGGCCGATCACGCGTATTCGGATAAGTACAGCACGACAACAGGGCTTCAGAGAAGCGCCTGTTCCCGTGGTTAAGAACCTATGGGGATGACTGGGGCGGGCGCAAACTATTTTTTCGACGAGTTTGCATCAGTCCTCCTCGTCACCCCCGTCACCCTCCTGGCCTGCACAGATGGCCAGGACATCGGTGCCGAACCGCTCCAGCTTGCGCCCGCCGACGCCGGAGATCCCGGCGAGCTCGCCCTCGCTTCCGGGCACGGCCTCGGCGATCGCCATCAGGGTCTTGTCGGTGAAGACGCAGTACGCCGGCTGGCCCAGCTCCTTCGCCTGCTCCGAGCGCCACTCACGCAGCCGCTCGTACAGCGCCTCGTCCATGTCCGAGGGGCAGTCCTCACACCGCATCAGCTTCATCTCGCCGGCATCGGTGAGCGTCTTCCCGCAGACCCGGCACACCACCGGACCGCGTCGCTTGCGCCGGCCGCCGGCGGCGCCACGCTCGATGCCTCCCGCACCACCCGCACGACCCGCTCCGGGCGCGGTGGAGCCCGGCCGCAGTCCGGCCAGGAAGCGGGTGGGGCGACGGGAGGCCCGGCCGCCGGGCGACCGGGACAGCGCCCAGGAGAGCGACAGATGCAGCCGGGCGCGGGTGACGCCCACATACAGCAGCCGACGCTCCTCCTCGACCTGCTCGTCGGTCTTCGCGTAGGTGATCGGCATCATGCCCTCGGTGAGGCCGACCAGGAACACGGCATCCCACTCCAGGCCCTTCGCCGAGTGGAGCGACGCGAGCGTGACGCCCTGGACGGTCGGGGCGTGCTGGGCGGCCGCCCGCTCGTCGAGCTCCGCGACGAGATCGCCGAGGGTCGCCTCCGGCTTGACCCGAGCGAAGTCCTCGGCGAGCCGGACCAGGGATGCCAGGGACTCCCAGCGGTCCCGGACCGCGCCGGAACCGGCCGGGGGCTCGGTCGTCCAGCCCTTCGTCGAGAGCACGGCGCGCACCTGCGACGCCAGGTCCCCGGCGTCGTCCAGCAGGGGGTCGTTCCCCCCTGCCCGGGCGGCGCCGCGCAGGGCGACCCCCGCCTCCCGGACCTCCGCACGCTCGAAGAAGCGCTCGGCGCCGCGCAGCTGGTACGGCACGCCCGCGTCGGCGAGGGCCTGCTCATAGACCTCGGACTGCGCGTTGACCCGGTAGAGCACCGCGATCTCACCGGCCGGGACACCGGCCGCGATCAGGTCCCGGATCCGCCGGGCGGTGCCTTCGGCCTCCGCGGGCTCGTCCGCGTACTCCGTATAGGCCGGGTCGGGGCCGGGATCGCGCTGCGAGATCAGTTCCAGCCGGTGCTCGGCGGCGCGGCCGCGGGCCTGGCCGAGCAGTCCGTTGGCCAGATGGACGACCTGGGGGGTCGAGCGGTAGTCACGGACCAGCTTCACCACCGTGGCGCTGGGGTGGCGGGTGCGGAAGTTCAGCAGGTGGTCGGGGGTGGCTCCGGTGAAGGAGTAGATCGTCTGGCTGGCATCGCCGACGACGCACAGGCTGTCGCGGTCGCCGAGCCAGAGGTCGAGCAGCCGCTGCTGGAGGGGCGACACGTCCTGGTACTCGTCCACCACGAAGTGCTGGTACTGGCGGCGGATCTGCTCGGCGATGTCGTGGCGGTCCTGGAGGATGCCGACCGTGAGGAGCAGGACGTCCTCGAAGTCGATCACCGAGCGGTCGCGCTTCAGCTGCTCGTACATCGCGTAGATCTGGCCGATCTCCGCGGGGTCCCGGGGGGCGTCCCGCAGCGACTTGGCAACCGCCGCCGGATAGTCGGCCGGCACCGTCTGGGTGACCTTGGCCCACTCGATCTCGCTGGTCACATCCCTGAGCTCATTGCGGTCGAGCCGGAACCGGCAGCGTGCGGCGGCCTCGGCCACCAGCTGGATCTTCCGCTCCAGCAGCCTCGGCAGCTCGCCGCCGACGGCTTTCGGCCAGAAGTACTGGAGCTGGCGCAGGGCGGCCGAGTGGAACGTGCGGGCCTGCACTCCGCCCGCACCCAGCTGCCGCAGCCGCCCGCGCATCTCCCCCGCGGCACGGTTGGTGAACGTGACGGCCAGCACACTCGCCGGCTGGAGTATCCCGGCGCGCACTCCGTAGGCGATGCGATGGGTGATCGCCCGCGTCTTGCCCGTACCGGCGCCGGCCAGGACGCACACCGGCCCGGCGAGCGCGGTCGCGACCTCGCGCTGCTCGGGGTCGAGCCCGTCGAGCACCGCGTCCGCGGACACGGGGACCTGAGGGAAGAGAGTGGAGTGCGTTGCTGCTGTCACCCCGCCATGCTGCCAGGTTCCACGAGATCACCGGGACCGTTGTCCACAGGGGGACAGGACCGGTCGTACAAATGCAGGTGCCGATCGCCTCGCGCAGCCGCCCTGCCCGTCCGGGAATACGGGAATGGGAACGGGATCGCGTACGTTCTTTCTCCGGACGCCCCTGTGGGGCACCCCTGAGCCAGAGGAGCGGAGAAGAAGATGCAGGGATCTCTGACGATGTACAGCACGACCTGGTGCGGCTACTGCCGGCGGCTGAAGAGCCAGCTCGAGCGGGAAGGGATCTCGTACGTCGAGGTCAACATCGAGGAGGACCCGCAGTCCGCGGCCTTCGTCGAGAAGGCCAACGGTGGCAACCAGACGGTTCCCACCGTCCTCTTCGCCGACGGCTCGACGCTGACCAACCCCTCGCTGGCGCAGGTCAAGCAGAAGATCGGCGCCTGAGGCCGGGGCTCATGCGGCCGAGCCGGGCTTGGGGAGCGGCTTGCCGTACCAGAGCTCGATGAGGCGGGCCGCGATCGAGATCCCGTAGGGCGGCAGCACCTCACCGGACTCGAACGCGGCGCGCAGGTCGTCTCGTGAGAACCAGCGCGCCTCGTGGATCTCCTCGCCGTCCACGGTGATCTCCGACGAGGTGGCGCGGGCCATGAAGCCCAGCATGAGGCTGTACGGGAACGGCCAGGGCTGGCTGGCGACGTACTCGACCTCGCCGACCCGGACGCCCGCCTCCTCGTGGACCTCGCGGATCACGGACTGCTCGATGGACTCGCCGGGTTCGACGAAACCGGCGAGCGTCGAGAAGCGGCCCTCGGGCCAGTGCACCTGGCGGCCCAGGAGCGCCCGGTCCTCCTCGTCCGTGACCAGCATGATCACGGCCGGGTCGGTGCGCGGGTAGTGCTCGGCGCCGCAGGCCGGGCAGCGGCGGATGTGTCCCGCGGCCGCGATGACCGTGCGCTCGCCGCAGCGGGAGCAGAAGCGGTGGAGCCGCTGCCAGTTCTCCAGGGCGACCGCGTGCACCATGAGGCCCGCGTCGCGCGGGGAGAGGAGCAGTCCGGCTTCGCGCAGCCCGGCGGGGCGCGCGGACTGGTCCATGCGCCCGGGCAGTGTGTCCTTCTGCAGGGCGAAGTAGCTGACACCGTCCTCGTCGGTGCCCAGGAAGTACCGGTGGGTCTCGGTCGGCGGGGCCTCGAAGGCGGGGGTGGTGACGAGCTCGGTGCCCCCGTCGGGGGTGTCGTCGATGAGCACCTGTCCGCCGGAGACCACGAACACCCGGGTGCTCGGGTGGCTCCACGCCGCCGCCAGCCATGCCTCGTCGAGTCGGTGGTGCGCCGCGCGGTCGATGCCGCTCGGCGCGGTGAGGCCGATCGGACGCGCATCGCCGTGGGCGGTGTCGGCGATGTGATTGAAGGTGCTCACAGGTACTTCCAACTCCCCCGGGGTGGGTGTCTGTTCAGCGAAGGGCGCGGGCGAGTTCGCCCCACAGGTGGGCGGTGGTCTCGACACCCTTGAGCAGCAGTGCCAGTTCGACTTTCTCGTTGGGCGCGTGCCAGCCGTCGGACGGTACGGAGATACCCAGGAACAGCACGGGCGCACCGAGCACGTCCTGGAGGTCGGCGGCCGGTCCGGAACCGCCCTCACGGGTGAAGCGGATCTTCTCCCCGTCGAAGGCACGGCTCATGGACCGGGCGACCGCCTGGAGCGCGGGGTGGTCCAGGGGTGTCAGACAGGGGCGGGTCGCTCCGCCGAAGGTGATCGCGTGCCTGATGCCGGCCGGGACGAGCGAGGCGACCCAGCTGCGGATCAGCTCCTCGACGCGGTCCGTGTCCTGGCCCGACACCAGGCGGAAGGAGAGCTTCAGCCGGGCGGACGCGGGGATGATCGTCTTTCCGCCGGGGCCCTGGTAGCCGCCGCCGATGCCGTTGACCTCGGCGGTCGGCCGGGCCCAGACGCGCTCCAGGGTGGAGTAGCCGGCCTCGCCGAGCGTCGCGCGCGACGCCGCCGTACGCAGCCACTCGGACTCGTCGAAGGGCAGTTCGGCGAGGAGCTCGCGCTCGGCGGGGGTCAGCTCCGCGATGCCGTCGTAGAAGCCGGGGATCGCGACGCGCTCGTTCTCGTCGTGCAGGGCGCCGGCGAGACGGGCGGCGACGGTGGCCGGGTTGGGCACGGCTCCGCCGAAGGAACCCGAGTGGATGTCCTGGTCCGGGCCGTGCAGCTCGATCTCGCACTCGGCGAGGCCGCGCATCCCGGTGCAGACGGTGGGGGTGGTCTCGGACCACATACCGGTGTCGGAAACGATCACGGCGTCGGCGGCGAGGCGGTCCGCGTTCCGCTCCACGAGGGCGCGGAAGTGGGGTGAACCGGACTCCTCCTCACCCTCGACGAGGAGCTTCAGGTTGACGGCGGGGGCGGTGCGGCCGGTGGCGGCGAGGTGGGCGCGCACCCCCAGGGTGTGGAAAAAGACCTGGCCCTTGTCGTCGGCCGCGCCCCGCGCGTACATCCGGCCGTCCGTGACGACGGGCTCGAACGGGTCCGTGTGCCAGCCGTCCTCGCGGGCGGCGGGCTGGACGTCGTGGTGTCCGTAGACGAGGACCGTCGGGGCGTCCGGGTCGCCGGACGGCCACTCGGCGAAGACGGCCGGGGCGCCGGCGGTCTCCCAGACCTCGGTGGCCGGGAAGCCGGTCTCCTTGAGCTTCCCGGCCAGCCACTCGGCGCTGCGCCGTACGTCCGCGGCGTGCTCCGGCTGTGCCGACACGGACGGGATGCGCAGCCACTCGGCGAGGTCGTCGAGGAAGGCGGCGCGGTGCTGCGCTATGTACGTGCGGACGGCGCTGTCCGGGGTGTCGCTCATGCCTTTGAGCCTATCCGGAGCCGGGAGCGGGTTCGCCCGGCGCCCGGTCGCCGGGATCCTCGCCGCTCCGGTCCCCGGCGCGCGCGTCCTCAGCGCGCGTCCTCGACGCGCGCATCCTCGGCGTTCGGATCGTCGAGGAGGATGCGCTCCAGGCCCGCGCGGTCCGGCAGGCCGTCGGGACGGACGATCTCCCCTGTCCGTACGTACAGGAAGGCCGCGGCGACCGATTCCGGCGGAATGCCGTGCTGCTCTGCCCAGGCCAGCCGGTAGACGGCGAGCTGGAGCGGGTCCGCGTCGCGGCCCCGGCTGGTCTTCCAGTCGACGATCTCGAACGCACCCGTGGCCCCGTCGCGGTAGACGGCGTCGATCCGGCCCCTGATGATCCGGCCCGCAAGGGTGAGCTGGACCGGCACCTCCACCCGGAAGGGCGCGCGGCGGGCGTACGGGGTGCGCTCGAAGGCGGCCTTGAGCGCGGCGAGATCGCGCTCGTCGGCGATCTCCGCCTCGTCCGGGTCGTCCGGGTCGCGGCCCGGCAACTCGTCCGGCCCGAGCATGGGCAGCGGCACCTCCTCGAACCTCGACTCCACCCAGGCGTGGAACCGCGTGCCCCGGCGCGCGGCCCGCTGCGGGGGGCGCGGCATCGGGCGCGCCAGCTCCTGTGCGAAACCGTCCGGGTCGGCGGCGAGCCGCAGCAGCTGGGAGGCGGACAGCGCCGGAGGTACGGGGACGTCGCGCACGGCGGCGCGGGCGCGGCGCAGCTCACCGGTGAGGGCTTCGAGATCGCGGTCCCAGGAGGCGATGGTGCGGGTGTCCTCGGGGGTGAGGCGCGAGGGGCGGCGTTGGGCGGGGAGACAGAGGGCGCTCCCCTTGTCGGCGGGCTCGTCCTGCTCGTGGGGCCCATCCGCCTCATGAGATCCGTCCGGCTCGTGAGATCCGTCCGGCTCGACGTCGGCGATGCCGACGTCATCCGGGTCCTCCGGCCACGGCTCGTCGGCCCACGGCTCGTCGGCCCACGGCTCGTCGGGCGACGACTCCTCAGGCCAGGGCTCGTCCGGCCATGGCTCGTCGATGTCCTGGGCGTGTCCCGTCCGGTGGGCCCGGTCCTCCTGCGGCCACGGTTCGCCGCCGTCCGAAACGGCCTCCGGGACGGCCTCCGGTGCCTTCTGCGGTCCGGTCCGCGATCCGGTCTGCGGTGTTGTCCCCGGATCCGTGTTCAGGTGCGCGAGCACCAGGTCCGCGGCCGCGCGGCGGCGGGACATCGCCGTCGGGTCCAGCGGCAGCGGCCAGGCGTGCTCCGCGGCGGCCTCGTGGAGCGCCGGGTTCTCCGCGTCCTCCTCCGGCTCGTCGGCCCATGCCTCGATCTCGCCGAAGCCCGCCGCGCAGTGGTCGTACAGGGCCTGGAGGAAGGCGGACGGACCGCGTCGGCGCTTCTGGGACGGCCCCCACCAGTGGGCCGAGCCGAGCAGGAGGGAGCGGGGGCGGGTGAAGGTCACATAGCCCAGGCGGAGTTCCTCCGTGTGCTGGTGGTCCCTCATCTCTTCCTTGAACGCCTTCATGCTCCTCGCGTCCCATCCCGTGATGTCCGGGAGGGTCTCGGCGTCGCCGCGCAGCGCATGCGGCAGCACCTTGGCCTGGGCCGTCCAGGACTCGCGGGAACGGGTGCTCGGGAACTGGCCGGCGACCAGTCCGGGCACCGCGACGACGTCCCATTCGAGTCCCTTGGACTTGTGGGCGGTGAGCACCTTCACCGTGTTCTCCCCTCCGGGGAGAGCGTTGTCCAGGCCCTTCTCGTACTGCTCGGCGGTGCGCAGGAAGCCGAGGAAGGCGAGCAGCGTGGCCTCGCCGTCCAGTGAGGCGAACGAGGCCGCGATGTCGAGGAAATTGGCGAGGGTCTCGCGGCGGCGGGCCGCGAGGGCGTGCGGGGACGCGGAGAGTTCGACCTCCAGGCCGGTGGTGGCGAGCACCCGGTGCAGCACGTCCATCAGCGGATCGGCGAGGGAGCGGCGCAGGTCGCGCAGCTCCTGGGCGAGGCGGGCGAAGCGGACACGGGCCTCGGCGGAGAACGGCAGGCCGTCGTCCGATCCGGCCGGCTCCAGGAAGGTGTCGAGCGCGTCGGCGAGGGAGACCACCTCGGCGGGGTCCGTGCCCTCGACGGCCGCGGCGAGGCGCTCGTCGGGGTCCGTGCCGTCGTCGTCACGCGGCCGGTGGACGAGGAGCCTGGCGCGGCGGCCGAGCAGGGCGAGGTCGCGCGGGCCGATGCGCCACCGGGGGCCGGTGAGAAGCCGTACGAGCGAGGCGTTGGCCCCCGGGTCCTGGAGGACGTCGCAGACGGCGACCAGGTCGGCGACCTCGGGCAGATGGAGCAGTCCGGAGAGGCCGACGACCTCGACGGGGATGTCGCGGGCGACGAGGGCGCCCTGGATCCCGGCGAAGTCCGCCGCCGTACGGCACAGGACGGCGATCTCGCCCGGTTCCCTGCCGGTGCGGACGAGATGGGCGATCGAGTCGGCGAGCCACGCGATCTCCTCGGCGTGGGTGGGCAGCAGTGCGATCCGTACGGAGCCGTCGCGCTCGGCGCCGGGTGCGGGCCGCAGCGCCTCCACGCCCTCGTGCATGGCGCGCAGCGGCTCGGCGAGGCCGTTGGCGAGGTCGAGGAGGCGGCCGCCGCTGCGGCGGTTCTCGCTGAGCGAGAAGCGGGTGGCGGGTCTGCCGTCCCGGTACGGGAAGTGCTCCGGGAAGTCGTCCAGGTTGGCGACGGAGGCGCCGCGCCAGCCGTAGATCGCCTGGCAGGGGTCGCCGACCGCCGTGACGGCGTGGCCCGTGCCCCCGCCGAAGAGCCCGGAGAGCAGCAGCCGCTGCGCGACGGACGTGTCCTGGTACTCGTCGAGCAGGACGACACGGAATTCGTCGCGCAGGATGCGGCCCGCCTCGGGGCGGGTGAGGGCGAGCTCGGCGGAGAGGGCGATCTGGTCGCCGAAGTCGAGGAGGTCACGGGCGCGTTTGGCGGTCCGGTAGCGGACGACGAGGTCGAGCAGCTCGCTGCGGGCCGCGGCGGCCTCGGGGACCTTGCGCAGGTCGGCGTTGGTGAGCGTGGCCGACTCCAGGGCGCGCAGCAGCCCGGTGTCGTGGGCGGCGAGCCGCTCGGGGGTGACGAGATGCTCGGCCAGCTCGGCGTCGAGCGCGAGCAGATCGCTGACCAGGGAGGGGAAGGACTTCGTCAGTGCCGGGTACGGCCCCGGGGCCTCGCGCAGCACGCGGGCGGCGAGCTGGAAGCGGGTGGCGTCCGCGAGCAGCCGCGAGGTGGGCTCCAGGCCGATGCGCAGGCCGTGGTCGGTGAGGAGCTGTCCGGCGAATGCGTGGTACGTGGAGATGCGCGGCTCGCCCGGGGGGTTGTCCGGGTCGATCGTGTCCGGGTCGGTGACCCCGGCCCGGACGAGCGCGATGCGGACGCGCTCCGCGAGCTCGCCGGCCGCCTTGTTGGTGAAGGTCAGTCCGAGGACCTGCTCGGGGGCGACCTGGCCCGTGCCCACGAGCCACACCACGCGGGCGGCCATCACCGTCGTCTTGCCCGACCCTGCCCCGGCCACGATGACCTGCGGGGCGGGCGGCGCCGTGATGCAGGCCGTCTGCTCCGGGGTGAACGGAATGCCGAGGAGCTCCTTGAGCTGCTCGGGGTCGGTGATGTGTGCGGACACGCCAGAGAGGCTAACGGCCGCCACTGACAGCGCCCGGGGCCGTCCGGTCTCCGTCCCCGTCCCCCGTCCCGGTCTCCGTCCCCGTCCCCCGTCCCGGTCTCCGTCCCGGTCTCCGTCTCGGTCGACGACGTGCTCAGTCGACGACGTGCCTGCCCTCGGGCTGTGCGCTGCACGAGGCACGGAAGGCGCACTGACCGCAGTGCGTCCCGGTGGTGGGGGTGAAGCGCTCGTCGAGCACGCGGCCGGCGGCCGTGGCGAGCAGGTCGCCGACCCAGTCGCCGGCGAGGGCATCCTGGGCCTGGATCTTCGGCAGGGCGTCGCCGCCCTCCTTCTGGGGGGCGGCCTGGCGCAGTTGTACGAGTTCGGCGCCGCCGGGTTCGGGGCGGCGGCCGTCGAACACGTCGTCGACCGCGCCTTCGCGGACGGCGAGCTGGTAGACGGCCAGCTGGGGGTGGTGGGCGACCTCGTCCCGGCTCACGGGTGCCTTGCCGGTCTTGAAGTCGACGACATACGCGCGGCCCTGCTCGTCCTGCTCGACGCGGTCCATGGAACCGCGGATCCGTACTTCGTACGGACCCGCGTCGAGGGTCACGTCGAACTCGTGCTCGGTGGCGGCGGGCGTGCGGCCGCCGCGGTCCATGACGTGCCACCGCAGGAAGCGTTCCAGGGCGACGCGCGCGTTCTCCTTCTCCTGCCGGGACTTCCAGGGGGCGTCGAACGCGAGCGCGTCCCAGACGGAGTCGAGGCGCTCCATGAGGACGGCGAGGTCGGCGGGTGTACGGCCGGCCGCGACCTCGTCGGCGAGTACGTGGACGACGTTGCCGAACCCCTGGGCGGCGGTGGCCGGGGCGTCGGCCTTGACCTCACGTCCCAGGAACCACTGGAGCGCACAGGTGTTGGCGAGCTTCTCCAGGGAGCTCGGGGAGAGCGCCAGGGGCAGGTCGCGGTCGCGGAGGGGAACCGCGTTGTGGGTCGGTTCGTTCAGGCCCCACCAGCGGTACGGGTGCGCTGCGGGGACGAGTGGCTGGCCCTCGTCGTCGGTGAGCGCGGCGAGGCGGGCGAGGCGCCGGGCGGCGGCGTCGCGCAGCTCTTCGGACGCGTTCGGGTCGACGGTGGTGGCGCGGAGTTCGGCGACGAGGGGGGCGACGGCGAGAGGGCGCCGGGGGCGGCCGGTGACGTCCCGGGGCTCGGTGCCCAGTTCGGTGAGGAAGCGGGAGGGCTGGTCGCCGTCGTCGGCCGGTGCCTTGACGGCGGTGACCACGAGGCGGTGGCGCGCGCGGGTGGCGGCGACGTAGAACAGGCGGCGCTCCTCGGCGAGGAGGGCGCCGGGGGTGAGCGGTTCGGCGAGGCCGTCGCGGCCGATGCGGTCCGCTTCCAGGAGGGAGCCTCGGCGGCGCAGGTCCGGCCAGAGCCCTTCCTGTACGCCGGCGAGGACCACCAGGCCCCATTCGAGGCCCTTGGAACGGTGGGCGGTCATGAGGCGTACGGCGGCGGGGCGGGCGCTGCGGCGGCTGAGGGTGTCGGCGGCGATGTCCTGGGCCTCGACCTCCTCCAGGAAGTTGAGGGCGCCGCGGCCGCCGGTGCGTTCCTCCGCGCGGGCCGCGGTCTCGAACAGGGCGCAGACGGCGTCGAGGTCGCGGTCGGCGTTGCGCCCCGCGGCGCCGCCGCGGAGGGAGGAGCGCTGGAGGCGCTGCGGCCAGGAGGTTCCGTTCCAGAGCTCCCACAGGGCCTCTTCGGCGGTGCCGCCGCCGTCGAGGAGTTCACGCGCCTTGCGCAGGAGCACGCCGAGGTGCTGGGCGCGGCGGGCGTACGCGGGGTCGTGTGCCGTGAGCCGCTCGGGTTCGGCGAGGGCGCGGGCGATGAGGGTGTCCGAGGGCGGCGGGATCCTGTTCCCGGCGGCCCGCTCCTCGTCCCGGAGCGCCCGGCCGAGGCGGCGCAGGTCGGCGGTGTCCATCCCGCCGAGGGGCGAGGTGAGGAGGGCGAGGGCGGTCTCGGGGTCGAGGTGGTCGGGATGGCCGGCGTGATCGACATGGTCGGGGCCGTCAGGACCGTGAGGGCCGTCAGGGCCGTCAGGGCCGTCAGGGCCGTCAGGGCCGTCAGGGCCGTCGGCATGGTCGGGGCCGTCGGGACGGTCAGCATGGCCGGGACTCTCAGGCTGCGCCTGGGCGCCGGAAGCCCCCTGCTCGCCCGGTACCGCGGGCGTCCCGGTGTCCTCGGCGACCTCGGCGACCTCGGCGACCCGTGCTGCGGGCACCTTCGGGGCGACGCCGCCCGGCGTCAGTGGAGTGGCGGCCGCTCTGAGGGCGGCCAGCAGGGGGGTGACCGCGGGTTCGTGACGCAGGGGGACGTCGTCGCCGTCCGTTTCGACGGGAACTCCGGCGGCGGTCAGGGCGCGGCGGAGCGTGGGGAGGCTGCGGTTGCCGGCGCGGACGAGGACGGCCATGTCGTTCCAGGGGACGCCGTCCTCGAGATGAGCGCGGCGGAGGAGGTCCGCGATGTTGTCGAGCTCGGTGGAGGCGGTCGGGTACGTGCAGACCTCGACGCGGCCGCCCGCGCGGACCGCCTTCAGCTCACGGTGGGCGCGGACCTTCTCCGCGGGCAGCCGGGTGAGCGGCATGCGCTGGGTGAGCAGCCGGGTCGCCGCGAGCAGCGCGGCCCCCGAGCGGCGCGACGCCGTCAGGACGGCGACCGGCGCCGGACGCCCGTCGGTGCGCGGGAAGGCGTCGGGGAAGTCGAGGATGCCGTTCACATCCGCGCCCCGGAACGCGTAGATCGACTGGTCGGGGTCGCCGAAGGCGACGAGCGTCCGGCCGCCTCCGGCGAGCGCCCGCAGCAGCCGTACCTGGGCCGGGTCGGTGTCCTGGTACTCGTCGACGAAGACCGCGTCGTAGCGCGCGGCGAGCCGGTCGCCGGACCCCGCCGCCTCGGCGAGCAGCGCCGCGCGGTGGACCAGTTCCGCGTAGTCGAGGACGCCCTGGAGGTCCAGGACGTCCAGGTACTCCGCCAGGAACGCCGCGGCCGCGTGCCAGTCCGGACGCCCCGTACGCCGCGCGAACGCCGCCAGCGCCTCCGGGCCGAGGCCCAGCTCACGGCTGCGGGCGAGGACGGCACGGACCTCGTCCGCGAACCCGCGCGTGGTGAGACAGGCCCGGAGCTCGCTGGGCCAGCGCGCCCCCGCGCGCCCCTCGCGCTCCAGGTCGAGCTGGCCGGCCAGCAGGTCACGGACCGCCACGTCCTGCTCGGGTCCCGACAGCAACCGCAGCGGTTCGGCGAAGAGGTCCGCGTCCTGGTGCGCGCGGACCACCGCGTAGCAGTACGAGTGGAAGGTGGTCGCCTGCGGTGCCCGCTCCCCTCCCAGCCGCAGCGCCATCCGGTCGCGCAGCTCCACCGCCGCCTTGCGGCTGAACGTCAGGACCAGCAGCCGCTCCGGCTCCGCGCCCTGCGCGATCCGTGCCGCCACCGCCTCGACCAGCGTCGTCGTCTTCCCGGTGCCCGGCCCGGCGAGCACGAGCAGAGGTCCCCGTTCATGGTCAACCACTGCGCGCTGGGACGCGTCCAGGAGAGGGGGATCCACCGGGCCCGGCGCGGTACGCACCAGCCGGTACGCGCCCGGAGTCCCCTCCCTGCGCCCCTGCGGGCGCGGGGGGACCCCCTGCCGTACCCGACGGTGCGGTGTACGCCCGGTGGAAGAGGAGGAACTCACGTGGATCGCCGGTCCTGGGGGGTGTGCTTGTGGTGAGAGAGCCGGGGCCGGCGCGGAAGCGCGGGCCGAATGGGTACGAAGGCGCCGATGCGGGTGGTGGCACGGGCCCCGACGACGCTACGCCAGGCGGCTCCCCGGGCGCAGCGACTCCGGTCCCGACGCTGCCGGGGGCTGCTCGCGGGCGCCGGACGCCCCATCGCACCGTCGAATGGCGGAAGCTGTCAGGTGTGAGCTCCCGCGTCCCGGACCGTCGCGTCCCCGCCGCCGCGTATCGCGTACGCGTCGCCCATCCCGTCGGCGTCACGTATCCCGTCGGCGTCGCCCAGGGGAGTGAGCGGCGCGGCGGCGTCCGCTTCGCTCCCGTCGGCGTCGCGCCCGTCGTGCCCCGGGCCCGCCACGCCGTCCCAGCGCGCCCGTCGCATGTCCAGGCGGGGCACATGGTCCTCCGCGCTCCTGGCGGCCTCCCGCAGCGGAGTGCCCTCCACTCGGTAGTGGTCGAGCGCGCTCAGCTCGTGGCCGGGCAGCAGCACCCCGTCGGCGCGCACCACGCGCCACCACGGCACCGCGCCCCCGTACAGCGCCATGACGCGGCCGACCTGGCGCGGTCCCCCCTCGCCGAGCCACTCCGCCACATCTCCGTAGGTCATGACCCGGCCCGGCGGGATACGCTCGGCGACGTCCAGGACCCGCTCCGCGTACTCCGGCAGTTCCGGCACCTCATCGCTCATCCGGCCCATCCTGCACCATGGCACCGACAGCGGGCAGGCACCCTGATGGCCCCCACTGTCAGTGCGACATGCCACCATCATCCGGGCGGTGACTGGTGATACGAGATCAAGAAGAGACCGAGACGGCGAAGGAGCGGGGCGTGCAGCCTGCGGCAGCGGCGAGCACCTCCGGTTCCGAGTCGCGCCCGGAAGCGGACACCGCCCCGGAGAAGGACACCGAGGACACCGCGAAGGACAGTGCTGAAGACGCTGCTCACGACCACCCTGCCGAGGGCACCGTTGCGGACGGCGACGCAGACACCTCCGCCTCCACCGAACGTGTCTCCGGCGACGAGCCCCTTCTCCCCGCCCGGGTGCACCGTCCCTCCGACCTGACGCGGCTGCTCGCCGGAATTCTGGCGGTCGTCGTCGTACTCGGCGTCGCCGCCTTCGCGCACGGCACCACGACCGGCCTCGAGTCGGACATCTCCAAGGGCACCGGTCAGGCCCCGGACGTGCTGGTCAAGCTCGCCGGTCTGGTCTCCAGCATCGCCGTGCTGCTCGTTCCGGTCGCCTTCGCGATCGAGCGGCTGATCAAGCGGGACGGTCTGCGGATCGCGGACGGCGTCCTCGCGGCCGTGCTCGCCCACGGCGTGACCCTCGCCACCGACCTCTGGGTCGCCGAGGCCGCGCCGAGCCAGATCCAGGACGCGCTGACCCAGCCGCAGACGGGCGGCGGACTCACCGACCCCGTCCACGGCTATCTCGCCCCGGTCATCGCCTATATGACGGCCGTCGGCATGGCCCGCCGCCCGCGCTGGCGCGTGGCGCTGTGGGGCGTGCTGCTCCTCGACGCCTTCGCGATGCTCGTCGCGGGCTACACGACTCCGTTCTCGATCATCCTCACCGTGCTGATCGGCTGGACGGTCGCGTACGGCACGCTGTACGCCGTCGGCTCACCGAACGTGCGTCCGACCGGCCAGACCCTGCTGGCGGGCCTGCGCCATGTCGGTTTCCGCCCGGTGACGGCGATGCGGGCGGAGGACGTGCCCGAGTCGGCCGACCACGGGGACCGCGGCCGCCGCTACCTCGTGACCCTGGAGGACGGCCCTCCGCTCGATGTCACCGTCGTCGACCGCGAGCAGCAGGCGCAGGGCTACTTCTACCGGGTCTGGCGCCGGCTCACGCTGCGCGCGATCACCACCCGGCGCTCCATCCAGTCGCTGCGCCAGGCCCTGGAGCAGGAGGCGCTGCTCGCGTACGCCGCGATCGCCGCCGGGGCCAACGCGCCGAAGCTGATCGCCACGTCGGAGCTCGGCCCGGACGCCGTGATGCTGGTCTACGAGCACCTCGGCGGCCACTCGCTGGACTCGCTGCCCGACGAGGAGATCACGGACGACGTGGTGCTCGGCGCGTTCCGGCAGGTGCGGGCGCTGCAGTCGCGGCGTATCGCGCACCGCAGGCTCACGGGCGACGCGATCCTGGTGGATCGTTCCGGCAAGGTGGTGCTGACCGATCTGCGCGGCGGGGAGATCGCGGCCGGTGACGTGGTCCTCCGGATGGACATCGCACAACTGCTGACCACGTTCGGACTGCGGGTCGGGGCCGAGCGTGCGGTCGCGGCGGCGGTCGAGGTACTGGGCCCGGACGCGGTCGCGGACTGCCTGCCGCTGCTCCAGCCCATCGCGCTCAGCCGCTCCACGCGCGCGACGCTGCGGCGGCTCGCCCGGGAGCGTTCGCAGCGCGAGCGCGACACGGTGCTGTCCGCGGCCGAGGAGGCCCGGCAGGCCAGGGCCCAGGAGCCGGTGGCCGACGGGGTTGCCGACCAGGGCCGGAAGGCGGCCCGGAAGTCGCAGCGCGCGGAGAAGCAGGCCGAGAAACGGGCGCTGGACGAAGCGCTGGACGAGGCCCGCGAGGAGGATCTGCTCGCCCAGATCCGCCGGCAGGTGCTGCTCATCAGGCCGCAGGCGCCGGTGGAGCCGGTGCGGCTGGAGCGGATCAAGCCGCGCACCCTGGTCAGTCTGATCGCCGGGGCCTTCGCCGCGTACTTCCTGCTCTCCCAGCTCACCAGGACCGACCTCACCGTCGTCAGCCAGGCGCACTGGGGCTGGGTGGCGGCCGCGGTCCTCTTCTCGGCGATCAGCTACGTCGCGGCGGCGATGAGCCTGCTCGGCTTCGTGCCGGAGCGGGTCTCCTTCCTTCGGACGGTCGTGGCACAGATCGCGAGCTCGTTCGTGAAGATCGTCGCCCCGGCGGCGGTCGGCGGTGTCGCCCTCAACACCCGCTTCCTCCAGCGCTCCGGCGTACGCCCCGGGCTCGCGGTGGCGAGCGTCGGCGCCTCGCAGCTCTTCGGGCTCGGCGCGCACATCCTGCTGCTGCTCTCCTTCGGCTATCTGACGGGCACGGAGAAGACGTCGTCGCTGACCCCGTCGAGGACGGTCATCGCGGGTCTGCTGACCGTGGCCGTGCTGGTGCTGGTGGTGACCGCGATCCCGTTCCTGCGGAAGTTCGTGGCGACCCGGCTGCGGTCGCTGTTCGCGGGTGTCGTGCCGCGCATGCTGGACGTGCTGCAGCGGCCGGTGAAGCTGCTCACGGGCATCGGCGGGATGCTGCTCCTGAGCGGCACCTTCGTGATGTGCCTGGACGCCTCGATCCGGGCCTTCGACAACGGCAACCAGCAGCTCAGCTACGCCAGCATCGCCGTCGTCTTCCTCGCCGGCAGCGCCCTGGGGTCGGCGGCGCCGACCCCGGGCGGTGTGGGCGCGGTCGAGGGCGCTCTGACGCTCGGCCTGATCGCCGTCGGTCTGCCGGCGGAGATCGCGGCGCCGGCGGTGCTGCTGTACCGGCTGCTGACGCTGTGGCTGCCGGTCCTGCCGGGGTGGGTGTGCTTCAACCAGCTCACGCGGAAGGGCGCGCTCTAAGGACACGGCCCGGGCGGAAGGGCTCGCTCGCGGCTTCGCGGCGTCGGGGCGCCGCGGCTTCGGTCGGGGGCGTCACGGGTGGCACGGGTGGCACGGACAGGGGTCCGCCCGGCCCCGTGCACCCGCGCGGCCCGCCCACGCACCGTCGGGAGGCGGACCGCCCCCGCACCGCGCAGGATGGGCTCATGCCCACCTCCTCGCCCGCGCCGACCGACTCCCCCGGTCCGGACACCCCGGATGCACCGGACGCACCGGACGCACCGGACGCACCGGACGCACCGGACGCACGGCGCGCGGCCGCCGCCCGGCGGGCCGGTACCGTACTCGCCGCCGCGGCCGCCGCCGCGGTCCTGGTCACGGCCGGCTGCTCGGGCTCCGACGCGGGCGAAGGGCAGCAGGAGCGCGACTTCACCGCCCAGAAGCTGGACTGGCGGCCGTGCCCGCCCCCCTCGGAGGCGGAGGGCGGGGGTCCCGCGCCCTCGCCACTGCCCGGCGGGACGACGTGGGAGTGCTCCTTCATGGAGGTCCCGCGCGACTACGCCGACCCGGACGGGGAGACGATCGAATTGGCGCTGATCCGTGGAAAGGCCCGCGACCAGGCCAATCGCATCGGCTCCCTCATCTTCAACTTCGGCGGACCCGGCGGCTCCGGGGTCAGCACGCTCCCCGCCGCGGCCAAGGACTACGAGAAGCTGCGCGAACGCTACGACCTCGTGAGCTTCGACCCGCGCGGCGTGGGCCGCAGCCAGGCCGTCGAGTGCGCCGACAACCAGCAGCTGGACGAGTACTACGCGCAGGACGCCACGCCCGACGACGCCGCGGAGGAGAAGGCGTACGTGGACCGGCTCCGCAGCTACGCCTCGGGCTGCGAGGAGCACTCCGGCGCGGACCTGCCGTACGTCGGCACGACGAACGCCGCCCGCGACATGGACCTGATGCGGCAGGTGCTCGGCGACGACAAGCTCCACTACGTGGGCTTCTCGTACGGCACCGAACTCGGCGGCGTCTACGCGCACCTGTTCCCCGAGAAGGTCGGCCGGGCCGTCTTCGACGCCGTCGTCGACCCGAACAGCGACTCCGTGCAGGGCTCGCTCGGCCAGGCCAAGGGCTTCCAGCTGGCGTTCGACAACTTCGCGGCGGACTGCGTCGCGCGCGGTGACGAGTGCCAGCTGCCGGGCAGCACGCCCGAGGAGATCCAGCAGTTCGTCCTCGATCTGCTCGCGCGGCTCGAGAAGAAGCCGATCCCGGCCACCGGCGACCGCAAGCTCACCCAGACGCAGGCCACGAACGGCATCGCGGAGGCCCTCTACTCCAAGGAGACCTGGCCGTATCTGGAGCAGGGGCTCGACGAGGCCGACGGCGGCAACGGCGCACTGCTGCTCGCGCTCTCGGACGCGTTGAACGGAAGGAACAGGGACGGCGACTACAGCAACATCCAGTCCGCCAACGCCGCCGTCAACTGCGTCGACTACAAGGAGCGGTACTCGCTGGCGCAGACGAAGGCCAGGCTCCCCGAATTCCGCAAGGCGTCACCCCTCTTCGGCGAGTACCTCGGCTGGGGCCTGATGGGCTGCTCGGAGTGGCCGGTGCCCGGGAAGTGGGAGCACCCCGACGTCTCGGCGCCGGGGGCGCCCCCGATCCTCGTCATCGGCAACACCGGTGACCCCGCCACGCCGTACGCGGGTGCCAAGGCGATGGCGGAGGCGCTGGGCCAGGGCGTCGGCGTCGAGATGACGTACCGCGGCGAGGGGCACGGGGCGTACGGCAGCGGCAGCGCCTGTGTGCAGAAGAACGTGGACGGCTACCTCCTCGAAGGCCGGGTGCCGCCCGCCGGGACCGTCTGCGAGTGACGCCCGGCGCCGGCTCCGCACCGCTCGGACGGTCACTGTCAGTGGTGGCTCCTAGGATGTTCTCGCATCGGTCGGATGATGTGCCGAGCGATCTTTCGGTGATCTGTCGGGGGGGCTGGAATGACGGTGCGAGGGAACAGGACGTCGGCGGCGGTCGTCGCGCTGGCGCTGGCGGCGACGGCCGTGCTCACGGGGTGCGATGTGGGCATGGGCACGGGCACGGCTGCCGGAGGGGGCACACGGGCGGCGCCGCCTCCGGTGCGCGAGGGCGACGCGGCACAGCACCTGCCCGGCGCGCTGCTGGAGCAGCGGCCCGACTGGCAGCCCTGCGAGGGCGGCGGCTGGACCTGTGCGGAGGTGAAGGTCCCGCTCGACTACGAGGCCCCCGACGGCGCGACGCTGTCCCTCGCGCTGATCCGGCGCCCGGCGCGGGACCAGGACAGACGCCTGGGCTCCCTGCTCTTCAACTTCGGCGGACCCGGCGGCTCGGGCGTCGACGGCCTGCCGGGCTTCGCCCCGGAGTACGAGAAGCTCAACTCGCGCTACGACCTGGTGAGTTTCGACCCCCGCGGGGTTGCGCGGAGCTCGGGCGTGGTGTGCCGGAGCGACCGGGAGCAGGAAGTGGCGGCGAGCCGTGTCGACCTCACCCCCGACACCCCCGCCGAGGAGGCGGTCTACTTCGAGGACGCCGAGAGCTTCGGGGCGGGCTGCGCCGCGCGCTCGGGCCCGGTCCTGGCTCATGTGGGCACATCGGACGCGGCCCGGGACATGGATCTCATCCGCCATGTGCTGGGCGACCGCAAGCTCAACTACTTCGGCATCTCCTACGGCACGGAGCTCGGCGGCACCTACGCCCACCTCTTTCCCCGGAACGTGGGACGGACGGTGCTGGACGCCGTCGTCGACCCGACGGCCGATGCCATAGGCCACGCCCGCAATCAGACCACCGGCTTCCAACGGGCCCTGGACAACTACCTGACGAGCAGGGGCGAGGAGCCGGCGGCGGGTTCGCAGCGGATAGTCGGGTTGCTGGAGCGGATCGACGCGCGGCCACTGCCCGCCGGCGACGGCCGCCGGCTCACCGAGAGCCTCGCCCTCACCGGCATCGCCATGTCGCTCTACTCCACGGGCCTGTGGGACGAACTCACCGAGGGCCTGGCGGAGGCCGAGCAGCGCGGCCGTGGCACGAAGCTGCTCGCGCTCGCCGACATGTACAACGACCGTGACCAGAAAGGCCGTTACGACACACAGAGCCACTCCCAGCGGGCGATCTCCTGCGTCGACGACCGGCAGCGGCCGACGCCCGCGCAGGCGAAGGCGCTGCTGCCGGAGTTCCGGCGAATATCCCCGGTGTTCGGCGAGTTCCTGGCGTGGGACACCGCGGGCTGGTGCGCGAAGTGGCCGGTGCCGGGCGAGCGGGTGACACCGGAGGCGAGTGCGAAGGGGGCGGATCCTATCCTGGTCGTCGGCACGACGGGCGACCCGGCGACACCGTACGAGGGCGCCCGGCGCATGGCGGACGAGCTGGGCGAGGGCGTCGGTGTGCTGCTCACCAACAAGGGCGAGGGGCACGGCGGTTACAGCCCGCACAACCGGTGCGTGACGGAGCTCGTGGACAGCTATCTGCTGGATGGCAAGGTGCCGGAGGACGGCAGCACCTGTGGTTAGTACGCGGAAGGGACCGGCCCTTTCGGGTCCGGTCCCTTCCCCTCAGCCAGAGTGACGGGTCAGCCAGGGTGACGGGCTCGGGTTCGGCCCGGGTCTAGTAGACCGGCTTGTCCGGCTCGATCTGGTTGACCCAGCCGATCACGCCACCGCCGACGTGCACCGCGTCCGCGAAGCCCGCGGACTTGAGCACCGCGAGGACTTCCGCACTGCGGACACCCGTCTTGCAGTGCAGGACGATCTTCTTGTCCTGCGGCAGGTCCTGGAGGGCGTTGCCCATCAGGAACTCGTTCTTCGGGATCAGCCGCGCGCCGGGGATGGAGACGATCTCGTACTCGTTCGGCTCACGGACGTCGATGATGTCGATGTTCTCGCCGTCGTCGATCCACTCCTTGAGCTGCTTGGGAGTGATCGTCGAGCCGAGCGCCGCCTCCTGGGCCTCCTCGGACACGACGCCGCAGAACGCCTCGTAGTCGATGAGCTCGGTGACGGTCGGGTTCTCGCCGCAGACCGCGCAGTTCGGGTCCTTGCGGACCTTGACCTGGCGGTACTGCATCTCCAGGGCGTCGTAGATCATCAGTCGGCCGACCAGCGGCTCGCCGATGCCGGCGAGCAGCTTGATGGCCTCGTTGACCTGGATGGAGCCGATGGACGCGCAGAGCACGCCCAGCACGCCGCCCTCGGCGCAGGAGGGCACCATGCCCGGCGGCGGGGGCTCCGGGTAGAGGCAGCGGTAGCAGGGACCGTGCTCGGACCAGAAGACGGAGGCCTGACCGTCGAAGCGGTAGATCGAACCCCACACGTACGGCTTGTTCAGCAGCACGCAGGCGTCGTTCACCAGGTAGCGGGTGGCGAAGTTGTCCGTGCCGTCGACGATCAGGTCGTACTGGCTGAAGATGTCCATCACGTTCTCGGCCTCGAGCCGCTCTTCGTGAAGGACCACGTTGACGTACGGGTTGATGCCCTTGACGCTGTCGCGTGCGGACTCGGCCTTGGAGCGGCCGATGTCCGCCTGGCTGTGGATGATCTGGCGCTGCAGGTTCGACTCGTCGACCTCGTCGAACTCCACGATGCCGAGGGTGCCGACGCCGGCCGCGGCCAGGTACATCAGGGCCGGCGAGCCGAGGCCACCGGCGCCCACACAGAGCACCTTGGCGTTCTTCAGCCGCTTCTGCCCGTCCATCCCGACATCCGGGATGATCAGGTGGCGGGAGTACCTGCGGACCTCGTCTACGGTGAGCTCGGCAGCCGGCTCGACCAGGGGTGGCAGCGACACGGGGACTCCGTTGGTCGTTACGTCAGTACGGTTGTTCTGGCGTCAACACTGCCACGCGCCTCCTCATTCCGAGACACCCGGTCCAATCCGCGAGACGATTTCGTCCCAGTAGCCGGGCAAGGAGTCAAATGCTCCGTTTTGCCCCGCCCCCCTGGCGACCCGGTCGGTGAAGAAGATCGTGCCGGCGCCCTGCCAGCGGGCGATCCGCATGGCCTCGTCCAGATGCGTCCGCGGCACACCGTGCACGAAATGGGCGAAGTGCTCGGGCGGATAGTCCGCCGTCCACTCGGCCACCTGCGACCAGCGGTAGTCGGCCCAGGCGCCGGAGAAAGTAACCAGTTGGTCGGCCACTTCCGCATAGCCCGGATACGGGTGGGCACCGTGGCCCAGGACCACATGGCCGTCGTCGAGGATGGCCTCCAGCGTGGCGGTCACCCGCCGCACCCCGGCCAGGTCCGCGCGCTCGACCGGGCAGTGGTCGAGGAGGAAGCCACCGACCCGGTACCAGTCGAGGTAGTGGTGGGCGTCCGAGACGATCTCGCCGAAGGGACGGGCACCGTGGTCGAGGTCGAGATGGCCCAGCACCCGGATCCCGGCGTTGGCGAGCCTGCCCGCGGCCTCCAGGCAGTGCGGGTCGGGCCGGGCGCCGGGGCCGCCGTCCGCGACGTTGAGCACGGCCCAGTGCAGCGGGGTGCCCGGGCGGGTCAGCTCTGCCCACTCGGCGGGGGCGAGCAGCGGGTGGGCGTAGCCGGGGACACCGAAGCCGAGCTTCTCGGCACCGGTGGCGGAGAGAGTGGTTCTTGTGGTGGTCAGATGCGACACGCCGCCTCCATCCAGATGTCCGCGAGGGACTCCTCCAGGTTGATCCGGGGCCGCCAGCCGAGCCGGTCGCGGGCGGTGCGCACATCCGCCTGCTGCCAGCTGCCGCAGCCGTCCGGGTAGGGGTAAGGGGCAGCCCCGAGGTGTTCGGTGAGGGACTCGGGGCCGCGGGGGGCCCCGATGGGCCCGTGGCCGAGGCGGCCGGGGGGCCCGTCCAGTTCGTGGAGCGCGCCCGCGTATCCGGCGACCCTGGCGAGCACGGCGGCGGCGTCACGCAGCCGTACGGCCCGGCCGGTGCCGATGTTGACGACGCCCTGGGCGGCGGAGAGGGATGCGGCGTGGACGGCCCGCGCCACATCCCGTACGTCGACGAAGTCGCGCTGGACGCCGAGGCCGCTCAGCTTCAGCTCGCCGTCGCCGGCCTGCATGGCGCGGCGCATCGCCTCGGCGAGCCGGCCGAGCGGCGATCCGGCGGGGGTGCCGGGGCCGACGGGCGAGAAGACCCGCAGCACGACGGCGTCCAGTCCGGAGCCGAGCACCAGCTCGGTCGCGGCGAGTTTGGAGACGCCGTACGGCCCGCCGGGGCGGGGCACCGCGTCCTCGGCCGTGGACGAGCCGGGCTGCGAGGGCCCGTACTCGGAGGCGCAGCCGAGCTGGACGAGACGGGCGTCGCAGCCACTGCGGCGCAGGGCCTCGCAGACGGTGGCGACGGCCACCGTGTTGTGCCGGGTGAGGTCGCGGGCACCCCCGCGGGTCGCGCCGGCGCAGTTGATGACGACCCCGGGGTGGACGGCGTCCAGGAACCGGGTCAGGGCACCCGGGCTGCCGCCTGCGAGGTCGAAGCGTACGTCCGCGTCGTCACCGCGCCCCAGGGCGGTGAGGTGCACGGCCGGGTCGGCCAGCAGACGGTCGGCGACGAAGCGGCCGAGGAAACCGTTGGCTCCGAGCAGTAGCACCCTCATAGCGCGGCTCCTCGGGGCCGACGGGCCGGTGCTGGGTGGTGCGGCTTCATGTCGTGCGTCTCCTCAGGGGTGTTGCTCGATGTGTCGTAAGGGCGGGCCCGCGGCGTCGGCTCCGCGGGAGTGCGTGGGGGGCGGTGGGGCGTGGGGGGAGTCATGAGGTGTGGGCCGAGGCCCGGGAGAGGGCGGCGGTCGCGTGGACCAGCAGCCCCAGGGCGGCCGCGCCGCAGGCGATGGCCGGTACGGCGCCGGCGCCCCAGGCCGCGGTGGCGGTCTCGACGGGGCGGGCCAGGAAGGCGCAGCCGGGCAGGCGGCCACCGAGGAGGCCGGCCAGGGCGAGTGCCTCGACGGCCGCGGCGGCGGCGAGGCCGGCGGCGGCGGGACCGGGGAACCCGTGGGCGGTGAGCAGCCGGGCGAGGAAGAGCAGCAGCCCGACGGCGATGACGGGGGCGGGGTCCACGCTCACGACGATGCCGACCAGTGCGGTGACGGCGGTGAGGGCGGCGGCGTACAGCGCGACGGCCGCCAGCAGGAGGGGGCGCGCGCCGGCCGCGAACTCCTCCAGCCCGCGGCTGCCGCGGAGCCTGCGGCGGGCCTGTACGGAGAAGAGCTGGGCGCTCCAGAGCGCGGGGGCGACGGCGAGGGCGAGGACGAGGAGCGAGCCGGGCGCCGAGGGCCAGGGGACTTCCCATGTCTGCGCCGGGGGGTCCTCCGGGCCGCCGCGGGTGAGCTGTTCCAGCAGCCCGCCGCCGACCACGGCGTATGCGAGCAGCCAGCACACCGACAGACGTGCGGAGCCGACCGTGCGCCCCGCGGCGCGGAGCGGCCCGCGTCTGAGGCTGTACGCGAGCGCCCCCGCCAGCGCTGCTGCCGCGGCCGCGCCGACGCCGGTGCGCACCCCGCCGCTGGTGAAGTGCCAGGCCACGGCGGCGACGGCGGCGACGGCGCCCGGGAGCAGCGCGCGTAGGAGCTGTGCGCCGGGGCGCGCGCCGGGGCGTTCCTCAGCGGCGGGCGCTGGGGCCGCCTCCCCGCGGGGAACTCGCGCGTACAGCTCCTCGGCGAGCGAGAACACGTCCCGGTGCCGGAACCGCGCCGCGGTCCGGTCGGTCACGCCGTGCGCCTCAAGCCCGGCGGCGATCTCCAGCGGGTCGACGGCCCGTTCGCACAGCTCCCGGTGCCGGTGCATGAGCGCCTTCACGGGGTCGGCGGGCCCGCGCCGCGGACCGGACGGCTTCTTCCTGTCCGCCGCCCGCCCCCCGCTGCGCCGGTTCCCGGAGCGCGCCCGCTTGTCACCACCCGCCGCGATGACGGAATCACCCGCAGCCGATTCCTCGGCCTTCGGGGGCCGCTCTTCGGCGGGTGCGGTCGCGCGCGGGTGCGTGGGCGCCAGCGTGGATGGCAGCGTGGGCGGGCGTTCGGCAGGGGTTGTTTCAGGCATCGGGGGCTCCTGGGGCGGCCGTGCCGGCCAGCGGGGTGGATGCCCAGGTGGGGCCGGTGCGGTGGCCGGTCCAGTGGCCCGGGACGTGGGCCTCCGCCGGGGTGGCGAAGGGGAGGAGCTCGGCGTCGTCGCGGACCGCGAGGCGGTGGGAGTGGGAGAGGAGCTCCAGGTAAATGCCGCGAAATGCCGCGAGATTCTGCTCGACGGTGAAGAGTTCGAGCGCCCGCGCACGCGCCGCCGCACCGAGCCGTTCACGGCGCTCGGGGTCGCGCAGCAGCGCGAGGCAGGCGTCGGCGAGCGCCCGCGGGTTGCGCGGGGGCACCACGAGCCCCGTGCCGCCGATGACTTCGACGACCGCGCCGACGTCGGTGGAGACGGTCGCGCGTCCGCAGAACATCGCCTCGACGAGGCTGATGGGGAAGCCCTCGACGACGCTGGACAGGACGACGACCGCGCCCGCGGCGTACGCGTCGGCGAGTTCCGGTGCCTCGGGGCCGCCGATCTCCTCGAAGGAGACGGGGTTGTCGCCGATCGCGTGCGCGCCGTCCGCCTCGTCGGGGAAGAGCTGCGCGGCGAGTGCGCGGCAGTGGGCGAGGTACGTGGTCGAATCCGGGCCCTGCACGGGCGCGCCGAGGATCCGCAGCCGGGCGTCCGGCTCCTCCCGGCGCACTTCGGCGAAGGCGTGCAGCAGCGCGATCAGGTCCTTGGCGGGTTCGATCCGCCCGACCCAGACGAGCGTGTGCGGATCCCCGTCGACCTCGCCCTCCCCCACCGCCGTGAAGCGGTCCGACTCCATACCGGGGTAGACCGTCCGCAGCCTGGCCGGGTCGGCACCGCACTTCTCCTGCCAGCGCCGGGCGTGGGTGTTGCCGGGGGTGATGACGGACGCCTGCCGGTACACCTCGGCGGCCAGCAGTCCGTGGAACGCGGCGAGCAGGGCGCGCACCGGCGCACTGGCGACATCGCCCTCGCCGGCCGCGAGGTAGTGCGCCCGCAGTTGCACCCCGTACTCCGTGAGCAGCAGAGGCACACCGAAGAAGCGTTTGGCCAGCAGCCCCGGCAGCGCGGCCGGCCCGCCCGACGCGGCGTGGCACAGGTCGACGGCGCCCAGCGAGTCGCTCCCGTACCAGTCCAGCGACAGCGGGCGCAGCGCCCGCTCCAACTGGTCCGTGAAGGCGAGGTAGTCGGGCACGGTGGCGGTGCCCACGACCCGGCGTGCGCCGGGCGCGCGGCAGGCGGACTCCAGGGTGCGCACGGCGAGTTCGGAACGGAGCGCGGCGTACAGCCCGCCGTGCTCCCGGGCCAGCTCGGCCAGCCCGTACAGCCCGGTGGCGAACCCGCTCTCGTCCCCGCTGCCGCAGACCGCCGCGGCCAGCTCCCCGAAGTGGGCGGCGAACCGCTTCCGTTCGCGCCGCCCGTGGCCCCGGCCGTCGTCCTCCGGCGCCCAGAGGGGCGCCGTGCGCACGCGCCGCACCTGGGGCGGCAGCGCGATCCAGCCGTGGTCCTCCTGCTGGGCGCTGCGGCTGAGCCCGTAGACGTCGAATTCGTGGTGCGCGAGCCCGCGCACGAGCCGGTCGCACCAGAGTCTGGACTCACCCGTCGCATACGGATAACCACCATCCGTGAGCAGTCCGATCCGCACGAGTGTCACCCCCGATCTCCCTAGTGGCCGGCCGCCTCTGGTCCGGCGGCCGAGCGGCGGGACGACGTTATGCGGATATGCCGGTGGCGCGATGGACGGTTGTCCGTCGCGCCACCGGAAGGGGTGAATGCACGTAACTTTCCCGGCGCCGTAGCGTTCGGTCGCGCTACGAACTGTTTCCGTTACGTTCCGTCAAGCAGGGGCCAGTTCCCTGCCGGTGCCGCTGCGGGTGCTCCTGCGCGCCGCCGCGAGGCCGGGGTCCAACACGGGCACGGCCGCGAGCAGTTCCGCCGTGTACGGGTGGCGGGGCGTTCCGTACACCTCGGCGACCGTGCCCTGTTCGACGATCCGGCCGTGCCGCATGACCGCGACGCGGTCGCTGACCCGGCGCACGACCGCGAGGTCGTGCGCGATGAAGACGAGCGCGAGGCCGAGCTCCCGCTGGAGCTCCGCGAGCAGGTTCACGACCTGGGCCTGCGTCGTCACGTCGAGCGCGGAGACGGGCTCGTCGCAGACGATGAGCCGTGGCTCGGCGGCGAGCGCGCGGGCGATGCCGACGCGCCGGCGCTGCCCTCCGCTGAACTCGTGCGGATAGCGGTCGTACCGGTCCGGGTCGAGACCGACCCGTTCCAGCAGGTCCCGTACGCGCGCCCGGATCCCGGCCTCGTCGCGCCGACCCGCCGCGCGACGGCCGTCCCGGATTCCGGGACGAGAGGGAAAACGCGGCTCAACTGCCGGGAAACACCCAGGGGTTGGGGCGGCACTTGATTCCGTCGATGTCGAGCGACTTCGTCTGCTGCTGCATCACCGGAGCGAGGGCGCCGGGCGTCCTGCACGTCACATGGCTGTGGCCGAGACGATGCCCGATCTCGTGGTTGATGAGCATCTGACGGTAGGTGAGCATCGCCTTGGCGCCGTACGTCTCCGAGCCCTGCGCCCAGCGGAACGCGTTGATCATCACGCGGTCGGTGGAGGCCGAGTCGCAGGAGACGTTGTCGACGGTGGTGTCGAGGCCGGACTTGGCGCACCAGGTCGCCGTGGTCCCCGGGCTCGCCAGCGTGATGACGAACTCCGGCTCGCCGGACGAGATCCGCTCGAAGGTCATGGCGCCGGCGTGGGCCCAGCTCCGGTCGTCGTTCAGGGTCTTCTGGACGGCCTCCGCAAACAGCTTGCCGTCCAGGCCGAGATCCTTCTCGACATCGACCCGGTAGCGGATCTTCCGCCCCTTGCCCGGGGCCTTGTCGAAGCCCGGCACGGCCTCGAACTTCCCGGAGCCGCGCAGCTCCGGGTCGAGCGGGAACTGCCGGCTCATCAGCTGCGCGTACGTGGGCGGCGCAGCCGGGGCGGCCGGCGCCTGCGGCGGGGCGGGCCGCAGCTCGGAGCGCGAGGTGTCGTCCTCTGCGCCGCGCTCGGTCCCGTCGGCGGTCTGGGTGGCGATGGTGTCGGGGCCCGCACCGGTGACCTGTCCCGCGACGACGACGGCGAGCACGGTGGTGACGGCGGCGGCGGCGATCCCGGTGAACGTGCGGCCCCTGGGCGGTTTGGCCGGTGCGGCGGGGTCGTCGGACGGCTCAGACAGCTCGGACGGCCCGGCATCCGTGCCCGTCGTCTGCGTCCGCGTCTGCATCCG
Source organism: Streptomyces sp. FIT100 (assembly GCF_024584805.1). NCBI lineage: Bacteria > Bacillati > Actinomycetota > Actinomycetes > Kitasatosporales > Streptomycetaceae > Streptomyces > Streptomyces sp. FIT100. The sequence continues at coordinate 5,280,698 of NZ_CP075715.1, read as the reverse complement.
CGGCTGCTGTGCGCCCTGCGCCCGCTGTCCCTCGGGGGCGTCGAACGCCTCCACGAACTCGCGCCGCGGGCCCGGGATCCGGGCCCCGGCGCCGGCCGGCGGACCCGGCCGCGCCGACCCGGACGAGGGCACGACCGGGATCTGGCCCGTCGTGGCCGTGGTCTGGCCGCGGGGGGCGCCGTACCCCGGCCTGCCCCAGCCTCCGCCCGGCTCGTGCTGCTCGGGGTGGCCGCCGCGCACCTGCGGAACGCCATGGGCGGGGGTGCCGTACGCCGGAGTCCCGTACGGGGGCGCGCCGTAGGCCGGTGTGCCGTGCGGCGGTGTCCCGTAGCCCTCCGCGCCCGTGTGCTGCTCGGCGTCGGCGGGCCGCCTGCGCCGGCCGCCGCCCGCGGGCGCGTTCACGGTCGTGGTCGTAGTGGCGTTGCTGTGGTCGGCGGCCTTGGGTGCGGGGCCTTTGCGGCTGTGTCGTCCCACGCCCCGGATCAGCTCCTACCGCTGTCGTCGTCGAGTAGTTCCCGTACGGCCTGGGCGACCGTCTCGGGATACTCCATCATGGCGACGTGCCCCGCGTCCGGCAGGGTCAGAAGTCTTGAGTCCCGGAACGCCTGTGCGGCTCTGCGCGCCATCCGGTACGAGACGAGCTGGTCCCGGCAGCCGTACACCAGCAGGGTCGGCGCGAGGACGCGCTCCGCCTGCCGCCACAGCCCGTGCTGCCCGCCCAGCGTGTAGGCGTCGACGATCCCACGGGAGGTGCGGGCCATCGCGTCCCAGAAGTACGGGAGCTCCAGCCGGCGCTCCATCTCCTCGACGGCGTCGCGGAATCCCTCCTCGGAGACCATGCCGGGGTCTCCGTAGCAGAGCGCCACCACGCCACGGACCCGCATCTCCGCCGTCCAGTCCTTCGTCATACGGCTGAACAGCCGGGCGACCCCCGGCACCCCCAGCAGCGCCGTCGGCAGGACGGAGCGCTGGACGCGCAGCTCGGGCAGGGCGGGCGAGATCAGGGTGAGCGTGCGCACCAGATCGGGGCGGACCGCCGCCACGCGCGTGCAGACGGCGCCGCCGAGCGAGTTCCCGACGAGATGGACGGGGGCGCGGCCGCCGGCGTCGAGCATCCTGATGACGGCCCGGGCGTGTCCCGTGATCGAGTAGTTGCCGTCGTCGGGCGGCGGGGAGTCCCCGAAGCCGGGCAGGTCGACGGCTTCCCCGTCGATCCGGTCCTCGAGGAGCCGCATCACCGCGGTCCAGTTCTGCGAGGAACCGCCGAGGCCGTGGACGAACAGCGCGGGAGGCAGTCCGGTGGTGGCAGGGAGCCGGGCGCGCACGGTCAGCGTCAACCCCGGCAGCGTGACGGAGCGCAGTTCCTCGCCCGCCGCGACCCGTACGGCACGGGCCCGCGGAGCCGGGGCGGCGGTGCGGGTTTCCGGCAGCTCGGTCGAAGACATGGGGGCAATGTTACGAGACGATCACGCGGTGAAACCTGTGTTCGCCGTCACACACCGCACAGCACACCGCATGGCTTACGGGACGGCTCACGCATAGCGTCCGGGAGGCGGAACTCCTACGCTCTTAGGACAAGGGCACTCGCCCCGGCCCCTGCTGCACGGACGCAGAGCAACAGGAAAGGGATCCCGATGGCTGTCGATCCGACGGACCCGGAAACCTTCGCAGAGGACGATCAGGGCCAGGCAACCGCTGTCGACGAACTCGACGAACTGAACGACCTCGACGAGGAAGTTCCCCAGGCCGACGCCGCCGAGCAGCACAGAGAGCTGCAGCAGGAGAAGGATGAACGCCCGACGGGCATCGACACGGGCGCCGCGAACGAGGCGGACGCCGCGGAGCAGGCGCGGGTCGTCGCGCTCGACGAGGACGACTACCGCTGATCGCCGGTTTCGGAGGCGGCCCCGGCTACCGCCCGCGTCCGGTACGTGAAATTCTGCGCTCGCACCGCGCACACCATGGTTACCCAAAAGTACGATGGCGGACGCGGCGGAAAGCTGTGGCACAGGACACTGTGCCGGTGACATCGAACGTGGGAGGCGGCGTGACAGCCATCGAGCAGACAGAGGCGGCGCGCCCGCGAGGCACGCGCCTGCCGCGCCGTGCCCGACGCAACCAGCTGCTGGGCGCGGCCCAGGAAGTATTCGTCGCCCAGGGCTACCACTCCGCGGCGATGGACGACATCGCGGAGCGGGCCGGCGTCAGCAAGCCGGTGCTGTACCAGCACTTCCCCGGGAAGCTGGAGCTCTATCTGGCCCTGCTCGACCAGCACTGCGAGTCGCTGCTCCAGGCGGTCCGGAGCGCGCTGGCGTCGACGTCGGACAACAAGCTGCGGGTCGCGGCGACGATGGACGCGTACTTCGCGTACGTGGAGGACGAGGGCGGCGCGTTCCGGCTCGTCTTCGAGTCCGACCTGACGAACGAGCCCGCGGTGCGCGAGCGCGTCGAGCGGGTCGCCCTGCAGTGCGCGGAGGCGATCTCGGACGTCATCGCCGAGGACACCGCGCTGTCCAAGGACGAGTCCATGCTGCTCGCGGTCGGCCTGGGCGGGGTGGCCCAGGTCGTGGCCCGCTACTGGCTGTCCAGCGAGTCCGGGATCCCGCGCGACAACGCGGTGCAGCTCCTCACGTCGCTGGCGTGGCGGGGCATCGCCGGCTTCCCGCTGCACTCGACCGAGGGCCACGCCGACGACCACTGACGGGGCGCGACGCCCTTCCGCGAGCCTGTTCCCTGCGGCCGTTCGCTGCGGCTGTTCGCTGCGGGCGTGCACGGCCGGGCCGACCGGCCTCCCCTCACCGGGCTAATGTGTGCTGCGTACGGCGCGGCTGACCGCGCATCGCTGACCGTTCGGAGGGACATAGCCGTGGAGGTCAAGATCGGCGTGCAGCACGCGCCCCGGGAGATTGTTCTGGAGAGCGGCCAGACCGCCGAGGAGGTCGAGCAGGCCGTGGCCGACGCGCTCGCCGGTAAGGCGCAGCTGCTCAGCCTGACGGACGACAAGGGCCGCAAGGTGCTGGTACCGGCCGACCGGGTCGCGTACGTCGAAATCGGCGAGCCGGCCACGCGCCGCGTCGGCTTCGGCGCGGTGTAGGACCTGGACTGCGGGACCGGGCTTCACGTACCTGGAGACCCCTTCTTCACGCGAAGGGCCCGGCGGAATCACTTCCGCCGGGCCCTTCGCGTACCCGCCCGGACCTCCGGCGCCCCGCCGCCCGCCGGCCGGGCGCCGGGGAGGGTTGCGTTCGGGCAGGTCCGGGTAGGACGGGCTACGACCCGATATGCCCGCACGGCGTCCATGAGGTGATCCGTGGTGATCCTGGAAGCGCTCGGCTCCGCCCTGCTCGGAATCGCTCTCTCCTGGGCAGCCGTACGACGGCTTCCGGACCGGCTTCCGGCGCCCCGTGTGGTCTACGGGACGGGGACGCTCGGCGCGCTCTTCGGGGCGTATCTGACGCACACGGCGCTCGGCAGCGGATACGTCCTCGGCACCCTGCTGGGGGCGCTGTTCGTCGGCGGTGTCACGCTGTCGCTGCTGATCCGTCCGGAGGCCCGCCGGCTGCGGCGATCAGCCGCTGCCTGACGCGGGCCACGCACCGACGCACCACGCACCGACGCACCACGCACCGACGGATCAGGCCGCGAGACCCAGCGCGGCCATCCGCTTGGTGTGCGCCTTCGTGATCCGGGTGAACATCTCGCCCACGGCCGCCAGGTCGAAGCCGTCGGCGACCCCGCCCACGAGCATCGTCGACAGGGCGTCCCGCTCCGCGACGACCCGCTGCGCCTGCGACAGCGCCTCGCCCATCAGCCGGCGCGCCCACAGCGCGAGCCGGCCGCCGACCCGCGGGTCGGCCTCGATCGCGGCGCGCACCTTCTCGACGGCGAAGTTGCCGTGCCCCGTGTCGTCCAGCACCGCCAGCACCAGCTGGCGGGAGTCGGAGTCCAGCCGTACCGCGACCTCGCGGTAGAAGTCGCTGGCGATCGAGTCGCCGACGTACGCCTTGACCAGGCCCTCCAGCCAGTCGGACGGGGCCGTCTGGCGGTGGAACTCGTCCAGCGCCGCGGCGAACGGCTCCATCGCCTTCGTCGGCTCGGTCTCGATCGCGGTCAGCCGGTTCCGCAACTGCTCGAAGTGGTGGAACTCGGCGGAGGCCATCTTCGCCAGCTCCGCCTTGTCCGCCAGCGTCGGCGCGAGCTTCGCGTCCTCGGCCAGCCGCTCGAAGGCCGCCAGCTCTCCGTACGCGAGCGCGCCCAGCAGATCGACGACCGCGGCGCGGTACTGGGGGTCGGCGGAGGCCGCAGCCCAGTCCTGGGCGGCGATCCCGGTGAACTCCTCCGCGGCGTCGGCCGCGGGGGTCGGCGAGGCGGCGTGAGCGTGGGCGTTGGCGTTGTCAGACGTCTCCATGAAGCGCACAATAGCCCGCCCTCCCGGCCTCGGAAGGGCCTGGTCAGCACCCGCCACGACACGACTCCCAGGAATTCGCCCGACGCACCTGCGCGATTCCGGGGTACAGTGGTATTAAGCCTGCCGAATATTTTGGCGGGCCTTATGAATGAGGATGCCCGGTCGGTGGCCCGATCGGCTCCGACCCGACAGCCCTCATGGCACATTTCGCCATACGAGGGGCCCTCAGCGGCACGAGCGCTCGAGCGACGGCAGTGGTCCCGCGCCTTCCGGCCAATCCACGGTCGGCCACCAGTACCAAAGGTGCGGTACGACCCCCAGCGTTCGCCTCGCGCCGCGTCTCACAGAAGAGGCAACACCCTGACTACGCAGATCAAGACTTTCCGAGACCTCGGGATCCTTCCCGAGACCGCCGAAGCCCTCGAGGCCGTCGGCATCACGTCCCCCTTCCCCATCCAGGAGATGACCCTCCCCGTCGCCCTCTCCGGCACGGATGTCATCGGCCAGGCCAAGACCGGCACGGGCAAGACCCTCGGTTTCGGCCTTCCGCTGCTGGAGCGCGTCACCGTCCCCGTCGACGTCGAGGCGGGCCGGGCCAAGCCCGAGCAGCTGACCGACACCCCGCAGGCGCTGGTCGTCGTCCCCACCCGCGAGCTGTGCACGCAGGTCACCAACGACCTGCTGACGGCCGGCAAGGTGCGTAACGTCCGCGTGCTCGCGATCTACGGCGGCCGCGCCTACGAGCCCCAGGTCGAGGCCCTGAAGAAGGGCGTCGACGTCGTCGTCGGCACCCCCGGGCGCCTGCTCGACCTGGCCGGCCAGAAGAAGCTGAACCTGTCGCACGTGAAGGCGCTCGTCCTCGACGAGGCCGACGAGATGCTCGACCTGGGCTTCCTGCCCGACGTCGAGAAGATCATCCAGCTGCTGCCGGCCAGGCGCCAGACCATGCTGTTCTCGGCGACCATGCCGGGTGCGGTCATCGGCCTCGCCCGCCGCTACATGTCGCAGCCCACGCACATCCGCGCGACCTCGCCGGACGACCAGGGCGCGACCGTCGCGAACATCACACAGCGCGTCTACCGGGCCCACTCGATGGACAAGCCCGAGATGGTCTCCCGCATCCTCCAGGCCGAGGGCCGCGGGCTCGCCATGATCTTCTGCCGTACGAAGCGCACGGCCGCGGACATCGCCGAGCAGCTCGCCCGGCGTGGCTTCGCCTCCGGCGCGGTCCACGGCGACCTGGGCCAGGGCGCGCGCGAGCAGGCGCTGCGCGCGTTCCGCAACGGCAAGGTCGACGTGCTCGTCTGCACCGATGTCGCCGCGCGCGGCATCGACGTCGAGGGTGTCACGCACGTCATCAACTACCAGTCACCCGAGGACGAGAAAACGTACCTGCACCGCATCGGCCGCACCGGCCGCGCGGGTGCGACGGGTACGGCCGTCACGCTGGTCGACTGGGACGACATCCCGCGCTGGCAGCTGATCAACAAGGCGCTGGACCTGGACTTCAACGACCCGGTCGAGACGTACTCCACCTCCGAGCACCTCTTCGAGGAGCTCGGCATCCCGGCCGGCACGAAGGGCGTCCTGCCCCGCGCCGAGCGCACCCGCGCCGGTCTGGAGGCGGAGGAGCTGGAGGACCTCGGCGAGACGGGCGGCCGCGGGGCGCGTTCCGCGTCGCGTACGAAGCCCGCCGATCAGGCTGAGCGTCCGGCGCGCACGCCGCGCCAGCGTCGCCGTACGCGCGGCGGCACGCCGCTGGACGAGACGGCAGCCGCGGAGACGGCTGCGGTCACGCCGGTGGAGGAGACGGCCGACGAGGCTCCGCGCACGCCGCGGCGTCGCCGGCGCACCCGCGCGGGTGCGGGCGCGGCGGTCGAGACCGCCGAGACGGCAGCCGTCCGGACCGCCGAGGCGGTCGAGCCCGTGGAGACGGTCGCGGACGAGCCCGCCAAGCCGCGCCGCCGGCGCACCCGCTCCGGCGCCGTCAAGGCCGCGGAGACCGTAGAAGCCGTAGAGGCCGTTGAGGCTGTGGAGGCAGCCGCGGACGAGCCGGCCAAGCCCCGTCGCCGGCGCACCCGCTCCAGCGCCGCGAAGGCCGCGACCCAGCCGGAGTCCTGAGCCTCCGCCGAGCACGATCCGAGGGCCCGTCCCCCTGAGGGGGCGGGCCCTCGGCCGTGTCCTCGCCCCCTCGGGCACTCCGCCCCGACGGAACCCCGACGGGCTCCTCCCGAGCCCCCGGGTAGCCTCGTCGCATGAGTCGGCCGCCCACCTTCGTGCCCCCTGCCTGTGCCCGCGCCCGCATGCTCGAGACCTCACGCGGCGACTTCGCCGTGCTGGACGCCCTGCCGGGCGGGGCGGTGCGCGGCACCGCGTTGCTGCTGCCGGGCTACACCGGGAGCAAGGAGGACTTCATCGCGATGCTGGAGCCCCTGACCGCCGCGGGGTACCGGGCCGTGGCCGTCGACGGGCGCGGGCAGTACGAGAGCGAGGGGCCCGACGCCCAGGAGGCGTACGCCCAGGGCGAGCTGGCGCAGGACGTACTCGCGCAGGCCGTCGCCGTCGGCGGGCCGGTGCATCTCGTCGGGCACTCGCTCGGCGGCCAGATCGCCCGTGCGACGGTGCTCACCGACGCGGCGTCGTTTCGCACGCTGACGCTCATCTCGTCGGGGCCCGCCCGCATCAGCCCCGGGCAGCGGAGCAAGGTCGAGCTGCTGAGCGACGCGCTCGTCGCGATGGACATGGCCGAGGTCTGGGACGCCATGCGGGCCCTGGACCCCCCGGAGGAGGCGGAGCCGAACGGGCAGGGCCGGGAGGACCTGCGGCGGCGCTGGCTGCGCCACAACCCCGCCCAGCTCCTCGCCGCCGGACGGCAGTTGACCGTGGAGCCGGACCGGGTCGGCGAACTCGCCGCCGTACCGCTGCCCAAGCACGTGCTGTCGGGCGAGCGGGACGACACCTGGCCCGTGCCGCTGCTCGACGACATGGCACAGCGCCTGGGCGCGCACCGCACGGTCATCGAGGGCGCCGAGCATTCGCCGAACACGGACCGGCCGCGGGAGACGGCCGGAGCGCTCACCGCCTTCTGGAACCAGTACGCGGACTGACGACGATCAGAGCTGGCCCTGCAGGTGCTGCCAGAAGCCGTCCCGCAGGGCACGCCGCAGCGGCGCGTAGCCCCGCAGCGAGTGCTGGAGCAGCTTCTCCGCCTCGACGAGCAGATCCTGGTCCACCGGTCCCGGCAGATACGGATGTCCGGGCAGCAGCTCCTCCATCGACGCACGGCCGCGCTCCGCGAGCCAGGTCGCGGCGATCTGCGCGCCGACGAAGCGCACGTCGTCACGGGACGGCGGGGCGGTGTCCTCCTCGTAGGTGGTGACGGGCCGCCGCGTGACGTACGGCCGGCAGAAGTCCAGGTCGAAGGTGCGCCGGCTGTCGGCCTCCCAGAGCAGCGGCTCCGCCTGGTTGCCGCCCTCGGCGGACTCGATGCCCCAGAGGTGCACGCGCGCGCCGTACCCCTGGGCGGCCTCGACGGCGGGGACCAGGTCCTCGTCGCCGCCGACGAGCGCCGCGTCGCTGATCGCACGGTGCCGGGCGAGCGACTCCAGGTCGGAGCGGATGAGGGAGTCGACGCCCTTCTGCTGGTTGTTGGCGTTGAGGTTGCCGAGGCGGACCTTGACGTCCGGGAGGTCGGCGATGGACTGCTGCTCGGTGGTGTGGATACGGCGCCTGGCACCGTCGTACCAGTAGACGCGCAGCAGCCGGCTGTCCGCGAAGATCGTGCGGGCCGTGTCGATGAACGCCTCGATCAGCCCTTCGGCGTCAAGATCGAAGGAGCGCCGGTCCTCGGTACCCGCCACAAGCAACCCGGCCGCAGCATAGACGTAACCGGCGTCGACGAAGATGGCATGCGTGGACGGGGTCTTCGCGACCTCGGCGAGCATGCGCTGGAGCAGCTCGTTGGTGCGCTCCAGGCGGGCGCTGACGCTGGTGAGCTCGTCGTCGTTCATACGAAACCCATTGTGAGCAGGCCGGGCTCTACCCGCCAGTAGTTAGACATCCAAAAAATTTCCTTAGCGTAGGGAATGTTTGCCCCCTGCATCCCGTTGGAACGTATGGAACAGAGACGGACAGAAGGGAGAAGCCTTTAATGCGCTTCGAGATCATGCGACTCGACGACGTCGACGGCACCGCCGTGGACTGCACCGTTGTGGACGCCGCCTCCGTCAACCGGATGGTCCAGCAGGCCGCGGCGATCGGCCAGCGTATCTACATCCGGCCGGCCGGGACCTCGGCCTCGTAACCACAGCTGCACTTCGCCCCCGTACGGTCACGATCGTACGGGGGCGAAGTGCTGTCCGGGGCCGGTACCGCGGAGTGGGCTCAGGCGCCCTGGACCCGCGGAGTGGGCTCAGGCGCCCTGGATCACCTGCGTCACGCCGTTGATGATCTGCTGCACGGCGATCGCGGACAGCATCATGCCCGCGAGCCTGGTCACCAGGACGACACCGCCGTCCTTGATGACCCGGATGATCAGCAGCGAGTAGCGCATCGTCAGCCACAGCACGACGTGCATCGCGACGATCGCCGCCCACACCGAGATCTGCGCCTCGACGCTGCCGGCGTGCTGCACCGCGAGGATCACCGAGACGATCGCGCCCGGCCCGGCCAGCAGCGGCATGCCGAGCGGTACGAGCGCCACGTTGACGTCCTTCGTCTGCTTGGGCTCGTCGGTCTTGCCGGTCAGCAGGTCGAGCGCGATGAGCAGCAGGAGCAGACCGCCCGCGATCATCAGGGCGGGCACGGAGACATGGAGATAGTCGAGGATCTGCTGGCCCAGGATGCCGAAGACGGCGATGACGCCGAAGGCGACGGCAACGGCCTGCCAGGCCATCCGGCGCTGGACCTTGACGGGGCGGCCGGAGGTCAGGGCGAGGAAGATCGGGGTGATCCCGGGCGGATCCATGATCACGAAGAGGGTCAGGAAGAGGGAGCCGAAGACGGCGACGTCGAACACAGTGATGCCTTGCGGGGTGTTGGGGTGTGGGGTGCAGAGGAGCGCCGGACCGGCCTGGAGCTTCGCAGCTCCGCCGGGCGCGGCGCAGCGGACGCGCAGGGGCCCAGGGGCCCGGGGAGGCAGGACGCAGGGAGGGCGCGACCGGATCCCGGTCGAGGACCCGGTCCGGAGGGCCGGCCTAGCGGGATGTTCCGCCCGTGCCCGGGACCGGGAACGCGCCGGTCGCGCGGCGCGTGATCTCGCCGTAGATCTCCGGGTCGGTCGTGAAGTCGCCGAGCCGGCAGGTCTTGCGGCTGCCGTGGTAGTCGCTGGAGCCGGTGGGCAGCAGACCGAGGTCGGCGGCGAGTCCGCGCAGCCGGGCGCGCGCCGGCTCGTCGTGGTCCATGTGGTCGACCTCGATGCCGTCGAGGCCCGCCGCGGCGAGCCGGGCGATGGCCTCCTCGGGCACGACCTCGCCACGCTTGACGGCGAGCGGGTGGGCGAAGATCGTGACGCCCCCGGCCGCCTTGACCAGGCGGATCGCCTCGAACGGGTCGAGCTCGTGCTTCTCGACGTACGCACGCCCGCCGTTCGCCAGCCAGTCGGGCGTGAAGGCGGCGGAGACATCGGGCACGACGCCGAGTTCGACCAGCGCCTCTGCTATGTGCGGCCGGCCGACCGAGCCGTCGCCCGCGATCACCGCGACCCGAGCCCAGTCGATGGGCACACCGAGTTCCTGGAGCTTGACCACCATGGCGCGGGCGCGCGGTACGCGATCGTCCCTGACCAGCTCGCGCTCGCGCGCCAGCTCGGGCTCGTCGGGGTCGAAGAGGTACGCCAGCATGTGCAGGCCCACGCCCTCGACGCGGCAGGACAGTTCGGCGCCGGTGACGAGGGTGAGCGGACGGTCGAGACCCGGCAGCGCGGCGATCGCCTCGGCGTGACCGGCGACGGTGTCGTGGTCGGTGAGCGCGACGACGTCGAGCCCGGCGGCCGCCGCGTTGCGGACCAGCCCGGCCGGGGTGTCCGTACCGTCCGATGCCGTGGAGTGGGTGTGCAGATCGATGCGCACGGCGTACGGCTCCAGGGCTCGGGGCGGACAGGGGACGTCCAATCCTAACGGGGGATCGAACATCACCCGGACCGCCGCATCACGTGAAAGCCCTCACCGCAGCCGTGACCGCCGCGTCGCCGTCAGGACAGCAGCCGCGGGGACAGCGCCCCGCACGGCAGCAGGTCCACCTCCGAGCCCGCGTCCCGCAGATCGGTGAGTATCAGCTCGTCGTACATCAGCAGGCCCGTCGACTCGGGCCAGACGATCGCCCACAGCCACAGCCCCATCGCCTCGCCCGCGAAGACGGCGCGGTCCTCCGGGGCGTCGTTGACGTGCCACAGCGGCGTCGGCCGGCCCGCGGCGAGCACCTTGGCCTGGGGTGGTTTGTCGACGGTCATGTGCGGTCCCGGATCCGGCCCGTCGATGCCCGCGAACCGGGCACCGAGGCCGACCCCGAGCTCCTCGGCGACCAGCAGCAACTCCCCCACCCCGCCGAGAGGTCCGGGCCCGGAGCAGGCGACGGCGGTGGCGCGGCCACCGCTGCGGTCGTCACCGGCGTACGCGACGCCGGTGAACAGCCAGCCGACCGGGAGCGGCCAGGGCATCCACACCGGCACCTGGGCGCGGGCCACCACGACGCTGAGGGCTTCGACGCTGGGCGGGATCACCGGCTGCAGCGGGTGCACGGATCCGTGCACATCGCACTGCCACGTGTCGGCGAAGAGACCGGGCGCCCTGACCCGGCCACCGCACTTCGGGCAACTGGGTTCGCCCCTCATAGCGCTCAACGGTCCTACCCGCCCGGCGCCGCGTCAAGGACGATCACCCGCCCGGCACGCCGCTTTCACCCGCGTTCACCAGGGGAAACTGGATGTATGTTGCATTCATTAGAATGTCTAACTTATTATTTGCATGGCGCACCGATCCAGCGGGAGAAGCAGAGGAGCAGCCATGCGCGCAGAGGACCCGTTCGAAGCCGGAGGCGAAACCGGAGGCGCAACCGGGAGCGGAACCGGAGGGTCCGCGACCCCGGGCATCCTGCGCCAGCCCAAGGCCGTCTGGGCCACGGCCGGCGCCTCCGTCGTCGCCTTCATGGGCATCGGCCTCGTCGATCCGATCCTGCCGTCCATCGCCAAGGGCCTGGACACCACGCCGAGTCAGGTCTCGCTGCTGTTCACCTCGTACTTCCTGATCACCGCGGTGGCCATGCTGGTCACCGGCTACGTCTCCAGCCGGATCGGCGGCCGCAGGACCCTGCTCGCGGGCCTCGCGCTGGTCGTCGTCTTCGCCGCGCTCTCCGGCACGTCAGGCTCCGTCGGCGAACTCGTCGGCTTCCGTGCCGGCTGGGGCCTCGGCAACGCGCTCTTCGTCTCGACGGCGCTCGCGGTCATCGTCGGCGCGGCGGCCGGGGGCAGCGCCGCGGCGATCCTGCTGTACGAGTCGGCGCTCGGCCTCGGCATGGCCTGCGGCCCGCTGCTCGGCGCTCTCCTGGGCGACGCGAACTGGCGCTACCCGTTCTTCGGCACCGCCGCGCTGATGGCGGTGGGCTTCCTCTGCATCGCCGCCTTCCTCAGGGGACAGCCGACGCCCGCCCGCAAGACCTCGCTGCTCGACCCGCTGAAGGCGCTCGGCCACGGCGGTCTCGCCACCACCGCGGCGTCGGCGTTCTTCTACAACTACGCCTTCTTCACGGTGCTGGCCTTCACGCCGTTCGTGCTGGACATGTCGCCGTACCGGTCGGGGGCGGTCTTCTTCGCCTGGGGCCTGCTGCTCGCGGTCTTCTCGGTGCTGGTCGCGCCGCGGCTCCAGCAGCGGTACGGATCGACCCGGGTGCTGGTCGGCTCGCTGCTGCTGCTCGCGGCGGACGTGGTGGTGCTCGGCTACGGGGACCGCACCGCGGCCGTCGTCTGCACGGTCCTGTCCGGTGCCCTCATCGGTGTGAACAACACCGTCTTCACGGAGCTGGCGCTCGGCGTCTCGGACGCCCCGCGTCCGGTGGCGAGCGCGGGCTACAACTTCGTCCGCTGGTTCGCGGCGGCCGCGGCCCCGTATCTGGCGCCGAAGATCGAGGAGTGGAGCGACGTCCATCTGCCGTTCGTGGCCGCGGGTGTCGCGGCGGCGGCCGGGGCGGCGATCGTGTGGGCGCGGCGGGCTTCACTGACGCACGGGACGGCGGAACGGCAGCCGGCCGCCGTCGCACGGGACGGGGCCGCGCGGGACGGGGCCGTGGTCTTCGCCGACTGACACCGGCGCGGACCACCCCGGCCGGCCGACGCGGCCGACGCGGCCGACGAGGCCGACGAGGCCGACGAGGCCGGCTTCGGCCAACTCGGCCATGAGATACGTCACTTCACGCCATGCGCACGAGGACTGACGTCACGTCAGGGACACCGACCTGCGCAGCGGATCACGGAGGTCCGTACCGTGCTTCAGCCACCGCTCCTGGAGCGCAGCCGCACCGTGCACGCGCTTCCACGCGGCCTCGTTCGCCGTCATCGGCAGCAGCGGCAGGAAGCGCACCGGGTCCATCGGATCGTCCAGCTCCAGGTCCTCCACCAGTCCGCCGGACCCGGCGACCAGGACGGAGGAGAACGGCGCCTGCGGCCACAGCGGCGCACCGACGTCCATGGAGTTGCCCGGTGCCACGATCACGCCCTCGACCTGCGGAGACGACGCCAGGACCGCGAGCGGGCGGAGTACCTTGTCGGTGTCGGCGAGCCCGGCCCTGACCGACAGGAGCAGCTCCGCACGGGGCCCCTTCACGGGGTCGGCGAGGACGTCCTGAGGGTCGTTCATCGGCTGCCCGGACATGCCCAGCGTGGCGTAGCGGACGATGTCTCCGTCGATGAAACGGAGCACCTCCATCCGGTCCGTGCCGAGAAACGTCACCGCCGCGCGAGCGTCGGGCTCACCGAACGCCGTGCGCAACCGGGCCTCGACCAGAGCAAGAACTTCTCCCATCCCGCGAGCATAGATCGCGTCAGGAAGGGGCAAAGAACGGGATTGACCCGCAGTCGGCTGATAGGCTTGGCCGCCTGTTGGGCCAGCACGCAGAAGCGTGGCTTTCGAGTCCCGACGACAGGACATCCCCCACGGGGGACCGGCCGGAGGAGGTGGGGCTGCGGTGGATCGAAGTCGACCGTGCAGTACCAGCCGCTCTTCCGCGCGAATCCTCCCCTCGGCCCCGACTCGCTGAGGGTCTCCCGCACCGTCAGTTCCATGGCACCGCGCAGGTCGGAAGAGCACGCACGTTTTGCCTGACTGTCTGTAGCGAACGCCGTCACCGCGTCCCGCGGTGCCGCCCGCTTTGCGGACGTACCGACGTACACGTCCCCATTCCGGGCTGCGCCACGCCTCGCACGGCGGCCTCTCCGTGAAGGAGCCTGCCATGTCGATGATCCGTGACCTGCGCGAAGCGGTCCGCCCCACGCTGCGCAAGAACAGCGCGCCGTACAGCGGCGGCCTGTACGGCGCGTACGACGCCACCCGCGACCCCTCCGCCTCCAGCGCGGTCGTCGACTGCGCCGTCTACCGCGACGGCAAGCGCGTGTCCGACACCGCCTGCCAGACCCCGCACGAGGCGATGCTGCGGGTGCGCGAGGGCGGCGGCTTCGCATGGATCGGGCTCCACGAGCCGACGGAGGAGGAGTTCGCGGGCATCGCCGCCGAGTTCGGGCTCCACCCGCTCGCCGTGGAGGACGCCGTCCACGCCCACCAGCGGCCCAAGCTGGAGCGCTACGACGACACGCTCTTCACCGTCTTCAAGACCATCCACTACGTCGAGCACGCCGAACTGACGGCGACCAGCGAAGTCGTCGAGACCGGCGAGGTCATGTGCTTCACCGGGCCCGACTTCGTGATCACCGTGCGCCACGGCGGCCAGGGCTCGCTGCGCAATCTGCGCCACCGGCTCCAGGACGACCCCGAGTTGCTCGCCAAGGGCCCCTCGGCCGTGCTGCACGCCATCGCCGACCATGTCGTGGACGGGTACATCGCGGTCGCGGACGCCGTCCAGGACGACATCGACGAGATCGAGATCGACGTCTTCTCGGCGCCCTCGAAGGGCAGCACACGCGGCACGGACACCGGGCGGATCTACCAGCTCAAGCGGGAAGTGCTGGAGTTCAAGCGGGCCGTGATGCCGCTGCTGCGGCCGATGCAGCTGCTGAGCGAGCGGCCGATGCGGCTGGTCGACCCGGACATCCAGAAGTACTTCCGCGACGTCGCCGACCACCTGGCCCGGGTGCAGGAGCAGGTCATCGGCTTCGACGAACTGCTGAACTCGATCCTCCAGGCCAATCTGGCGCAGGCGACGGTCGCGCAGAACGAGGACATGCGCAAGATCACATCGTGGGCGGCGATCATCGCCGTGCCGACGGCGGTCTGCGGCGTCTACGGCATGAACTTCGACCACATGCCCGAGCTGCACTGGAGATACGGCTACCCGATGGTGCTCGTCGGCATCGTCGCCGTCTGTCTCACCATTCACCGCACGCTGAAGCGCAACGGCTGGCTCTAATAGGCTGCGGGCATGAACGACGTGCATGACGCGCTGCTCGGCCGGGCCCTCGTCGAGGAGGCCACCAAGAAGTCGGGCCTCATCTGGGTCCGTGGCACCGCCGGCCCCGCCCGGGCACTGTGGCACGCCTGGCACGACGGTGCGGCGTACGTCGTCGGCGACGGCCCCGGCGAGCAGCCGCTGCCCGGTCTGGCGAACGGCTCCACCGCCGAGGTGACCGTACGCAGTAAGGACAAGGGCGGCCGGCTGGTCGCCTGGACGGCCGCGGTGACGGAGCCGGCGCCCGGCTCGGAGACCTGGGAGGCCGCGGTCGCCGAGCTGAAGGGCAAGCGGCTGAACGCGCCGGACGGCGAGCACATGACGGAGCGCTGGGCGCGCGAGTGCCGGGTGCTGCGGCTGGAGCCGCGCGAGTCGACCACGGAGCTCCCGGACGACTCCCTGTCCGCGGTCCCGCTCCCCACCCCGGCGACCACCCGCCACCCGATCCCCGCAGCCCTCCCTCGCCTCCTCCTCCGCCGCCGCCGACGCCCCTCCTGACCCCCTGCCCGCAGCCCGCCCGGCGATCGGAGCCCAGGGGGTCTGGGGCCTAGGGGCCCAGGGGCCCACAACCAGCCCCGCCGGCGATTGAGGCGCGGGGGTTCGGGGGCAGCGCCCCCGTCAGCGGGGCCGGGGCGGAGCCCCGGAGAGAGGCGTCAGTCGTTGGTGCGGGGGAGCTCGCGACCGTAGTCGACCGTCGCGTCCTTCGTCGGCGCCTCCAGCTCGAAGTCCTCGTTCCAGTCCGCCAGCGTCAGCACCCCCGCCCCGCCCGCCCGGGCGAACTGCACCGGAAAGGGCGTGCCCTGCAGCGAGACGTCGAGCGTGCCGCCGCCGCCCTCCGCGCCCAGCACCTTGACCGTGCGGATGCCGCCGATCGTGTCGCGGTCGCCCTTGCTGCGCTTCCCGTGCAGCCCGAGCAGCCCGTCCAGCAGCACGTCCATCTCGGTGAAGCCGCGCAGCTGCTTGTACGAGGGGTCGTCCTCCGGGACCTTGACGTACTTGTCGTCGAGCTTGTCCGCCGCGGCGGTGTCCTCCTCGGTCGGCGGCTTGGACGCCCCCTTGCCGTCGGAGTCGGTGTGCGCCCAGAAGTCCGCGTCGGCCTTCAGATAGAGCGCGTCGCCGACCCGCAGCAGCTCGAAGGTCGAGTTCTTCGAGGTGACCGAGCCGATGCCGCCGCTCTTCTTCAGCTGCATGTTCAGCTTGTACGTGCCGCCCTTGGAGACCAGCGTCCCGGAGAGCCGTACCGCCTGTGCCGCGTCCGTCGCCGCCTTGGCCTTCGCCTCGATCTCGGTCGCCTCCAGCTTGCCCACGCCGTTCGTGCCCGCGTCGGGATCCTCGCCGGCACAGGCGGTGAGGGCCGCGGCCAGTCCCAGACAGAGCGCGACGGGGAGCGCGGCACGACGGGCCCGGGCCACGGCAGTGGCCGGGGGGAGAGCGGTCACGAGCGCCCTGCCTCTCGTACAGGTGGGGGTGGCAAGACCGCAGCGTACCTGTGCCCATCGCCTTGTCAGCAGGGAGCCGTACGGACGGATCTCACGGGCAGTATGGATCCGCACGGGCTAGCCTGAAGCCGTTGAACAGCGGCATTTCTGGGCATTTCATGGCACGGAGGAGGCGCGGAGCATGCCTGCAGGCGCCCCCCGGATCTTTGTCTCGCACCTGGCCGGTGTCCCGGTCTTCGACCCCAACGGCGACCAGGTCGGACGTGTGCGCGACCTCGTGGCCATGCTCCGCGTCGGCCGCCGCCCGCCCAGGCTCCTCGGCATCGTCGTCGAGGTGGTCAGCCGCCGCCGGATCTTCCTCCCCATGACCCGGGTGACCGGCGTCGAGTCCGGCCAGGTCATCACCACCGGCGTCGTCAACATGCGGCGCTTCGAGCAGCGCCCGACCGAGCGCCTCGTTCTCGGCGAGCTGCTCGACCGGCGGGTCCGTCTCGTCGCCACGGACGAGGAGGTCACCGTCCTGGACGTCGCCATCCAGCAGCTGCCCGCCCGCCGCGACTGGGAGATCGACAAGGTCTTCGTACGCAAGGGGAAGGGCGGGGCGCTGCGCCGCAAGGGCGAGGCGCTGACCGTCGAGTGGTCGGCGGTCACCGGCTTCTCGCTGGAGGAGGACGGGCAGGGCGCGGAGAGCCTGCTCGCCACCTTCGAGCGGCTGCGCCCGGCCGACCTCGCCAGCGCCCTGCACCACCTCTCCCCCAAGCGCCGCGTGGAGGTCGCCGCCGCCCTGCACGACGAGCGGCTCGCCGACGTGCTGGAGGAGTTGCCCGAGGACGAGCAGATCGAGATCCTCGGCAAGCTCAAGGAGGAGCGGGCGGCCGACGTGCTGGAGGCCATGGACCCGGACGACGCGGCCGATCTCCTGTCCGAGCTGCCCGAGGAGGACAAGGAGCGGCTGCTCACACTGATGCGCCCGGACGACGCGGCCGACGTGCGCCGCCTGATGTCGTACGAGGAGCGGACCGCGGGCGGGCTGATGACGACCGAGCCCATCGTGCTGCGCCCTGACGCGACGGTCGCGGACGCGCTGGCCCGGGTGCGCCAGCAGGACCTCTCGCCCGCGCTCGCGGCGCAGTGCTACGTCTGCCGGCCGCCCGACGAGACACCGACCGGCAAGTACCTGGGCACGGTGCACTTCCAGCGGCTGCTGCGGGACCCGCCGTTCACCCTCGTCAGCTCGATCGTCGAGACCGATCTGCCGCCGCTCGCACCGGACACCCCGCTGCCGGCGGTGACCAGTTATCTCGCCGCGTACAACATGGTCGCCGCGCCGGTCGTGGACGACAGCGGGTCGCTGCTGGGCGCGGTGACCGTGGACGACGTACTGGACCATCTGCTGCCGGAGGACTGGCGGGAGGCCGAGTTCGAAGGGACGGAGGCGACCCATGGGCAGTGAGTACGGCCTCTCGGAGCGCGGCGGGGGCGGCCGCGAGGGCAGGGAGCGCGAACGGGAACGGGAACGCGAACGCGAGTGGGAGCGGGAGAAGGAACGCGAGCGTGAGCGGGAGCGGGAACTGGAGCGGCTGACGGGCGGCCCGCCGCGGATCCGGCTCGACCAGCCGCGCGCGCCGAGGCGCAAGGTCCTGCCCGACTACGACCCCGAAGCCTTCGGGCGGTTCTCCGAGCGGATCGCCCGCTTCCTGGGCACGGGCCGGTTCCTCGTCTGGATGACCCTGACGATCGTCATCTGGGTCCTGTGGAACATCTTCGCGCCGGCCCCGCTGCGCTTCGACGAGTACCCGTTCATCTTCCTGACGCTGGCCCTGTCGCTCCAGGCGTCCTACGCCGCCCCGCTGATCCTGCTGGCCCAGAACCGCCAGGACGACCGTGACCGGGTCAACCTGGAGCAGGACCGGGCGCAGAACGCGCGGTCCATCGCGGACACCGAGTACCTGACCCGGGAGATCGCGTCGCTGCGGATGGGGCTCGGCGAGGTCGCGACCCGTGACTGGATCCGTTCGGAGTTCGAGGACCTGCTGAAGGAGCTGGCGGACCGTCCTGCCGTATTCCCGCCGGAGGCGGCCAGGAGACGTGACGAAGGCGACCGCTGACGGACGTCTCCGGACGGCCCCGGACGGCCCCGGGGCGGGATGAGGCGCCGTACCATCGTCCGTATGGCTACGGAAGACGCGGTGCGCGAGGCGCTGTCGACGGTGAACGACCCCGAGATCAACAAGCCGATCACCGATCTCGGCATGGTCAAATCGGTCGAGATCGGGGACGACGGCGCGGTCGCCGTCACGGTCTATCTCACCGTCTCCGGCTGTCCGATGCGCGAGACCATCACCCAGCGCGTGACCGAAGCCGTCTCCCGGGTCGAGGGCGTCACCCGTGTCGACGTGGCACTGGACGTGATGAGCGACGAGCAGCGGCGTGAGCTCGCGGCCTCACTGCGTGGCGGCGGCGCCGAGCGCGAGGTGCCCTTCGCCAAGCCCGGCTCACTCACCCGGGTGTACGCGGTGGCGTCGGGCAAGGGCGGTGTCGGCAAGTCCTCCGTGACCGTGAACCTGGCGGCCGCGATGGCCGCCGACGGGCTGAAGGTCGGTGTCGTGGACGCCGACATCTACGGCCACAGCGTGCCGCGGATGCTGGGCGCGGACGGCCGTCCGACCCAGGTCGAGAACATGATCATGCCGCCGTCGGCGAACGGTGTGAAGGTCATCTCGATCGGCATGTTCACCCCGGGCAACGCCCCGGTGGTGTGGCGCGGCCCGATGCTGCACCGCGCGCTCCAGCAGTTCCTCGCGGATGTCTACTGGGGCGACCTGGACGTGCTGCTGCTCGACCTGCCGCCGGGCACCGGTGACATCGCGATCTCCGTCGCCCAGCTGGTGCCGAACGCCGAGATCCTGGTCGTGACCACCCCGCAGCAGGCCGCGGCCGAGGTCGCGGAGCGGGCCGGCTCCATCGCCGTACAGACCCACCAGAAGATCGTCGGCGTCGTCGAGAACATGTCGGGCCTGCCGTGCCCGCACTGCGACGAGATGGTCGATGTCTTCGGCACGGGCGGCGGCCAGCTGGTCGCCGACGGCCTGACCAGGACGACGGGTGCCACGGTGCCGGTGCTGGGCCAGATCCCGATCGACGTGCGGCTGCGCGAGGGCGGCGACGAGGGCAGGCCGGTCGTCCTGACCGACCCGGACTCGCCTGCGGGCGCGGCGCTCCGCTCCATCGCCGGCAAGCTCGGCGGCCGCCAGCGCGGCCTTGCGGGCCTGAGCCTGGGCATCACGCCGAGGAACAAGTTCTGAGCAGGCGCAAGTTCTGAGCAGGCGCTACGGGGCACGAAGGGGCACAGCCGGCATCGGCGGTGCCCCTTCGGCGTAGGCCCAGGCATCGGCCCCCAGGCAGAGGCCCTAGGCGTACGGGGCCAGGTCCCGCACGATCGAGAAGCCCAGCCCGTACGCGCTCATTCCCCGCCCGTACGCGCCGATGTGCACGCCGTTCTGCGCGGATCCCGCAAGCACCCAGCCGAACTCGGACTCCCGGTAGTGGAACGGCATCGGCACCCCGTCCACGGGCAGCGACAGCGCGGACCACGCCGCGCCTTCCAGGTCGTCCGCGAGCGCGAACGCCGTCTCGGTCTGCTGGTCCAGCCAGTCGTCGCGCAGCGAGTGGTCGAGCAGCGCGGGCCAGGTGTACGCCAGCAGCCCCGAGCCGGCCAGCCAGGCCGCGGAGGACACTGTCGTGGCCTCCAGGACCCCCGTGCCGTCCCCGCTGCGCCGCACCGGGCTCGCGGCGACCGTCACGACGGCCGCGAACCGTTCCTTCTCGGTGCCGGCGGCGTCGGACTTTATCGACGGCTCGTCACCATGGCCCAGCGAGCCGTGCTGCACCGTGCCGTCCGCGGCCGTGCCGACCTGCATCAGCCAGCGCGGCCCGGTGAACGCCTCGTCCAGTCCGTACCAGGGGAACTGTGCCCGCAGATAGCCGTCGACCCTGCGCCGGGCTACGGGCACCTCCTCAGCAGCGGATGTGCCGGCCGCGCTCTGCGCCCCTACCCGACTCGTCGTCTCCATCTGTCCGGCCGCCTCCTCGATCTTCCAGGTCCGGCAACGGCCCGCCCCCCGCGGGCGCCTCGTTCCGGACAGATGGAGGATAGCCACCTCGCACCGGCTCGTTGGGATTGATGGCGCCCGGGTGTGGTCAGGTGTGGCCGGATCGGGACGTCCGGAACATCGAGGACGACCGGGGCAACTCGGCTCAGGTGGCGTCCGCGTCGAACGGGGGACGCTCGCCCTGACCGGGGGTTTCGCGCTTCTTCAGCAGATCAGGACCGCTGCCGGGCGAGCCGTTGACGGTCGCCGGCACGGAGGGCGTCGGCTCCTTGCCGTTGACCGCGTCCGCGACCTCGTTCATTTCCTTCTTGAGGTCGAAGCTGCTGCGGATCTCCTTGAGATCGTCGTTCTCCGACAGCTGCTTGCGGATGAAGGTCTTCGGGTTGAGGTCCTCGAACTCGAAGTCCTTGAATTCCGGGCCCAGTTCGCTGCGGATGTCGTGCTTCGCGTTGTCGGAGAATTCCCTGACCTTGCGGACGAAGCGCGAGACGTCCTGGATGACCTTCGGCAGCTTGTCCGGGCCGAAAACGAGCACGGCAAGGACCACGAGCGTCACGAGCTCGAGTGCGCCTATGTCATTGAACACCTTGCTGCTCCTTGTGTTCCGCGTGCCCGCCGTCGTGGAAGCTGGTCATGGTTGTCAGGGTCCGCTCCACGGTACCCGCCGAATCTGTCCGGACGGTACCTCCGGGGTCACTTCAGGCTCCCTCAGGATGTCCGTCACGTGCCGCTGGACGAGCCGAGCGTCAGCGTCCTGGTCTGCTCCTTGCCGCCGCGGAGGATAGTCAGCTCCAGGCGGTCGCCGGGCCGGTGCGCGCGGATCTTGACGATGAGCTCCTCGCCGCTGTGCACGCGCTGGCCGTCGACCTTGGTGATGACGTCGCCGGAGCGGATGCCCGCCTTGGCGGCGGGGCCGCCCGCGGTGACGGACGGCGTGTCGTCCCGGCCCTTCTCGCCGACCCGGGCACCGTCGCCCGTGTACTTCATGTCGAGACTGACGCCGATGACCGGGTGGGTGGCCTTGCCCGTGTTGATCAGCTCCTCGGCGACGCGCTTGCCCTGGTTGATGGGGATCGCGAAGCCGAGACCTATCGAGCCTGCCTGACCGCCGCCCCCGTCGGGGCCGGCGCCGGTGTCGGCGGCGCGGATGGCGCTGTTGATGCCAATGACACGAGCCTTGGAGTCGACGAGCGGGCCGCCGGAGTTGCCGGGGTTTATCGGCGCGTCGGTCTGGAGCGCGTCGACATAGCTGACGTCGCTGCCGTCGCCCTTCTCGCCGCCCGCGGTGATGGGGCGCTCCTTGGCGCTGATGATTCCGGCGGTGACGGTGTTCTGCAGGTCGAAGGGGGCGCCGATGGCCACGACCGGGTCGCCGACCTGGACGTTGTCGGAGTTGCCGAGGGGCAGCGGCTTGAGGTTCGAGACCCCGGTGACCTTGACGACGGCGAGGTCGTAGCCGCTGTCCTTGCCGACGAGGGTCGCGCGGGCGGTCTCGCCGCCGCTGAAGGTGACGGTGATGTCGCCGGAGCTGCCGGCCGGGTCGACGACATGGTTGTTGGTGAGGATGTGGCCCTGCTGGTCGAGGACGAAGCCCGTGCCCGTGCCCTGCGCGGTGGTGCCGCTGACATGGAGCGTCACGACGCTGGGGAGGGCGCTGGCGGCGATGCCCGCGACGCTGTCGGGGGCGCGGCCCGCGGCCTCGGGGCCGGCCTGGGGAAGCTCCAGGGAGGTGATGCCGCCGTTGCGCTCCAGGTACGCGCCGATGCCGCCGCCGAGAACGCCGGTGACGAGCGCGAGGAGCAGGGCGCCGGTGAGGGCGAGCCCGCGCCGGGACCTCTTCTTCGCCGGTGCGCCGGGATGGCTCAGTGCCGTTGCCGCGCCGGGGAAGGCCGCCGCCGCGCCGGGGGCGCTCCAGGGGTCGTACTGGGTCCACTGCGCGGGCGCGGGAGGCAGCACGGGAGCCGATACAGGCGCCGGTACGGGCGCGGGCGCGGCGGATCCGTTGCCGGCGGGCGGCTGCGGCGGTACGGGGGTCCCGTGCGCCGGTGTGCCCACGGGGCGCTGCACGGGCGGTGCGGGCGCCCAGGGCCCCGGACCGCCGTAGGGCGGAGTCCGGTACTCGTCGGGCTCGTGGAGCGGCTGTGCGCCGCCGCCGTGCGGGGCCGTGGCGCCGCCGTCCGCCTCGGTCTCGGTCTGTGTCTCGGTCTCGGTCTCGGTCTCGGCCGGGGACGGTGTGCCGGGGGATGCGGGGGCCGGTGCGGCCAGCGTGTACTCGGACGGTTCGTCGTCCCGGACGGCGGGCGCGTCGGGTGCCACATCCATCGGGGCGGCCGGGGCGGGCCCCGGGTCCGGGGACGTGGGGTGCGGCCGGCTCCACCACGTCGACTTGGGACCCGTCTGCTTCCCGTTCTCCATGCTCTCCCCGCAACTGGCCGGTCTGCGCGCCCCGCCGGGCACCCCTCCCTGGATTCAATCAGGTTTGCGGGAGGCGTCCTACCGTGCGGTCGCCCGGCGCCCGCGCCGGCGTCCTGGCGTCAGCGCCCCGTCGGGGATGCGAGCCGGGTCGGATGGGGCGTGGCCGTCGGTGCAGGACCGGAGGCGATCGCGAGCTGGAACGCCGAGCCCGTCGGCCGTATCAGAGGCGATGGCACGCCCGGGAGCAGGCTCGACGCGGCGAAGGGCTGCGCGGCCGGCGGCTGTGTCTGCGCCAGCGGCTGCTGGAGCGCACCCATGGCCTGCTCGCCGCCCGCACCGCCACGCCGGCGGCCGGTGTCTCCGCCAGTCGACACGGCGGAGGGGGTCGTGCTCCGCATCGGCGTGACATTGTTTCCCCGCTGCTCGCCGCGGGCGGCCGAATCGCCCGGCGCGGCGAGCGGAAGCGTCCCGCCGAGCGCGATCGCGGCGAAGGACACGGCGCTCGCCGCCGTGAGCGCGAACCGGCGTCCGCGCCAGACCGAGCGCTCCGCCTCGGCCCGTCCCACGTCATGGATGCGGAACCCGGACCCGGGAGCGCCGCCGGGCAGCCCGTGCCGCGCCGGAACGTATCCGAAGTCCTCCGCCGTCATGCCGAAGACGCCGTCGCCGAAGCGTCCTCGGCCCAGACCTCCCCTGCCGAAGGGACCGCTGCTGCTGTCGTCGTCTGCGGCGGGCTGCCCTCCGGGCGGCCCGCCGGGCAAGCCCTGCAGGCGCGCGAGGAACCCTTCGGACGGCGGCGGCGGGGCGGTCGCCGCGAACACGCTCTTCAGCCGGCGCTGTGCGTCGGCCTCGGCCTTGCATTTGGGACAGGTCGCCAGATGCGCGAGCACCCGGTCGCGCACGTCGTGCTTCAGCTCGCCGTCGATCAGGGCGGCGAGCCGGTCCCCCAGGTGCTGCTCAGCAGGGGTCGGGCCGATGGTGCTCACGCGCGACCGCCCTCCCCGGCCACCGCCACCGCCGGCGCGCGCTGCTCGGCACGCGCCTCGGGAGAGCGGTGCTGCAGGGCCTTGCGCAGGTGGGAGCGGCCGCGGTGGATGCGACTGCGGACGGTGCCGAGCTTCACACCGAGCGTCGCGGCGATCTCCTCGTAGGACAGCCCCTCGATGTCGCAGAGGACGACGGCCGCGCGGAACTCGGGCGCGAGCGTGTCCAGCGCCTGCTGCACATCGGCGTCGAAGTGCGTGTCGTGGAAGACCTGCTGCGGGGACGGCTCACGGCTGGGCAGCCGCTCGGCCGCGTCGTCGCCGAGCGCGTCGAAACGGATCCGCTGCTTGCGGCGGACCATGTCCAGGAAGAGGTTGGTCGTGATGCGGTGCAGCCAGCCCTCGAACGTCCCCGGCGTATACGTCGACAGGGAGCGGAAGACACGGACGAAGACCTCCTGGGTGAGGTCCTCCGCATCGTGCTGGTTCCCGGTCAGACGGTACGCGAGGCGATAGACGCGAGCGCTGTGCGTGCTGACGATGTCCTCCCAGCTGGGAGGGGTCCACGCCTGCGATTCCGCATCCGGTGCGAACGTCGCGGTGGGTACGGAGTCGGCCTGGCTGGAACGGGCGTCAGCGGTGTCGGTCACGGATTTCGGCTCACCCGCCGACCCGAGGAGGCGCCTCAGCACCCCCCTCCGGTCCACAGGCGCAGCCGCACCTCCCCTGTCGGCTCTGGTGGTGTCCAGTGGAGCCCCTACCATAGCCACCTCGCCCGTTAGCTCCGGATAAGAATCTTTACGCGAATTTGGGGACAGTCGGCGGTCGCCCGCGTATTCCTTCCCGTCTCTCCATAACGCCCGGTCCCATCTGCGGGTTCCCGGTCGCAGCGGATACAGTCACCGTTGCGCCAACTACGGGGACAGGAGAGCGTCATTACCGCCAACCGGCAGACGAGCTGGGCGTTCGCCGACGCCTTTGTCGCCGAGGACGAAGCACTGCGCTGGGCCCGCGAGCGGTCCCGGGAAGCAGCGCTGCCCTCGGTGTCGCCAGGAACCGGCGCCGCGCTGCGACTGCTGGCCGCGACGGCGGACGCCAAGGCGGTGGCGGAGATCGGCACCGGCACGGGTGTCTCCGGGATCTATCTGCTGCAGGGCATGCGGCCCGACGGCGTGCTGACGACCGTCGACCCGGAGCCGGAGCGCCAGCAGTTCGCACGGCAGGCGTTCCGCGCCGCCGGGTTCGCGGGGAACCGGGCGCGCTTCATCCCCGGGCGCGCCCTCGACGTACTGCCCCGGCTCGCGGACGGGGGGTACGACCTCGTCTTCTGCGACGGTGACCGGCTGGAGTCCCTGGACTATCTCGCTGAATCGTTGCGCCTGCTGCGGCCCGGTGGGCTCGTCTGCTTCGAGGGCGTCTTCTTCGACGGCCGCACGGTCGATTCGGCGGCCCAGCCCGCGGAGGTGCTGCGGGTGCGCGAGCTGCTGCGGGCGGTGCGGGAGAGCCAGGGGCTGCTGCCGTCACTGCTGCCGGTGGGCGACGGCCTGCTGTGCGCGGTACGCCGAGGCTGATCCGGGGAACGCGGGACCGGAGAACGGCCGCAGGCACGCCACCGCCCCGGCACGGTCCTGCCGTGCCGGGGCGGTGCGCAAAAGCGGAAAGGTGTGTCGCTCGACGCTCGTCGCGTCAGCCGACGACCTTCTTGAGGGCGTCGCCGAGCGCGTCGGCCTCGTCCGGAGTCAGCTCGACGACAAGCCGACCGCCGCCTTCGAGCGGAACGCGCATGACGATGCCCCGCCCCTCCTTGGTCACCTCGAGCGGGCCGTCGCCCGTCCGCGGCTTCATGGCCGCCATGCTCGTTCCCCTTCCTGAAACCAGCTCATCGTCAGCCGACGGGCCCACCGGATGGGCACAGGTCACCGGCATCGAACACATTGCTTCCCAGCCATTATCCCGCATGGCGGGACCCGATGACCAACATCAGTCGGCATCGCTTGCGCAACGCGCTTTCGCAAAACCACTCAATTCGGCGATCCGCCTGCGATACTTCGCCACCGCGCTCATACGCATGAAGCACAATTCTTTGACGCAGGTCACATACCGGCGCGTATGTCCGGCCTCCGCGATCTCCGCCATGCTGGCCTCGACACGATCGCATCGCCCGAGCCGCAGAGGGGACCTGACATGGCCGACACCGTGCTGTACGAGGTGAAGGACGGACTCGCGACCATCACGATCAACCGGCCCGAGGCCATGAACGCGATGAACGTCGAGGCCAAGGAGGCACTGCGGGACAGCGTGCGGGCCGCGGCGGCGGATGCGTCCGTACGGGCGGTCCTGCTGACCGCGACGGGGCGCGCCTTCTGCGTGGGCCAGGACCTCAAGGAGCACATCGAGCTCCTCGCGGCCGACCGGGAGTCGGGCTCCGGGGCCACGATGAACACCGTGCGCGAGCACTACAACCCGATCGTGCGGGCCCTCACGGAGATGCCGAAGCCGGTCGTCGCCGGCGTCAACGGGGTCGCGGCGGGCGCCGGTCTCGGATTCGCACTGGCGGCGGACTACCGGGTGGTCGCCGACACGGCGAAGTTCACCACCTCGTTCGCCGGGGTGGCGCTGACCGCCGACTCGGGCGTCTCGTGGACGCTGCCCCGGCTGGTCGGTGCGAGCCGCGCCGCCGATCTGCTGCTCTTCCCCCGGTCGGTCTCCGCCCAGGAGGCGTACGACCTGGGCATCGCGAACCGGCTCGTGCCCGCCGACGAGCTCGCCGCCGAGGCCGCCGCCGTCGCCCGGGCCCTGGCGGAGGGTCCGACCCTCGCCTACGCGGCGATCAAGGAGTCCCTGGCCTACGGGGCCGACCACTCGCTCGCGGAGACGCTGGAGAAGGAGGACGAGCTCCAGACCCGGGCCGGCGCTTCGGCGGACCACGGGATCGCGGTCCAGGCGTTCCTGGCCAAGGAGAAGCCGACGTACCTGGGGCGCTGATCCCGTCCGATCCGAACGACGCCCCTGGCTCAGGAGGCGACCGCCCGGCGGGCGACGCAGTCCGCCAGGTGGTCGTCCACGAGTCCGCACGCCTGCATCAGCGCGTACGCCGTCGTGGGGCCGATGAAGCGCAGGCCGCGCTTCTTCAGGGCCTTCGACAGGGCGGTGGACTCGTCCGTGACCGCCGGGACGTCCGCGAGGACGCGCGGCGCCGGGCGGGTGGCCGCGTCCGGTGCGTACGACCAGATCAGCGTGTCCAGCTCCCCGGCCGGCCACTCCGCGAGCACCCGGGCGTTGGCGAGGGTCGCCTCGATCTTGGCGCGGTTGCGGATGATCCCCGGATCGGCGAGCAGGCGCTCCTTGTCGGCGTCGCTGAACGCCGCGACCGCCGCGATCTTGAAGTCGGCGAAGGCCAGCCGGAAGGTGTGGCGGCGGCGCAGGATCGTGATCCACGACAGCCCGGACTGGAACGCCTCCAGGCTGAGCCGCTCGAACAGGGCGTCGTCGCCGTGGACCGGGCGGCCCCACTCCTCGTCGTGGTACGCCACGTAGTCCTCGGTCGACAGGCCCCAGGGGCAGCGGAGCCGCCCGTCCGGGCCGGCGATCGCACTGCTGCTCATCGCTCCTGCTCCTGCTCCTGCTCCTGCTCCTGCTCCTGCTCCTGCTCCTGCTCGGGGCCGTACTCGCCGTCGTGCCCGTGCTCGCGCTCGTGCTCGTGCTCGTGTCCGCGCTCGTCATCGGGGCCCTCGGCGGAGCTCCGGGCCGGGCCCTGGAAAGGCCGCTCGTCGACCGCCCCTCCCGGCCGCTTCTCGAAGAGACCGCCCGGGCGGTCGTCGAACAGCTCCGGCGGGCCGACCTCCCTCGCCTGCCGCCCGGCCAGCGCCGCCTCCAATTCGGCGATCCTCGCGTCCCGCTCCGCGAGCTCCGCGCCGAGCCGATCGAGCACATCGTCGACGTCCGCCATGCGATAGCCCCTCGGCGTGACCGGCAGCCGCAGCGCCTCGACATCGGCGCGGCCCACCGGGCGCGTCACCGGCAGCGGGTCCACCAGCCGCTCCGGCGCCGCTTCCGTCAGAACCGCGCTCTCACCGCCGCCGACCACCGCGAGGGTGACCGCGGCGACCACCACGACCATCGCGATCAGCAAGAACCAGAACACAGCGTGCCTCTCCCCGGAGCTGGAATACCGTCCGCTGCCGATCGTGCCATGCCCCACTGACGGTGAGGCCCTGTGCGGTCGATCAGCCCGGCAGGATCGACCGCACAGGGCCTAAGGTCGCAGGTGACGGATCGCGAGGAGGAATCAGGGCATGCAGGGGATGCAGGGGATGCGCAGCGGGACTCTGCGGCTGGGACGACGCGAATTCGACGCGCACGAGCCGGTGATCATGGCGATCGTGAACCGGACCCCGGACTCCTTCTACGACCAGGGCGCGACGTTCCGCGACGAGCCCGCACTCGCCCGCGTCGAGCAGGCGGTGTCGGAGGGCGCCGCCATCATCGACATCGGCGGCGTGAAGGCGGGACCCGGCGAGGAGGTGACCGCCCAGGAGGAGGCACGCCGCACGGTCGGCTTCGTCGCCGAGGTGCGCCGGCGCTTCCCGGACGTGGTGATCAGCGTCGACACCTGGCGGCACGACGTGGGCGCGGCCGTCTGCGAGGCGGGCGCGGACCTGCTGAACGACGCGTGGGGCGGCGTCGATCCGAAGCTGGCCGAGGTGGCGGCGCGGTACGGGGTGGGCCTGGTGTGCACGCACGCGGGCGGCGCCGAGCCGCGCACGCGCCCGCACCGGATCGCCTACGACGACGTCATGGCGGACATCCTGCGGGTGACGAAGGGGCTGGCCGAGCGGGCGGCGGAGCTGGGGGTGCGCCGCGACGCGATCCTGATCGACCCGGGTCATGACTTCGGGAAGAACACCCGGCACTCGCTGGAGGCGACCCGGCGGCTCGGTGAGATGGCCGAGACGGGCTGGCCGGTGCTGGTCTCCCTGTCGAACAAGGACTTCGTCGGCGAGACGCTCGACCGGCCGGTGAAGGAACGGGTCATCGGCACGCTCGCGACGACCGCGGTGTCGGCGTGGCTGGGGGCGCGGGTGTACCGCGTGCACGAGGTGGCCGAGACCCGCCAGGTGCTGGACATGGTGGCGTCCATCGCGGGCCACCGCGCCCCGGCGGTGGCCCGTCGCGGCCTGGCCTGACCGGGACCTGACCAGGGTCCGGGCGCGACCCGGGCAGGGCCTGACCGGGGCCCGGGCGGAACCCGGACGGGGCCTGACCGGGGCCCGGGCGGAACCCGGACGGGGCCTGACCGGGGCCCGGGCGGGGCGCCCGGGCCGCCGTCCCGCCGCGCCTATGCCTCGTAGCCCTCGAAGGAGACCGGGGCCGGCGGGCCGGTCTCCTTGGTGACCAGGGCGACCGCCTCGTCCACGTCGTCCGTCACGTGGAAGAGCAGCAGGTCGCGCTGGGACGCCTTGCCCTGCGCGACGACCGTGTCACGCAGCCAGTCGACGAGGCCGGACCAGTACGCCGTGCCGAAGAGCACGATCGGGAAGCGGGTGACCTTGCGGGTCTGGACGAGCGTGAGGGCCTCGAAGAGCTCGTCCAGGGTGCCGAGGCCGCCGGGGAGCACGACGAAGCCCTGCGCGTACTTCACGAACATCGTCTTGCGGACGAAGAAGTAGCGGAAGTTCACGCCGATGTCGACGTGCGGGTTCAGCCCCTGCTCGAACGGCAGCTCGATGCCGAGCCCGACGGAGATGCCCTTGGCCTCGCGCGCGCCCTTGTTGGCCGCTTCCATCGCGCCCGGTCCGCCACCGGTGATCACGGCGAAGCCGGCATCGGCGAGCGCCCTGCCGATGCGGATGCCCGCGTCGTACTCCGAGCTGCCGGGAGCGGTGCGCGCGGAGCCGAAGACGCTGATGGCGCTGGGCAGTTCGGCGAGGGCGCCGAAACCCTCCACGAACTCCGACTGGATGCGCATGACCCGCCAGGGATCGGTGTGCACCCACTCGGAGTCGCCCTCGGTGTCCAGCAGGCGCTGGTCCGTGGTGCCGGGCTGGATCTGCTCCCTGCGGCGGACCACCGGGCCCAGTCGCTGCTCCTCCGGCCGCCGTGCTTCCTCGGGACTGCCCATGACCTGCTCCCTCCGGTGCGGTGCTCGTTCCAGGTCAGGGTAGGTCGAGAGAGGTGGACGGGAGCGAAATTCCGGAGGTCGGACAGTGAGAGGTCAGGCGGTGACGGCTCCGCGGCGCCGGTTGGCGCGGGCCTGCCCGCGCCGCGACGGCTCGTGCGGCGGCTCCACGACCGGCCTACGAGGTGAGCCAGTCCCGGAGCCGCCGCTCGCAGTGCGTGATCTTGTCGACGGCGACGTGCTCGTCCCGCTTGTGGGCGAAGATGGGGTCGCCGGGTCCGTAGTTCACGGCGGGGACCCCGAGCGCGCTGAACCGTGAGACGTCGGTCCAGCCGAACTTCGGCTGCGCCGTGCCGCCGACCGCCGCCATGAACGCGGCCGCCGCCGGGTGCGACAGCCCGGGCAACGCCCCGCCCGTGTGGTCGTCCACGATGAACTCGGCGACTCCGCAGTCCGCGAAGACCTCGCGGACGTGGGCCTCCGCCTCCGCCATGCTGCGGTCCGGCGCGTAGCGGTAGTTGACCACGACGGTGCACTCGTCGGGGATGACGTTCGTGGCGACGCCGCCCTCGATACCGACGGCGTTGAGCCCCTCGTGGTACTCGAGCCCGTCGATCACCGGGCGGCGCGGCTCGTAGTCGGCCAGACGGGCGAGGATCGGGCCGACCGCGTGAATGGCGTTGGAGCCCATCCAGCTGCGCGCGGAGTGTGCGCGCTCACCGGCCGTACGGAGATGAACGCGGAGCGTGCCCTGGCAGCCGCCTTCGACCTGTCCGTCGGACGGCTCCAGCAGGACGGCGAAGTCACCCTTCAGCCAGTCGGGGTGGGCGTCGGCCACATGCCCGAGACCGTTGAGGTGTGCAGCGACCTCTTCGTTGTCGTAGAAGACGAAGGTGAGGTCGCGGTTGGGTTCAGGGACGGTCGCGGCGATCCTCAGCTGGACGGCGACGCCCGACTTCATGTCCGAGGTGCCGCAGCCCCACAGGATGCCGTTCTCGTCCAGCCGGGAGGGGACGTTGTCGGCGATCGGCACCGTGTCGATGTGCCCGGCGAGGACGACCCGCTCGGCGCGCCCCAGGTCGGTGCGGGCGACGACGTTGTTGCCGTGCCGGTCGACCCTGAGGTGCGGCAGGGCGCGCAGCGCCTCCTCGATCGCGTCGGCGAGGGCCTTCTCATTGCCGCTGACGGAGGGGAAGTCGACGAGCCGGGCGGTCAGCGCCGGGCCGTCCAGGGTGAGATCGAGCGCGGTGTCGGACATGCCCACGACCCTAGCGTCCGCGCCGCGCGGCCCCGCCCCCCACCAGCACTTGGAGAGGTGGGGGCGCGGGCCGGTACGGTGGGCGGCGTGACCGAGACCGCCTCCCCCGCTCGGCGCGGCCGCCCACTGCGCATCGCGGCCGCGCTCATCGTGCTGCTGGCCCTCGTCGCGTATGTGGCGGTGCAGTACCTGAGCGGCGGCGGGGCGCCTCGGTGCGTCGTGCGTGCGACCGAAGGCTCGGGCTCCGGATCGGGCTCCGGCTCCGGCTCCGGCTCCGGCTCCGGTACGCAGTACGAGCTCACGCCCGAGATGGCCGCCAACGCCGCCACGATCTCGGCCGTCGGCACCACGCGCGGGATGCCGGAACGGGCGGTCACCATCGCGCTGGCGACGGCGCTCCAGGAGTCGGCGCTGCGCAACATCCGGCACGGCGACCGCGATTCGCTCGGTCTCTTCCAGCAGCGCCCTTCCATGGGCTGGGGAACCCCGCAGCAGATCCTCGACCCGGTGTACTCCGCCGGGCAGTTCTACGACCACCTCGCCAAGGTGCCCGGCTACTCGCGGCTGCCGCTGACCGAGGCGGCCCAGCGCGTGCAGCGCAGCGGCTTCCCGCAGGCGTACGCGAAGCACGAGCCGGACGCCTCGCTCCTCTCCGCCGCGCTCACCGGCCGCGCCTCCGCGGCGCTGACCTGCTCGGGCGGGCGCCAGACGGGCCCGGGCGACCTGGCGAAGGTGCGCTCCGAGCTGACGCGCTCCTTCGGCAAGGGCGTGCTGCCCGCCCGTGTGGAGGGGTCGTCCGAGCTGGCCCTCCCCGTAGCCGCGCCGACGGGCGCGGGCAGGGGCAAGGACGCGGCCTCCGCCTCGGGTTCGCAGCGCGGCTGGGAGCTGGCGCACTGGGCGGTCGCCCAGGCGGCCGCGCTGAACATCGAGGAGGTCTCGTACGCCGGGCGCGCGTGGAGCGCGAACGAGGCGGACGAGGGCTGGCGCGCGGCGGAGTCGGAAGCGGGCACGGGCGAGGTCACGATCCGCGTCGCCGCCCGCTAGGGAGCGTCTTCCGCCCGAAGGGCGGGCCCGGCGGCGTCTGGCGCGTGCGATCGCAAAGCGGAGGACGGAGTCTTCACAGCCCCGTCTGCCCCGCGACGCCTGGCATGCCCCCCCCAGAGCTTGCACCTGGGAGGTGCGCCACCCCCGTGGCCCTTCGGGCACGGGAGGTGCCCCACCGCATGGACACGACCTAGGGCCCGTCCGATGGAACAGGCTGGATCAGCGAGCGGATCATGGGGCTTCGGATCCAAGAGGGAGCAGGGAGACAACGCGGTGGGGGCCCCTCCCGTGCCCGAAGGGCTACGGGGGAGTCGGCGACCGACGACAACGCGGGAGACGGAGCCGCAGGGCGTCGCGAGCCCAGCATGACCCACCGGACACTCCTAGGCCCTCCGGCACATCCGCGAATCCCGCCCGGCGCGCGACGGGGTTTCCGCAGGGTCCCGCGACCGCAGTCGCCGTCACATTCCGTATCGCACACGCACCCGCCGATTCACTCATCAGTGGGCCCCGTTGCCTCAGCGGGCGATGTTTCTCCGGGCCGTTCGGACCCGTTCGACGAAAGTCGCCAATTCCCCTGGTCCGAAAGGGAAGTGACGGTTCAGCACCCTGCCCGTCCCCGCAATGTTCGCCCGTTTTTGTCCACAGCAGATAATGCGATGCATTGCCAATTCTTTACCTTCGGCCACCGCAACCATCACGGGCCCAAAGGCGGTTGTCACTGCGTCCGACCGCCGGACAGGCAACACCAACGTTCTCTCGTCGAAGGAGCATCATGTCCCTCCCCCTGACCCGCCGGATCGCCCGTGCCGCGCTGCTCGTCGCAGCCGGTGCAGCTCCCGTGGTCGGTGCGGCCGGCTCCGCAAGTGCCGTGGACCTTGCGCCCACCCAGAACCTGGGCGGCGGCCTGACCCAGGTCGACGGCGCCGTCGTCGGCGACACCGCGGACACCGCCACGCGGCAGGCGTCCGGCCTGGCGAACGAGGCGGGTGGCACGCTCGTCGGCGGTCTGCCGGCCACGAGCGACACCGTCCGCCAGGCGGCCGGCACCGGTATCCCCGCCGCGCAGGACACGGCCGGCGACACGGCCGGCAGCGCCGCCACCCTGCTGGGCGACACCACCGCGACGGCGACCCAGCACGCCGCGCCGTCCGCCGAGTCGCTGACCGCCGGCGGCATCCCGGACGCGGGCGCGCTGCTGCCCACCGGCACGACGCTCGGCCGGTGAGCCGGTCGGCAGCCCGGTAGCAGCCCGGCAGCGGTACGCGGAGGGGTCCTGGGGGGTGCGTAACTCCCCAGGACCCCTCCGTACGGCCTGCTACGGCCTGCTACGGCCCGCGCGCCGCCCCGCCTCAGCCGAGGCGCTTCACCGCCGCCTCCACGCGCTCGTCCGTCGCCGTGAAGGCCACCCGCACGAACCGCTCGCCCGCAGCCCCGTAGAAGTCCCCCGGGGCCACGAGAACGCCCAGCTCGGCCATGTGCCCGACGGTCTCCCAGCAGGGCTCGCCGCGGGTCGCCCACAGATAGAGGCTCGCCTCGCTGTGCTCGATCCGGAAGCCGTGCTTCAGCAGCGCCTCACGGAGGGCCTCCCGCCGCGCCGCGTACCGCGCCCGCTGCTCCGCCACATGCACGTCGTCGCCGAGCGCCGCGACCGTCGCCGCCTGCACCGGTGCGGGCGTCATCATGCCGCCGTGCTTGCGGATCTGGAGCAGCTCGCCCAGCACGGCCGCGTCCCCCGCGATGAACGCGGCGCGGTACCCCGCCAGGTTCGAGCGCTTGGAGAGCGAGTGGACGGACACGATGCCCTCGTACGTGCCACCGCAGACGTCCGGGTGCAGGACGGAGACGGGCTCGGCCTCCCAGCCCAGCTCCAGGTAGCACTCGTCGCTGAAGACGAGCACACCGTGCTCGCGCGCCCAGGCCACGATCCGGGTCAGCTCGTCCTTGGCGATGACCCGACCGGTCGGGTTCGACGGGGAGTTCAGCCAGAGCAGCTTCAGCCCGGAGGGGTCGAGCCCGGCGCCCGCGGCGTCAGCAGCGAATGCCTCCGTGTCGTACACGACGGGCGTCGCCCCGCACAGTCGGGCGCCGACCTCGTACGTGGGGTACGCCAGCCGCGGATAGGCGACCTTGTCGCCGGGCCCCAGGCCCAGCTGGGTCGGCAGCCAGGCGACCAGTTCCTTGGAGCCCACCACCGGCAGCACGTTCGTGTGCGTGAAGGACACCGCGCCGAGCCTGCGCTCGCACCAGCCGACGATCGCGTCACGCAGCGCGGCGGTCCCCCACACCGTCGGATAGCCCGGCGAGTCCGCGGCCGCGACGAGGGCCTGCCGGATCAGGGCAGGGACCGGGTCGACGGGGGTGCCGACGGACAGGTCCACGATGCCGTCCGGGTGGGCGGCAGCGGTCGCCTTGTACGGCTCCAGCTTGTCCCACGGGAAGACGGGGAGGCGCGAAGAGACTGCACTCACGGGCGGGGGCTCACTTTCTCGTGCGTACGAAACGCCACGACCGAAACGCGGCGGCCGGGACGCGGCGGCCAGGACGTGGCGGCCGGGACGCCCCGGCCGAAACGCCACGGCCCCGCACGGCGGACGCACCGTACGGGACCGAGGTCGCGCGATCAGCCGTTCTGCGGCGGCAGAGCGGCGACGAAGGGGTGGTCGCGCTCGATCAGGCCCAGCTTGGAGGCGCCACCGGGCGAACCGAGCTCGTCGAAGAACTCGACGTTCGCCTTGTAGTAGTCCTTCCACTCCTCAGGAGTGTCGTCCTCGTAGAAGATCGCCTCGACCGGGCAGACCGGCTCACAAGCACCACAGTCGACGCACTCGTCCGGGTGGATGTACAAGGACCGCTGGCCCTCGTAGATGCAGTCGACGGGGCACTCCTCGATGCATGCCTTGTCCTTGACGTCGACACAAGGCTGCGCGATGACGTAGGTCACGCTGTCGTTCCTCCTCGGTAGGGCGCGGCGTCCGGTCTGCGGCTCGCCGCGGGGCTGCGCGGGAGCGCGGCGTCGTCGATGCCCGCACCTAGTATCTCCGTTCCTGGGGATGATCCGAACAGGAGGGGAGGACTGAGCTGTGGAATTCACTGCGGGCGGACGTCTGGAGGTCCGAATCACCCCGTCTGACGTGGGAAAACGTGTTTCGGTACGCCGACGCGCCGAACCCGGGACCGGGTCGGAAACGTTCACGGACACGGTCGGCGTTCTCACATCCTGGGACGATGCTGTGCTGCTGATCACACGAAGGACCGGGGAAACCGTCCGCATCCCGGAATCGTCGCTGGTCGCGGGCAAGGTTGTGCCCTCCGCGCCGGCCCGCAGACGCGGTCCCGCGGCCCCCTACGAGGAGCTGGCGCGGGTGTCGGCCCGGGCCTGGCAGCCGGTGGAGAGCGAGCCGCTCGGCGACTGGCTGCTGCGCGCGTCGTCCGGCTTCACCCGGCGGGCGAACTCGGCGCTGCCGCTCGGGGACCCGGGGCTGCCGCTGGACGAGGCCCTGACACGGGTCCGGGAGTGGTACGCGGAGCGCGAGCTTCCGGCGTACGTCCAGACCGCGACGGGGGCGGCGGACACGCAGGAGGCGCTCTGCGCGGAGCTGGAACGGCACGGCTGGGAGCGGGAGGTGTCGGCTGAGCTGCGCATCGGCGCGCTCGCGCCCGTCGGCGACCTGGACGCGGACGTGGAGCGGGTGCGGCTGGGGCGGTCCGTCGACGAGGCGTGGCTACGGCGCTACCAGCGGTCCGCTGCCCCTGGCCCTGGCCCTGGCCCTGGCCCTCATATGGTGCAGGTCCTGTCCAGCGGCCCGTCCGTGTGGTTCGCGACCATACCTGGCGCATCGGAGGTCCCCGCGGCGATCGGCCGTTGTGTGGTGGACGGCCGCTGGGCGGGCTTCATGGCGGTGGAGGTGGACCCCGCGTCCCGCAGGCAGGGCCTGGCGACAGCCGTGATGACGGCGCTTGCGCGCCGCGCCCTGGACGAGGGGGCCTCGGCCGCCTGGCTCCAGGTCGAGTCGGACAACGACGCGGCGCGGGCGCTGTACGAGGGGATGGGCTTCGCCGTCCATCACCACTACCACCATTTCCGGCACCCCCTCCGCTACTCCCGATCTTCCTGAGCGGGTACGAGACGCATATGCACCCCCCACACCACCCGGAGGCCACGCGGTGGAGGCGCCGGTTCGCCGAGGAGGCCCGCTCCGAACGGCCCGACCTCGCGACGCTGTGCCTGCTGGTGGGTGCGGAGGCCGACCCGGCACTGGACGAGGCGGGCCTGGACGCCGCCCAGATCGAACTGGACCGGCTTGCGGGGCTGCTGCCGTACGGCGCCGGGGAGCCGGAGTCCTGGGTCGCGGCCCTGGCCGCGCTCCTCGGCGAGCGCTGCGGCTTCCGCGGCACGCCCGGCTGCTACCAGCGCCTGGAGTCCTCCCTGCTCCACGAGGTGCTCCGGCGCCGCCGTGGGCTGCCCATCCTGCTCTCCGTCGTCTGGCTGGAGGTCGCCCGCCGGGCCGGTGCTCCCGTCTACGGCATCGCCCTCCCGGGCCACTTCGTCGTCGGCTTCGGCGACCCCGGGCGCCCGGTGCTGGCCGACCCCTTCGCGGGCGGCAGCCTGCTGACGGGCGCGGACGCCGAGCTCCTCGTCGTGGGCGCGACAGGCGCGCCTCTCGACCCCTCGATGCTGGTCCCGGCGACCCCGCTGCAGATCGTCCTGCGCATCCTCAACAACATCCGCGCCTGGTCCGCCGCGCGCCCGGAGCGCTCGGACGTCGCCCTGTGGGCGATCGACCTCTCCCTCCTCCTCCCCTCCCACCCCGCCCGCCTCCGCTTCGAGCGCGCCCAGCTGCTGGTGCAGCGCGGCGACTTCCTCACGGGGGCTTCGGAGATGGACGCGTACGCCGACATCCTCGCGGCGGTGGAACCCGCGACGGCCGCGACGATCAGACGCCGGGCCCGCGCGGCGCGTTCGATGCTGAACTGACGCCGTCGGCAAAGCGGTTCAGCGCCGCGAGCGCATGGCCGCGTGCGGTGTCGTTCCCCATGTGCCCCGAGTCCTCCACGACGATCAGCTCGGCATCGGGCCAGGCGCGGCAGAGCTCCCAGGCGGTGTGCAGCGGACCGGCCATGTCGAGCCGGCCGTGGACCAGCACGCCCGGAATGCCCGCCAGGCGGTGGGCGTCGCGCAGCAGGGCGCCTTCTTCCAGCCATGCGCCGTGGGAGAAGTAGTGGGAGCAGATGCGCACCAGGGCGAGTCGGGCCGCCGAGGGCCTGTCGCTGTACGGGTTGGAGGCGCCCTTCGTCTCCGCGGACACGACGGCGTCCTCCCAGGCGCACCAGTCGGCCGTGGCCTTGGCCCTGACCGCGGGGTCGGCGTGCCCGGCCAGGGCGGCGTAGGCCGCGACGAGGTCGCCGTCGCGCGGTGTTCCGGGGGCGCCGGCGAGGAAACGGTCCCACTGCTCGGGGAAGAAGCGGCCGACGCCTCGGTAGAGCCAGTCGCTCTCGGAGCGGCGGGTGGTGGTGACGCCGGTGATGACGATCTCGGAGACGCGCTCCGGGTGCTGCTCGGCGTAGGCCAGGATCAGCGTGGAGCCCCACGAGCCGCCGTACAGCAGCCATTTGCCGACGTCCAGGTGCTCCCGCAGCAGCTCCATGTCGGCGATCAGATGCCGGGTGGTGTTGTGGCTCATGTCCGTCGAGGGGTCGCTCGCGTGCGGTGTGCTGCTGCCGCATCCCCGCTGGTCGAACAGGACGATCCGGTACCGGTCCGGGTCGAAGTGCCTGCGCGCAACGGTCCCGCACCCCGATCCCGGTCCGCCGTGGACGACGAGCGCGGCTTTGCCCTCGGGATTGCCGCAGACTTCCCAGTACACGAGGTTGCCGTCGCCGACGTCGAGCATCCCGGTCTCGTAGGGTTCGATCGGCGGGTACAGGTGATCCACTTCTCGTACTCCTCCACTCGCGGCGAGAGCCCCCCGCCCGAGGTTCGGGCGGGGGGCTCCGGGGCGGCCGGTGTCTCAGCCCTGGGGGTTGAGTTCGATCGTCTGGGTGCGCTCGGCCGGGGTCTTGCCGAGGAGCGCCTTCTGCATCGCGGAGGCGACGTCGTCGGCCGAGACCGGGTACTCCTTGCCGTCGCCCTTGGTGATCGTGATCCCGTCGAAGGCGCCGTCCAGCAGTTCGTCGATGGCCTGCTTGTTGTAGACCTCGACGAGCCGGCCGTCGATCGCCTTCATGGAAAGGATCTTCGGGAGCGAGCGCGCCGGGCCGAACTGGATCTCCTTGCCGCCCGCCTTGATCGTGACCAGGCCGGACATCGCGGGCTCGGCGAACTCCTTCATCGCCCGGTCCAGTTCGGCCTTGGTGATGGTGGGCTCGCGGGTGCCGACCGGCAGCTCGACCACGTTCGTCGTGCCGGTCTCGACCTGGGCGCGGTACGCGTCCCTGACCGAGATCGTCGACTGACCGATGTCCAGGGCCTTGCCGGCCTTGCCCGGTACGGCGATGACCTTGTTGGGCTCGAAGCGGATCGTGCCCTCGCTGGCCGTGCCGGAGGTGCCCGCCAGGTCGGCGAGGGCGACCTGCAGCTTCTCCTCGTCGACCGGGATGACCGGCTGGGTCTCCCGCTCGCCGCCGAAGAGGGTGCCGATGACGGAGACCGGGTTGTAGTCGCTGCCGGCGGCGTCGCGGACGGTGGCCTGGCTGTCCAGGCTGAGACCCGCCTTGTCCGGGGCCAGCTGGGCCTTCTTGCCGTCCACCGTGAGCTGGAGGGGGGCCTTGGTCCGCTCGCCCAGCGCCGATTCGAGCGTGGCGACCGCGTCCGCCTTCGTGCCGCCGCCGATGTCGACGCCGAGGACTGTGGTGCCCTTGGGGACCTCGGAGTGGTTCAGCAGCAGGCCCGCGCCGTACGCGACGACGAGCACGCCGAACACGCCCGCGCCGGCCAGGACCAGCTTGGACCGGCCCTTCTTGGCGGCGGAACGGGAGGACGACGAGGCCCCGGGCCCCGGCGCGGCCGGGGAAGGGGACGGCGACGGGCCGGGCGCGACGTGCGCCGGCGTGGCCGGGCCGGGGAAGTCCGGCGCCGAGAAGTCGCCGGGGCCGGAGGGCGGCCAAGGTGCCGCGTCCGGGCCGCTCTGGCCCGGTACGAGGGGCGCGAACGGCGAACGGTGCTCCGGGGAGGGAACCACCGGGATGCCGCTCGTGAGCGTGTCACCCGAGACATTGCCGCCAGGGGCCGAGGGACCCGGTCCCTGGCCCATGCCCATGCCCGAGCCCGGACCCGCGTGCTTCTGCGGGGTCAGCACGGCCGTGTCGTCGCTCATCTGCGGCACACCGCCACCGGCCCCGGGGGCGAACGGCGAACTGCCGCTGGCCGGACCCGTCGTGGGGCCGGTGGGTCCCGGCCGGCCCTGGGCGCCGGGCGGGCGCACACCGAACGGCGGCGTGCCGCGGCCGACACCCGGCGCGTCCGCCTGGGCCGCGAGGTCGCTCAGCGAGCCACCGGGACGCGGCCCGCGGGGACCACCGGGCGCACCCGGACCACCCGGTCCGCCGGGACCGGCATGCGGATTCGGCCCGTCGGGAGCGGCCGCCGGACCCGGAACGGGAGCGGACGGCGCCGAAGGGGCGGGCGGCGCGGCCGGTGCAGGGGCCGGCGCCTTGCGCGGCGCGAACCAGTCGCTGGTCTTCTCCTCGGCCGGCTTCTCCGCCGCGGGCGGCGGCACCTCCGCGCGCGGACCGGCGCCACCCCGCGCGGCCGGTGCGTCCGTGACTCCCGAGGGCCGCGGCGTGGCGCCGGTGCGCTCCGCCGCCCGCTCGCCCTCGCGGCCGTTCGCACCGCCGGCACCGCCCGTGCCGGGCGCACCGTTCGGGCCGCCCGCGTTCTTGCGCGCGTCGATGTCGCTCATCGGCGTACGCATGACGACCGGCGGAATCGGCCGCGAACCCGGGATGTTGATCCGGATGCGCGTGGTCAGCGTGGTCTCGGTCTTGGGCTCGTCCGGCTGCGGAGAGGCCGCAGGCTCGGCTCTCTCGTCCGGAGCGTCCTGCGTGGGGTGCAGCGACGGATACTGGCGGGATCCGTACGGCGGTGTCCCCGAGGGGTACGCGGCTCCGCCCCGGCCCTGCGGGCCGGAGGACGAACTCTCAGTTTCACGACTCAAAGCAGGTTCTCCCGATTGGCTCCGCCGCCCGTTCTTTCTGGTACCACTGCGGGCGGCTCGGCGGCGCGCACCACCATACTGGCCGCCGCCGGTCCGCACCCCGCGACTGGGGGAAGCGGGGTTCCGCACCGGCCCAGGTGTGCGTGGTCATTTCGGCCTGAGACAGGACACGTCACGTGCCAAGTCGGCCGTCGGAGGCGCCCGATTGCGGCAACCGCGTCATCGTGGCGCAGATCACAGCCACGGCCATTCCGCCCAGCAGGAAGACGATCTCGCCGAGACCACCCGCGAAAAGACCGTCGCCCTCCGGGCGCCCCGCGCTCAGCAGCAGCACCGCCACGATCCAGCCACCCGCGGGGGCGAGGACGCCCAGCTGGGTGCCGGCGGTGCGCAGTCCGCCGTAGAACGCCCCCGCCGTACCGAGCAGCGCCAGCAGCAACCCGCCCGGGAACCAGGCGGTTTGGACCAGCGAGCCGGCGGTCCCCACCACGAAGCCGAGGACGGCGAGGCCGAGGTAGGCGGCGATCCGTCCGGGTCTCGGGGAACCCGTCAGCCACGCTCCGGGCTCGGTCATGACGCCACTCCCTCGAACAGGTCGCTCTCACGCTCACCGGCGGGTGCGCCGGATTCGCCACGGACCAACTGGTAGTACTCGCTGGTGAACAGGGGCTGGCCGAGGTCGTTCGACAGCGCGAAGAAGGGGCCGTCGACCGCGATCTGGGTGGCGTGGGCGCGCATCGCCGCCGCCTTCCGGCCGGTGTACGCGGTGCCGTCGATCCCGGCGGTGATCTCCGAGTCGTCCACGACGCCGGGAATGTCGCCGACTTCCGCGATGCCGGGGAATGCCACGGCCGTCCCGGATTCGGCCGCCATGGCCCGCAGGCGTGCGAAGCCCTCCTCGGCGACTGAGCGCGGCACCCGGTTCCAGTAGATCTTGGCGATGGTGTGGGGGCTGCCGAGATCGCGGCGGAACGCCGGCTCGGCGGCGAGTTCGGCCGCCCGCATCGCGACACGGTGCGCCTGGATGTGGTCGGGGTGGCCGTAGCCGCCGTTGGGGTCGTACGTGACGAGGACCTGCGGCCGTACCGTGCGGATCACCTCGACGAGGTACGGGGCGGCCTCGTCGACGTCCGTGCTCCAGAAGGCACCGGGGCGCCGGTTCTGGGACAGGCCCATCATCCCGGAGTCGCGGAAGCGGCCGGGGCCGCCGAGGAAGCGGTGGTCCGAGACGCCCAGCTCGGCCATGGCGGCGGCCAGTTCGCCGATCCGGTGCGGACCGAGCCGGTCCTCCTTGTCGGCGGCGAGATGGGCGAGCTCGGGCGGGATGACCTCGCCCTCTTCGCCGAGGGTGCACGTCACGAGCGTGACATGGACGCCCTCGGCGGCGTACCGCGCCATGGTGGCGCCATTGTTGATCGACTCGTCGTCGGGGTGCGCGTGCACCAGCAGCAGACGACGGGCCGGCAGGTCCGGGTCCGTCATGGCCCCCAGCCTACGAGGCCGCGCGACCGGTCCCGGAAGCGGAAGCCCCTAGAACTTGATGCCGCCGATCATGCCCGCCACGTTCGTGGTCAGCTCGCTGATCGTGGGCGCGATGGACGAGCTGGCCAGATAGAAGCCGAGCAGCATGCACACGGCTGCGTGCCCGGCCTTCAGTCCCGCTTTCTTGACGAGCAGGAAGACGATGATCGCCAGCAGCACCACCGCCGAAATCGAGAGTGCCACGGCGGTTCACCTCCACAGATGGTCGACAGAAACACGGTCGGAAACGGTCAGCCTGCCTGTGCCGGGAGGTTCATACCCACCTGGCGGTACGGATCATAACTATCCGCTCGCACGCATTGATCGGAGCACGGCAGCACACGGGGGCGCACGGCACTAGATTCGGCCACATGACCTCCAGGCAGCAGCAGTCCCACCCGGCACCGGCCCCGCTCTCCTTCCCCCGCCAGTACGCCAGAACGCAGCGCTTCATGCTGGGCGCACCGCGTGCGTTCACGGTGTCGCCGGACGGCTCCCGGGTGGTGTTCCTGCGCTCCCCGTCAGGGACGGAGCGGGCCCACGGGCTGTGGGTGCTGGACCTCGAAGGGGAGGTGCGCGAGCGGGTCGCCGCGGATCCCGAGGCGCTGCTGGGCGGCGCCGAGGAGGAGTTGCCGGCCGAGGAGCGGGCGCGCCGGGAGCGCAGCCGTGAGGGGTCCGGCGGCATCGTGGGCTACGCCGTGGACAGCGAGGCGGAGTTGGCGGCCTTCGCGCTGTCGGGGCGGCTGTTCACGGCGGAGCTGCGGGCCGGGACGGCGCGTGAACTGCCCGCGGCGGGGCCGGTGATCGACCCGCGGCCGTCGCCGGACGGGCGGTTCGTGGCGTACGCGGCGAAGGGCGCGCTGCGGGTGATCGGCGCGGAGGGCGACGGGGACCGGGCCCTGGCCGAGCCGGAGAACGCGCGGACGACCTACGGCGTCGCGGAGTTCCTGGCGGCGGAGGAGATGGGCCGGACGCGCGGGTTCTGGTGGGGGCCCGGCAGCGACCGGCTGCTGGTGGCGCGCGTCGACGAGGAGCCCGTACAGCGCTGGTGGATGGCGGACCCGGCGCATCCGGACCGGGAGCCGGCGCCGGTCGCGTACCCGGCGGCGGGGACGGCCAACGCGGAGGTGCGGCTCTGTCTGGTGGGGCTCGACGGGGCGCGGACCGAGGTCGTCTGGGACCGGGAGCGGTATCCGTACCTCGCGCGTGTGCACTGGTCGACGTCGGGGGCGCCGCTGCTGCTCGTCCAGACCCGGGACCAGCGCACGGCGCTCCATCTCGCGGTGGACGAGGAGACGGGTGCGACGCGCACGGTGCACGTGGACGAGGACCCGGTGTGGGTGGAGCCGGCGGCCGGGGCGCCCGCCTGGGCCCCGGACGGGCGGCTGGTGCGGGTCGCGGACGAGGGCGGCGCGCGGGTCCTGGCGGTGGGTGACCGGCCGCTGACCGGGGCGCAGTTGCATGTGCGGGCGGTGCTGGACATCGGCGATTCGGATGTCCTGATCTCGGCGTCGGCGGGTGAGGAAGCGGAGCTGCCCGAGACCGGCGAGATCCATGTGTACCGGGTCAACGAGCTGGGCTTCGAGCGGGTCTCCGAGGGCGCGGGGGTGCACTCGGCCGTACGGTCGGGGGCGGTGACGGTGCTGGCGTCGGCGCGGCCGGAGGTGGGCGGGACGACGGTGCAGGTGCTGCGGGAGGGCAAGCAGGTCGCGGTGATCGCCTCGCACGCGGAGCGTGCGGTGCTGTCGGCCCGGGTGACCTTCACCGAGGGTGGCGCACGGCGCATTCCGTGCGCCGTGCTGCTGCCGACCGGGTACACGGAGTCGGACGGTGCACTCCCCGTGCTGCTGGACCCGTACGGCGGGCCGCACGGTCAGCGTGTGGTCGCGGCACACAATCCGCATCTCACCTCCCAGTGGTTCGCGGA
Organism: Streptomyces sp. FIT100; assembly: GCF_024584805.1. NCBI lineage: Bacteria > Bacillati > Actinomycetota > Actinomycetes > Kitasatosporales > Streptomycetaceae > Streptomyces > Streptomyces sp. FIT100. The sequence continues at coordinate 5,236,709 of NZ_CP075715.1, read as the reverse complement.
CCAGGGCTTCGCGGTGGTCGTCGCGGACGGGCGCGGCACGCCGGGCCGCTCGCCGGCCTGGGAGAAGGCGGTCAAGGACGACTTCACGCTGACCCTGGACGACCAGATCGACGCGCTGCGGGACCTGGCCGGGCGGTACCCGCTGGATCTCGGCCGGGTGGCGATCCGGGGCTGGTCGTACGGCGGCTATCTGGCCGCGCTGGCGGTGCTGCGGCGGCCGGACGTCTTCCACGCGGGGGTCGCGGGGGCACCGGTGACGGACTGGCGGCTGTACGACACCCATTACACGGAGCGGTATCTCGGCCTGCCGGGTGACCACCCTGAGGTGTACGCGGCGAACTCGCTCGTCACGGACGACGGTCTGAGCGGGGCGGTGGAGCCGACGAGGCCGCTGATGATCATCCATGGCCTCGCAGACGACAATGTGGTGATGGCCCACAGCCTCCGCCTGTCCTCGGCCCTGCTGGCGGCCGGGCGCCCCCATGAACTGCTGCCGCTCAGTGGAGTGACGCACATGACTCCGCAGGAGCAGGTGGCGGAGAACCTGCTGCTTCTACAAGTGGACTTCCTGAAGCGGGCGTTGGGCATGGCGTAACGCGTCCACCGGGCGCCGACAGGGCGAGACCCCGGGGCATGTGCTGCCCCGGGGTCTCGCCCTGTGCTTCGCTCGACCGTGTCGTCCCGTCTACGGCGTCCGGTCGAGACAGACGACGTAAGCGGTAAGGACGTTCGCCGACTCGCTCGTGACCTGCCACCCGGTGGGCTCGGCACCCTGGACCGCGGGGATCGGCCCGTCGTAGTCGACGGTCGAGTCGGTCGCAGGGTCGAAGCCCCCTCCGGTGGCGAGGTCACCCTCCTCACACTCGACGCTCGACTCGTTGGCCGCCGGAGTCTGGTCGATGTTGATGTAGCCGACGAGAGCGGCCTGGTCGCCCTGGAAACCCTGCGGACCCTGCACACCGGTGCTGCCCTGCACACCCTGCGCGCCTTGCGCACCGGCGGTGCCCTGCGTGCCCTGAGCACCGGTGTCACCTTGCACGCCCTGCGCACCAGTGGCACCGGTGGCACCCTGCGCGCCCTGCGCACCGGTGTCACCCTGCGTGCCCTGAGCACCAGTCTCGCCTTGCACACCCTGCGCACCGGTCCCACCGGTAGCACCCTGCGGACCCGCGTCACCCTGCGGACCCTGCGCGCCGGTCGCACCATCAGCACCGGCGTCGCCCTGCGGACCCTGCACACCACGCCGATGTCACCCTGCGGCCCCTGGGCGCCGGTCGCACCCGGGTCGCCCTGAGGGCCTGCCGCACCGGTCGTGCCGGGGACCCTGCGGCCCCTGCACACCCACACCGATGTCGCCCTGCGGCCCCTGGGCGCCGGTCGCACCCGGAACCCCCTGCGTTCCCTGCGGACCCTGCTCACCGACGCCGTCGCCCTCCGGGCCCTGTGGGCCTTGCGCGCCGACGTCGCCCTGTGGGCCCTGCGTACCGACACCGATGTCGCCCTGCGGTCCCTGGGAACCCGGGACACCCTGCGGGCCCTGCGGCCCGACCTTGCCCCGGTCCCCCTTCGACCCGCGGTCTCCCTTGGGCCCACGGTCCCCCTTCGGCCCGCGGTCGCGGTCATCGTCGCGGTCGGCGGACGTGACGCCGTTCGGACCGGGCAGTCCAAGGCTGTGCCCGTGACCAGCCCTCTGGATGGCGTCTGCGAAAGCCGCGGTACTCGGAACGACGTTGAGCGCCAGGGCGAGCGTGCTCGCCGAAACCAATGCGGCTGTTCTCACGCGGGAATTACGGATCGTTTTACGACTCACCAGATGCCTTCCTCGCGGAACGTGAAGTGAACACACTGCAGTTGTGCGCGTTACGGCACGCCCCGATTCGCATGTGTGTCCGTCATATTCCTCAGCGCAGCGCAAGCGACGAGCGGGAGCCGCACCCGTCGGGACGCGAGATTCCACCCGGGCGGCGGCAACGAGGAAGGAAGGAAAAGACGACCGGCCGGGGCGACATGACGCGTCCCGGCCGGTCCGAACGGCACCCGCACGGCCGTACGGAGATCAGGGTGACGCGTTCGTATATCGGAGCCGCTTCGGCGAAGTTGCCTGAGCGTTAACGAGATTCCGGAACAAATACCGCGACTAGAACGACCGCCAGTAGCCCAGCGAGTGGACCCGGTCCTTGGGCAGGCCGAGCTCCTTGCGGACGTACGATGTCAGGGTGCGGGTGGTCGCGGTGTCGCAGGCTATCCAGACGTACGCCTGTGCCGGGTCGTCCCCGAGCAGACCCGGAAGCGCGGCCCGGACCTCCGCGACCAGGTGCGCGCCCTCGTCGCGGCGCGGCACATGGCGCACCTCGTGGTGCGGGGCGCCGGCGCGGAGCGGCAGCTCGGCATCGGACTCGTGCGGGGTCTCGAACCAGACGGTCGCCGGGGTTTCCGGCATCGAGCCGAGCAGGGAGTTGATTGCGGGCAGCGACGCCGGGTCGCCGATCACGAACAGCCGGGACGGCAGCGGGTCGGGGACGGTGAAGCCGGTGCCCTGGAGGGTCGCCTCGATGGTGTCGCCGGGACCGGCCTTCCGCGCCCAGTCGCTCGCGCACCCGTCGTGCAGCGCGAACTCCAGGCTGAAGGTGCCGGCCTCCGGGTCGGGGTCCACTAGGGTGTAGGCGCGCTGATGCGGTTTGCCCGCACTGTCGAACCAGAGCCGCACCCACATCGTCGGGTGCACCCCGGTCGCGCCGAGCATGCCGCCGTCGGCGAGGTGGACCCGCCGGTACCGCTCGGTGACCTGCTCGGCGCCGGTCACCGTGAATGCGAAGTCCTTGCCCCGAAACAACTTGAGGACGACGCCCTCCCAGCCATGCCCCACCGTGCTCTCCTCCCCATCGCGCCGGTTAAGGTTAGGTCAGCCTAACCTAAAGGAGGACCGGGTGACCGAGGTCTACCGGGACAGCTGGGGCATCCCCCATCTGCGCGCGGGCAGCGCGAACGAACTCGCCTTCGCCCAGGGGCACAACGCGGCGGTCGACCGGGCCTGGCAGCTGGAGATCGAGCGGCACCGGGCGCGGGGCACGACGGCCGCCTTCCTGGGTGAGGAGGCCGTCGTCTGGGACCGCTTCGCCCGGCAGGCGCGGCTCGACGACACCGCGCGGCGCTGCTACGAGGCGCTGGACGCCGAGACGCGCGCGTGGGTGGCGGCGTACGTCGACGGGGTGCGCGCCGGCCTCGCGGAAGGCGCGGCGGCGGCGCCCGAGTTCGCGAGGTGCGGTCTCGCGCCCGGGGAGTGGGACCCCTGGACGCCGCTGTCGATCTGGCTCACCACCCACATCCTCTTCGCGGGCTTCCCGACCAAGCTGTGGCGCGAGGAGGTCGCCACGCGCCTCGGCGACGAGGCGATCGACCTCTTCGCGGTGGACGGCCCGGCGACGGCGGGCTCCAACGGCTGGCTGGTCACCGCGGACCGCACCGCCAGCGGCGCCCCGATCATCGCGGGCGACCCGCACCGCTTCATCGAGGACCCCGGCGTCTACCAGCAGGTCCATCTGGTCTGCCCCGAGTACGACGTCGTGGGCCTGGCCTTCCCCGGGGTCCCCGGTGTCCCCCACTTCGCCCACACGGGCAGCGTCGCCTGGGCGATCACCAACGCCATGGCCGACTACCAGGACGTGTACCGGGAGCGGCTGCGCCGGGCGCCCGGAGGGCTCGAAGCGCTCGGCCCCGACGGCTGGCGCCCGGCCTCCCACCACACCGAGACCGTCGAGGTCTCGGGCGCCGAGCCCGTCACCGTCGAGATCGTCGAGACGGAACGCGGCCCGGTGATCATCGGCGCCGCGCCGGAGGGCGACGGCATCGCGGAGGCCATCAGCCTGCGTTACATCCCGCGCGTCACCGCCGAGCTCGGCTTCGCCGCGATCCCCGCGCTGCTGCGCGCCCGGAGCGTCGCCGACGTCGACCGGGCCTTCGACCGCTGGGTCGAGCCCGTGAACGTCGTCCAGGCCGCGGACACCGCCGGCGGGCTGCTGCACCGCACCGCCGGGCGCGTACCGCTGCGGCACGACGACAACGGGCTGCGGATCGTGCCCGCGTGGGAGCCTGCGCACGAGTGGCGGGGCTGGCACGAGCCGATGCCCCGCGCCGAGGTCGAGGACTTCGCCGTCATGGCCAACGAGCGCCGTCTCGCCGGGCCGCTCGGCGTCGAGTTCGCGCCCCCGCACCGCGCGGACCGCATCGCCGAGCTGCTGCGGGAGTCGAAGGGCTGGACCGCCCCGGACATGGCGGCCGTGCACATGGACACCCATCTCGCCTCCGCCGCCCCACTGCTGGAGCTGATCGCCGGTCTCGACGGGCTCGCCCCCGAAGCCGCCGGGCTGCGCGAGCGGCTGCTGGGCTGGGACCGCCGGATGGACGCGGACAGCACCGTCGCCGCCGCCTACGCCGCGGTGCGGCACGCCGTCGTACGGCGGCTCGTCGCGCACCCGGAGCTCGCCGCGCTCGCCGGGCCGCTGCCGTATCCCGCCGTCTTCCGGCCCTGGCTCGCGCTCGTCGTGAAGACCGGCTACGCGCTGGAAGGGCTGCTGACGACGCGGCTGCTGCCGGGCATCGACCGGACCGACGTCGTGCGGCAGGCCCTGGAGGAGGTCGCCGCCGCACCGCCGGAGGCCACCTGGGGCGACCTGCACCGGCTCGCGCCCTGGCAGGCTCTGCCCGCGGCCGACGGCTCCGGCGAGGAGTGGCCGGGGATGGCCGGCGACCACGACTGCGTGCTGGCCACGTCCAGCGTCCCCGGCCTCACCGACCACGGCGCGCGCGGCCCGTCCGCCCGCTACGTATGGGACCTCGCCCGGCGCGAGGACAGCCTCTGGGTGGTCCCGCTGGGCGCCCGGGGCATCCCGGGCGACGCCCACCACCGCGACCAGCTGCCGCTGTGGCTGCGCGGCGCCCTGGCGCCCGTCGTCACCGACTTCGACAAGCTCGCCAAGGAGAGACAGCATGACCACTGACGCCTCGCAGGACCGGGCCGTGCACGAGCAGGCCCTCGACGGTTTCGGGACGGTGCGGGTCCGCCGCCTGGATCCGGAGCGCGACGTCGACACGATCCACTCCTGGGTCACCCAGGAGCGCGCCCGCTTCTGGGGCATGGGCGAGGCGACGCGCGAAGAGGTCCTGGAGATCTACCGGCACATGGACGGGCTGACGACCCACCACGCATGGCTGATCGAGTGCGAGGGCCGGCCGGTCATGCTCTTCCAGACGTACGACCCGGAGGCCGACCGGGTCAGCGAGTGCTACGCCACCGAGCCGGGCGACGTCGGTGTCCACCTGATGGTCGGGCCCCCGCAGGGCGCGCCGCGCCCCGGTTTCACGGCAGCGATGCTGTCCGTGCTCGTCGTCTGCGTCCTGGCGGACCCGTCGGTGCGGAGAATCGTTGCCGAGCCGGACATCCGCAACGCCAAGGCGGTCGAGCGGCTGGCCCGTACCGGCTTCGAGATCGGGCCCGAGATCGTGCTGCCCGAGATCGACCTCCCGGAGGTCTTCCTCCCGGAGAAGAGGGCCCGGCTGGCCATCCTCCACCGCGAGACGGCGGAGACGCGCGAACTGATCTGACGCCGCGCGAACCGATCCGACGGACCCTCTAGTGCTGGGCGGTTCCCTGTCCGGGGCCGCCCAGCTCCCCCTCCCCCGGCACCACGTGCTTCTGCTCGGCGAAGTGGCAGGCCGAGTCGTGCTTCGCGGGCCCGTCGGTGAGCCGGAAGACTGCCGGAACCGCCAGCTCCGGCACCTCCAGGGCGCATCGCTCCCGTGCCTTCCAGCAGCGGGTGCGGAACCGGCAGCCGGAGGGGATGTCCGTCGGCGAGGGCACGTCCCCGGTGAGGATGATCCGCTCCCGGTGCTCGCGCGCGTCCGGGTCGGGCACGGGGACCGCCGACAGCAGCGCCTGGGTGTAGGGGTGCGTCGGATGGTCGTAGATCTCGGCGTCCTTCCCGGTCTCCACGATCCGCCCCAGGTACATCACGCCCACCCGGTCGGAGATGTGCCGGACGATCGACAGGTCGTGCGCGATGAAGACGTACGAGAGGGCGAACTCGTCCTGGAGCCTCTCCATCAGGTTGACGACCTGCGCCTGCACGGAGACGTCGAGCGCCGAGACCGGCTCGTCCGCGACGATGACCTCCGGCCGCAGCGCGAGACCGCGCGCGATGCCGATGCGCTGGCGCTGACCGCCGGAGAACTGGTGCGGATAGCGGTTCACGTACTCCGGGTTGAGGCCGACGACGTCGAGCAGCTCCTGCACCTTCTGCCGCCGCGAGCCCTTCGGTGCCACCTCCGGATGGATCTCGTACGGCTCCCCGATGATGTCGCCGACCGTCATCCGCGGGTTCAGCGAGGTGTACGGGTCCTGGAACACCATCTGGATGTTGCGCCGCACGGCCTTGAGCGCACGCCCGGAGAGCCGGGTGATGTCCTCGCCCTTGTAACGGATCTCCCCGCGCGTCGGCCGCTCCAGGCTCACCAGCAGTCTGGCGAGGGTGGACTTGCCGCAGCCGGACTCGCCGACGATGCCCAACGTCTCGCCGGGGAACAGGTCGAGGTCGACGCCGTCGACCGCCCTGACCGCACCCACCTGCTTGCGGAGGACGATCCCCCGGGTGAGCGGATAGTGCTTGTACAGGCCGCGGGCCTCGATGATCGGCTCAGCCACGGAGGCACTCCCGGTAGAAGAAGCAGGCGCTGCCGCGGTCCCGGCGCACGTCGAAGAGGTCGGGCTCGTCGGTCGTGCACACGTCCTGGGCCATCGGGCAGCGCGGATGGAAGGCGCAGCCGGACGGGATGTGCAGGAGGTTGGGCGGGAGGCCCTTGATCGCGTACAGCTCCCGGCCCTTGCCGTCCAAGCGCGGGATGGAGTCGAGCAGTCCGCGGGTGTACGGGTGGGCGGGCGCCTTGTAGAGGTCGTGGACGGGGGCGGTCTCGACGATCCGGCCCGCGTACATCACGGCGATCCGGTCGGCGACGTCCGCGACGACGCCGAGGTCGTGGGTGATGAGGACGAGGCCCATGCCCAGTTCGCGCTGGAGCTCCGCGAGCAGGTCCATCACCTGGGCCTGGACGGTGACGTCCAGCGCCGTGGTCGGTTCGTCGGCGATGATCAGGGCCGGTTCCAGGGCCAGCGCCATGGCGATCATGATGCGCTGGCGCATTCCGCCGCTGAACTGGTGCGGGTACTGGCCGAGCCGCTCCTTGGCCGCCGGGATGCGGACCCGGTCCATCAGCTCGACGGCCTTCGCCCGCGCGTCCTTGCGGGACATACCGCGGTGCACGGTGAACATCTCGGCGAGCTGGTCGCCCACGGTCAGCACCGGGTTGAGAGCCGAGAGGGCGTCCTGGAAGATCATCGCCATTCCGGCGCCGCGCACCTTGCGCCGCTCGCGCTCACCGAGCCGCAGCAGGTCCCGGCCCTGGAAGAGGACCTCGCCGCCGGTGATCCGGCCGGGCGGGGCGTCGAGGATGCCCATGACGGCCTGCGCCGTGACGGACTTCCCGGAGCCGGACTCGCCGAGGACGGCGAGCGTCTCGCCCGCGTCGACCGCGTACGAGACCCCGTTGACGGCCTTGGCGATCCCGTCGCGGGTACGGAACTCCACGTGCAGATCGCGTACGTCGAGCAGCATGGCGGCGGGCTCCTCAGCGCAGTTTCGGGTCGAGGGCGTCGCGCACCGCGTCGCCGAGCATGATGAACGCGAGCACGGTGACGGCGAGCGCTCCGGCCGGCCAGAGCAGCATGTGCGGTGCGTTGCGGATGTACGGCGACGCGGCCGAGATGTCGATGCCCCAGGAGACGTTGGGCGGGCGCAGCCCGACGCCGAGGAACGACAGGGTGGCCTCCAGCGCGATGTAGGTGCCGAGGGCGATGGTCGCGACGACGATGACCGGCGCGACGGCGTTGGGCGCGATGTGGCGCAGCAGCAGCCGGGGGTGGGAGGCGCCGAGGGCCCGGGCGGCCTGGACGTAGTCGTTCTGTTTGGCGGTGATCACCGAGCCTCTGGCGATGCGGGAGAGCTGTGGCCAGCCGAGCAGCACCATGAACCCGATCACCGGCCAGACGGTGTTGCTGGTGACGACGGAGAGCAGGACGAGGCCGCCGAGGACGACGGGGATGGCGAAGAAGACGTCGGTGAGCCGGGACAGCAGGGAGTCCGGCAGTGCGCCGAAGTATCCGGCGAGGCCGCCGAGTACGGATCCGAGCAGGGCCACGCCGAGGGTCGCGCAGACGCCGACGGTGACGGAGTTGCGGGCGCCGTACACGGTGCGGGTGTAGACGTCGCAGCCCTGGCCGTCGAAGCCGAAGGGGTGGCCGGGCTGGGAGCCCTCCTGGGCCTTGGCGAGGTCGCAGTCGAGCGGGTTGCCGGAGGCGATCAGCGAGGGCCAGATCGAGATGAGCACCAGGAAGACGATGATCAGGCCCGAGACGATGAAGACGGGGTTGCGGCGCAGATCGTGCCAGGCGTCGGACCAGAGGCTGCGGGGCTTGTCCGCCGGCCCCGGTCCGGTGCCGAGCGGACCGGCGCCGGGCGCCTTCTCCAGGGTCTCGGCCTCGCTCATGGCGAGGTCGGACCCGCCGCCGGCGCCGGTGGGGGCGATGGCCTGCCCGTCCTCGTACTGGGGCTCAGGCATAGCGGATCCTCGGGTCGAGCACGGCGTACAGCAGGTCGACGATCAGGTTCACCAGGAGGAAGACCAGCACGAGGACGGTGACGAATCCGACGACGGTCTGGGTGTTCTGGCGCAGGATGCCCTGGTACAGCTGGTAGCCGACGCCGTGGATGTTGAAGATCCGCTCGGTGACGATGGCGCCGCCCATCAGGGCGCCGATGTCCGCCCCGATGAAGGTGACGACGGGGATGAGCGAGTTGCGCAGCAGATGGCGGCCGATCACGCGGCGGCGGGGCAGTCCCTTGGCGATGGCGGTGCGGACGTAGTCGGCGCGCCGGTTCTCGGCGATGGAGGTCCTGGTCAGCCGGGTGACGTAGGCGAGCGACACGGAGGCGAGGACGAGACCGGGGACGATCAGTTCGCCGAGCGGCGCCTCGGGCGAGACGGACGGCCGGATCCATCCCCATTCGACGCCGAGCAGCAGTTGGAGCAGCAGACCGGTGACGAAGGTGGGGACGGAGATGACGACCAGGGTCAGCAGCAGCACGGAGGTGTCGACGGGGCGGCCGCGCCGCAGGCCCGTGAGCACGCCGAGGGTGATGCCGATGACGATCTCGAAGACGATCGCGACCAGGGTGAGCCGGATGGTGACGGGGAAGGCCGTGGCCATCAGCTCGGTGACGGGCTGTCCGTTGAAGGCGGTGCCGAAGTCACCGGTGAAGACGTTGCCCATGTAGGTCAGGTATTGCTGCCAGACCGGCTTGTCGAGGCCGAACTCCTGGCGCAGCCGGGCGGCGGTCGCGGGGTCGCACTGCCGGTCGCCGCACAGGCCCGCGATGGGGTCGCCCATCACGTTCACCATCAGGAAGATCAGCAGAGTGGCGCCGACGAAGACGGGGATCATCTGCAGCAGACGCCGGATCACATAGCGTCCCATGAGGGGCTCCTGGGGCCTGGACGGGGTGCGTCAGCGGGGGTGGCGGGCCGGCTGGCCGGAGGGGTCATCGGGACGGGGGCAGCGGGGTCAGCTGACCGTGATCTCCTCGTAGACGGGGACGCTGAACTGGTTCAGCGTCACGTTGCCGATCCGCTCCGAGTAGCCGGCGCTGCCGTTCTGGTACCAGAGCGGGATCGCGGCCATCTGGTCCCGTACGACCTCCTCGGCACGCTGGAAGGTCTCGACGGCCTTCGCCGTGTCGGACTCGGCGTTGGCCTCGTCGACGAGCCGGTCGAACTCGGGGTTGCTCCACTTGCCGTCGTTGGACGAGGCGTTGGTGTAGTAGAGCGGCTGGAGGAAGTTCTGGATGAGCGGGTAGTCCATCTGCCAGCCCGCCCGGAAGGGGCCGGCCAGCTTGGACTGGGTGATCTGGTTGCGGAAGTCGGCGAAGGTGCCGACCGGGCCGCCGACGCAGGCCCGGTCGTTGCCGAGCGCGTTGTTGATGGAGTTGCAGACGGCGTCGATCCACTCCTTGTGCGAGCCGCTGTCGGCGTTGTACGTGATCTTCAGCTGGCCGCCGGGGAGCCCGCCGCCCTCCGCGACCAGCTTCTTCGCCTCGGCCGGGTTGTAGGTGCAGGAGTCGCCGCACAGCTCGGGGTCGTAGCCGCCGTCCGCGCCGAGCACCGGTGAGGTCCAGTCCCTGGCGGGGGTGCGGGTCTTCTGGAAGATCGTGTCGGTGATCTGCTGCCGGTTGATCGCCATGGACAGGCCCTTGCGGACCTTCTCCTGGCCCGGCTTGTTCCAGGCCGCGTCGTAGTAGGGGAAGGCGATGGTCTGGATGATCCCGGCGGGGGTGTTGATGTAGCGGTCGCCGAGGTCGGCCTTGACGTTCTTGAGCTGGGCGGCCGGGACGTCGTCGACGAGGTCGAGGTTGCCGGCCATCAGATCGGTGTAGGCCGTGTTGTTGTCGGTGTAGACCTTGAGGTCGATGCCGCCGTTCTTCGCCTTGTCGTCGCCGGGGTACTGGTCCCAGCGGCGCAGGGACATCTGGGAGCCCCGGGCGTACGAGTCGACCGCGTAGGGACCGTTGCCCACGGGCTTGGCCAGCCAGCCGGAGCGGTCGGTGAAGAACGCCTTGGGCAGCGGCGCGAAGGCGGGGTAGCCGAGGGTCTCGGGCCAGGTGGAGAACTTCTGGGTGAGCTTGACCGTGAAGGTGAGCGGGCCGGTGACCTTCAGTCCGCTCATGGTCTCGGCGGTGGGCTCGCCGGATTCGGGGTGGACCTGGTCGTAGCCCTCGATGTAGCCGAAGAAGTAGGCGTTGCGCTGGTTGTTCTTGAGGTGGGCGCCGTAGTTCCAGGCGTCGACGAAGGACTGGGCGGTGACCTTCTCTCCGTTGGAGAAGGTCCAGCCGTCCTTGAGCGTGACGGTGAAGGTGGTGGAGTCGGCGGTCTCGATCTTCTCGGCGAGCATGTTCTGTGCCTCGCCGGTCTTCGGGTCGTAGCGCTTGAGACCGCGGAAGACCATGTCGAGGACCTTGCCGCCCTGGACCTCGTTGGTGTTCGCGGGCTCCAGCGGATTGGGCGGGTCACCCCAGGAGGAGCTGACGATGCCGTCGGCCCCGCCGCCGCCGTCGCCCCCGCCGCCGCAGCCCGTCGCCGCGAGGGCGACGGCGGCGGCGCAGGCGGCCCACGTGCTGTGCGCGGTTCGGCGCATGGAGTGCCTCCTGGGATCCAGGGCATTACAGGAACCCCAATATCACCCCAGAAGTACACATATCGCACGATCGCAACGCCGGGACTTGCCCGGACGGCGCTCAGCCCTTCCGGTCCACCGTCAGCTCCCAGGTGTCGGCGGCGTAGTGCACGGACATGCCGCAGCGCTCGTACAGCCGCAGCGCGCCCGTGGTGTTGCCGGTGTCGACCGCGAGCCCCACGGTCGTCCGGCCGCGGCCCGCGAACTCGGCGAACGCCCGGCGCAGCAGGAGCTCGCCGATCCCGCGGCCACGGGCCTCGCGGAGCACCCCGAGCGCGCCCACCCAGCCCATCGCGTCGCGGTTGTCGCTCCCGAACAGCGCGGCGGCGTCGCCGACGCCCTCGACCCGGGCGATCCACACCAGGGACCAGTCGACGGGGCCCCGCAGTTCTCTCCGCTCCAGCCACTGCTCGTACGTGCGCGTCTGGTGGTCGTAGTGCTCGGCGAACGCCTCCTCCAGGAGCGCGTGGACGAGCCTGCGCTCGTGCTCCGTCCGGCACACGCGAAGGCCGGTCCCGGCGGGGAGCCCGGGCGGCGTGAGCGCATCGTCGACCTCGCGCGTCAGCACGTTGTACCGGCGTACGGGCCGCCAGCCGCGCGACTCCAGCTGTGCCGTGTCCACCGTCGTGGCGGTGGACAGCCCCAGGTGGACGAGGGCGCGCTCGGCCCCCGCGTCCGCCGCCAACCCGGCGGCCCTGCCCTCCACGGCCGCGAGCAGCGCCGCGGTCTCGGCGGTCCGCCCGGGCAGCGCGTACAGATCGCCGCCGACCCGCGCCGTTCCGGGTGCCAGGTCGTCCACGGGCTCGCCGGTCTCCTCCCAGACCATGCCGAAGGCGACGGGCTTCCCGTCCTCCTCGGCGAGCCAGGTGTCGTTCCCTGCGATGTCGTTCTCGACCATGTGGAGGTCGGTCTCGGGATGCCCGATCTCGATCGTGTCGATGTCGTTGAGCAGCCGGTGGACGGCGGGCGCGTCGGCGGGGGTCGCGGGGCGCAGCGTGACGGAGGTCGGATCCATGGGGGCACCCTGGCGCCACGGCGCGGGTGGCAGCAACGGCTTTTCAGCGGCTCGCTCCTCGCTCAGTGGCGCAGAACCGCGGTCAGCTCGGGCAGGAATCCGGCCAGGAAACCGAGGTCGGTCGCGCGGGCGAAGGACGGGTGATCGCGGTACCGGCGCAGGCCCGCCAGCGCCTCACGGCCGAAATAGCCGTCACCGGCGGTGGTCGTGGCGGTCCGGCCCGGCTCGCCCGTCCAGACAGGGTCGGCCGCGATGCGGGGCAGACAGCGCTCGAAGAGCCCGTGGCAGGCTTGCGTGCCTCGCCGCAGCACCGCGTGGTACGGCTCGTGCGGGCCGATCGGATAGGGGGCGGCGGCCAGCGTCGGTCCGGTGTCGATGCCCGCGTCCACCTGGTGGAGTGTCGCGGCGAACTCCCGCTCGCCCCGCAATATCGCGTACACCAGGGCGACTTCTGGCAGCCCTCGGTAGGCGGGCAGCGGGCCGTGATGGACGTTGAGGACGCGCAGCCCGGTGGACAGCACCGGCGCGCGGAAGATCATCCTGTTGTTGAGCGACCAGACGACCCCGTCCGTGCAGGCGGCCACCAGCTCCCCGGCAACGGCGTTGATGTCCGTGACGGCCAGGACGGGGACATCGGGCCTGGCCGAGGCCGGCGGGCTGGAGGCGGCCGGCCCGCAGACCAGGTCCACGGGCAGGCCGCTGTCGAGCGTGTGCTGTACCGCGCGCCAGAGCAGCGCGCCTTCTCCGACGAAGATCACGACACGTCCCGCAGGGCCTCGACGGTCTCGACGACCCGGCCGAGCGTCAGCTTCTCGTTGAACGGCCCGAGCCTGTCCAGGAACTGCTGCGCAGACGATTCGCCCAGTAGTTCCTCACCGAGTGCGGCCAGCATCTCCAGCACGGCGAGCGAATCGCCGCCCAGCGCGTGGAAGTCGGACGAGGACCCGAGGTCGGCGGCGTCACACCGCAGGACGCGCGCCCATATGCGTGCCGTCACCGCCGCGACGCCGGGACCCGGACTGACCTCAACGCCCTCACTGTCCTCACCGTCCTCAACGCCCTCAGCGTGGGGGGTCGGGACATGCACGACCGCTGCCCGCGGCATGGCCGGGCCCTCCGTGACCACGGACCGCCCCTGGTCCGCGGCCGCGGGGGCGAAGGGGTTCGGCAACGCGCGGCGGTCCGTCTTGCCGCCGGCGGTCTCCGGGAGCCGGGGCAGCGTACGCACCGACGACGGCACCAGATGCGGCGGCAACGACTGCGCCAGACGCTCCCGTACCGCGGCCTCGTCGATTCCGCCTCCGGCGTCCCCGGCCGGGACCACGAAGGCGCACAGCGCCAGCACGCCGCTGCCGGGCCGAGGACGGGCCACCACCGCGCACTGTCCGATGCTCGGCAGGGCGGTGAGCGCCGCCTCGACCTCGGCCGGCTCGACCCGGTGGCCGCGGATCTTGATCTGGGTGTCGATCCTGCCCGTGTGCTCCAGCCGGCCGTCGGGAAGGCGGAGCACCAGGTCGCCGGTGCGGTAGGCACGCCGGCCGTCCGGGAGGTGGACGAACCGGTCGGCCGTCAGGTCGGGGCGGCCGAGGTAGCCGCGGGCGAGCTGGACACCGGTCACATGGAGTTCGCCCGGCTCGCCGTCCGGGACCTCGTTTCCCTGCTGGTCCAGCACCGCGACGGAAGTCCGGTGCACGGGAACGCCGATCGGGGCGGACGGGCGTCCGGTGCCGCCGTCCCCTTCGTCGGAGCCGTCGATGACAGCGATGGTGCAGGCCACCGTTGTCTCGGTGGGCCCGTAGATGTTGACGAAGAGACAGTCCGGTCCGAAGGCGTCACGGGCCCGGCGGCTGCCCGCCGCGGTGAGGGTCTCGCCGCCGACCTGGAGCGCCCGGATGCCCGTGGGCCGGATGCCGAGGCGTGCGGCGAGGTCGAGATGGGTGGGTGTCAGCCCGAGGGTGTTGATCCTCCGTCCGGAGAGCATCTCCCGCAGCTTGACGTGGTCGAGCTCGCCGGGCACGGGGACGACGGCGCCCCCGTGCACCAGAGGCGGGAAGATCTGGAGGATCGAGAAGTCGAAGCCGGGCGAGAAGGAGTACGCGGCCCGGGTCTCCTCGTCGCACCGCATGACGGGTGCTGCCCAGCCGACGACGTTGGCCAGGCTGCGGTGCTCGGTCTGCACGCCCTTGGGCCTACCCGTGGAACCCGAGGTGTGGATGACGTACGCCAGATCGTCCGGGCCGGGAGCGGCGGCCATGAGCGCGGCACGCTGTGCCTCGTCCAGTGCCGGTTCGTCTCGTGCCGCGTCTTCGAGGAGCAGCGTCGTGCAGCCGCTGCGCTCCGTCCTTCCGGGCGGGGCCGTCTCCCTGAGGCAGAAGCGTGCCTTCGCGTCGGCCAGCAGCTCTTCGACCCGCTGCACCGGATTGCGTACGTCGATGGGCATGAAGGCCGCACCCGCCTTGAGGACTCCCCAGACCCCGGCAAGGCCGAGGGCGGAGCGGTCCGCCAGGACACCGACGACCTCCCCTCGGCCGACGCCACGGGCAAGCAGTCGGGCGGCGACCGCGTCGGAACGGCGGTCGAGATCCGCGTACGACCAGCGCAATCCCTCGCCGAGCACTGCGGCCGCGTCCGGTCGGCGGGCTGCCCGCGCACGCAGCAGCTGCACCACCGTGGTGTCGAGGGGCGGAAGACCTCCTGGACCGGGAGCGAGCAGCAGTTCTGCCGCCCCGGGCGCCGTAGGTCGTGTCTTCGAAGTCCCGTCTGCCCCGTGGTGTCCGGCACCCTCCCCCAGAGCTCGCGCCTGGGAGGTGCCCCCACCCCCGTAGCCCTTCGGGCACGGGAGGTGCCCCCACGCCGCGTTGTCGTCGGTCGCCGATGTCCCCCGTGACCCTTCGGGCGCGGGAGGTGCCCCCACCGCATGGACTCCCCCTCCTCCGCCCTGCGATCGCACGCACCAGACACCGCCGGGCCCGCCCTTCGGGCGGACGACGCTGCTGTGAAGACACTCCCTCGGCGGTCCGATCGGGGTGGCGCGCGCCGCCGGCGTGGCGCTGCCGAGCGCCGACTCGACACGGTCCAGCAGGTCCTCGCACCGCGCGCCGGCGTCCTCGGCACCCTGGGCGGAGACCACCAGTTCGGTGCGGTCGGGGAGTTCCAGCAGGGCGATGCTGACCGGCACCAGGGGCGCGTGCACCGGGAGGGCGTACACGCTGGTCGCGGTGAACTCCCCGGTGCTGTAGTCCGCCGGGGCCAGCCGTCCTCCGTTCGACACGATGGCCGAGGCGAGATACCGGTGCCGTGCCGTGGCCGCGGCGCGCGAGGCGCCGAGCAGTGCCGCGGCGGCGGGCAAGGGCAGGCGGGCCAGCGCCGCCTCGGCCCCGGCCGCCAGTTCCCGCCGGGAGGCCAGCGCGCCGAGCAGCCTCCGGTGGACCGTGTCCGCGCCCTCTCCGGCCGGGATGTCGAGGAACACGGGCAGCGCCAGGTTCGCCGTGGACGCCGCCTCGGGGGCATGGCGCCTCAGGTCCACCGGGACCATGATCCGGGCCGTCGGGCCCGGTACGGCCCCGGCGACCGCGGCCGCCACCTTCGCTGCCAGCGCCGGGTGCCGGCCGGCCGGCGTACGCCGCCGCCACACCCGGTCGTTCCCCGGCCGGCCCCCGAGCGGCGAGCGCTGATCGAGCCGGAGTGGTGGCCGCTGCCCCGTCCGTCCGACCATGTCGAGCAATGTGTGGTCGGCCAGCGTGCCCGTCGCCCCGTGCGGCGGCTCGTCGCGCAGAACGCGGAACACCTCGGCCGCCCACATCGCGACGCCCTTGAAGTCCATCACCGCGTGGGAGGCGCGGAAGACGACGGTGCCGGGTTCGCCGGTGAGCAGCAGCACCTCGCAGTTCGGGCGGCCCTCCGCCCCGTCCAGCGGGACGGTGAGTCCCGGCACTCCCGTGAGCTTCGTACGGTCGAAGTGCCTTCCGTCGACCACCACGACCCTGGCCGGATCTCCACCGTCGACCCACGTTCGGCCACGGCGCACCAGTCGCGCGCCGGGGCAGGACTGCGAGGCCGCGGCGACAGCCCGGCTCAGGGCCAGGGCGTCGACCGCGCCGTCCCCCTCGACCACGAGCTGGATCACCAGCAGCCCACCCCGCCGGGCGGCGGCCAGATAGGACCACTCGGTGGGGGCCACGGGCCGGTGGAACACGTCCCTGCCGCCGCTCCCGGTGTCCGTGGCGGCATCCTGCGCGGACATCACTGCCTCACTTTCCTGATGAATTCGTCGACGCCGCCGATGCTCTCGATCCATGCGTGGAGCCTCACCATCCCGGTGTCGTGGTCCACCGGCGGCGGGGCCAGATCCCTGCGTGCGGCCGATGTGTCGTACGTCGCCGAACGGGTCAGCAGGGCCAGGCTGTACCGGGACAGGGGCGGCGCGGAGCGCCGGGCCAGCGGCGGCAGTTTCCACACCATGTCCGCCGTGAACGCGAGCGCCCGCAGCAGACCGCGCGGGACCTGTCCGGTGGGCGGCCTGCCACCGAACCGCTCCGCGAGGAGGGCGAGCATGCTCCAGACGTCCACCGGTTCGTCGTCTGCGATGAAGTACGCACGCCCGCCGACTCCTTCGGCGCGGGCCGCCCGCACACAGGCGTCGGCGGCGTTCTCGCAGTAGCACAGCGAGGCGTACACCTTCCGGCCACCGGAGAGGTCGGGCAGACTGCCTGTCATCATCTTCGCGATCAGCCGCGGCATGAAACCGGAGTGGTCACGCGGTCCCCACACGGCCCGCGGGCGCAGCGCGACGGTGGTGAAGTCCGCGCCGTCCGCGGCCAGTACCAGGCGCTCAGCGGCGGCCTTGGTCTCGGAGTAGTGATGGAGATGACGCGCCGGGTACGGCTCGCTCTCGTCGATGCCGAGCCGGTCGCCGCCGCGGACGGCCATCAGCGCGCTGGGGCTGCTGATGAATACGAAGCGCCGCGCCCCGGCCTCCCGGGCAGCCGTCACGAGGCGCTCCGTGCCCACGACGTTCTCGTCCCAGAACTGCCGTCGCGTACCCCTGTCGGTGACCCGCGCCGCGCTGTGGTGCACCGCGTCGACGCCGTCCACCGCCCGGCGCACCGAGGCGGTGTCGCGCAGATCCCCGTAGACGAACTCGACCCCGGGAACGGTGCGGAGATACCGCAGGTCGCTCCGCTCCCGTACGAGGACGCGGACCTCGTCACCAGCGCCTGCGCAGGCGTCGACGATATGGCTGCCCAGGAACCCGGAGGCGCCTGTCACCAGTACTTTCACGCGGCAGCCCGCTTCGTGGCACGCCCGCGCCGGCGCCACCACGCCGCGCCCAGCAGCATGGTGAGGGCGGCTGTCCGCAGGTGCGTGCGCCCGGTCGCGAGTTCGCGCTCCGTGCGCAGTGCGAACGGGATCTGGGCCGCGTGGACGACGACGCTCAGGAAGGCATCGGCCCACCACAGGGCGGTGAGCGCCCCGTGGTCCCAGGGCAGCAGCGGCCAGACGGCCAGGTAGGCCCAGCCGAGCAGCGGAACGGCGCGCAGCGCCCGGTCGGCGGCGGTCGGGCGGCGGTGTCCGGTGAGCCGGTCCTCGGCCCAGCCGGCCAGCAGCTCACGGCGGATCTTGGCGTTGTGGCGGATGTCCACGGGGAACGCGCGGTGCGGCAGGAAGTCGGAGATCGGTTTGGTCACCGGGTTGTTCGCGCCCATGGCACGCAACTCGTCCTCGATCCTCGGCCATTGCTGCCGGTCGGTGCCGGGCGCGAGTTCCACGCACAGCACGGGCCGCTGTCCGCCCTCGGGGCCGAAGCCCACCAGCGCCGCACGCCTCACCTGCGG